>DAXG01000027.1:87698-145219 GCA_002506275.1 Euryarchaeota archaeon UBA259 | reverse complement strand
TTGGATACCGCTGATGGTAAAGCTGCTCTTACGGACATCCTGCTTTACCACGTTGTTGCTGGAGCAGTCCCTTCCTCGGCAGTTACCGAGTGCATGTCGGCAAACGCCGTCAACGGTCAACCGCTCTGGTTCACCGTCGCAGACACCGTCATGGTCAACGGTGCCACCGTAACCTTGGCAGATGTGAACACAAGCAACGGCGTCATCCACGTCATCGATAAGGTATTGACCCCCACCGATACACCAAACGATTTGCCTCGAACTGCTCAATGCACAGGTGTGCACAACTCACTGGTCGCAGCTGTAATTCAGGCTGAACTACTGGTCACACTCCAGGGTGAAGGGCCGTTCACGCTCTTTGCTCCAACGGACCAAGCATTTGCCGATGCTGGTATCGATTTGGCAGCATTGGACACCCCTGAAGGAAAGGCTGCATTGACGGATATTCTCCTCCATCACGTCTATTCAGGCGCTGTCATGAGTGCCAACATCACCGACGGAATGGTTGTACAGATGGTCAACGGCGACAACATTACGCTGACGGTCACCACCGGAATGAGTGCTTCAGTACGCATCGGAAACGCAACGGTTACCGGTGCTGATGTGATGACCTCCAACGGTATCATCCACGTCATTGACAAGGTATTGATGCCTCCGGCTGAAGATGCAACAGACACGACCGATACGACAGGTCAGACAGACGGTGCAAGCGGTGATTCAGACGATGAAGGCGGATTCCTATGGATTCTTATCGTTGTGATTTTGGTCCTTGGCGGTGGCGCAGGCGGATTGTTGTTCATGCGCAGCCGAAGTGGGGATGATGATGCCTCGAAGAACTTCGTTCAGGGCGGATTGGAAAACCAATTGCAACCGATTTCAACCACGTCATATGCAGGGACTCAAGCAGCAGCTGCAACCGCATACGCAACTGAACCCGTGCAGCAAACTCAGCAGTATCAGCAAGTTCAACAAACTCAACAGTACCAACCTGCACAGCAAGTCGCACAAGTTGCTCCAGTGACTCAAGTTGCTCAAGTTCAGCCGGTTCAGACTGTGGAAGTCATTCCACAACCTGCTGTTGCCGAACCTACAGTTCTGCGACAATGGACCGATGAAGCAGGTTACACCTGGAGAGCAATGGACGACGGTAACACCTACTGGTGGACCGGAACTGAGTGGCAAAAGTACTCTTGAGTGAGTCTAAAGATTGTTCAGAATTTGACTGCAGGTCTTCACGGTGCAAAATTCACCGTGAAGGCTTGTTAGGGCTGTAGTATGGATGAGATCAGCATCGATCATCTCGCCATCCGGTGATTCTCGTGGGAACGTAGCGCATGCATCCGAGGCCAGTTCAACATCAAAGCCGAGGTTACCCGCCATTCTCACCGTAGTGGATACGCAGTGGTTGGTTGTGAGCCCTGCTATGACCAAACTTGTCGTTCCGTTTTCTCGCAGGTAAGCTTCGAGTTCGGTACCTATGAAACCGCTGTTGACGTTTTTGACAAACTCCTTTTCACCGTTCATTGGAATTGCCCAGTCATAGAACTCGAATCCTTGCGTTTCAGGTCTCAGGGGGCTACCCTCTTCTGTGGATGAATGGCGTACATGGACAATGTTGTGATGACCAAGCCTCCAATGATGAATCAACGATTGGGTATTTATCTCAAAATGAGGGTTGTTCCGGATTCCCCATTTCGGGTCATCAAACCCCTTTTGACAATCAATGAGTATCAGCGCAGTATTTTCATATCCAGTCACGACCATGCTTCAAACTCCTTGTTTTGCTGTTATAAAATCCATAGTTTGAGTACTCGCGAATAGAACATGTAGGAAAAGATGAGAAGTGTAGGAGTGATCCAAGCAAGATAGAGTGTTTTGTTGATTGGTTGTAATTGTTTGTCTCCGTTGCGAAGGGCCTTGATCGATGCCCACAGGAGGTAGACGAAGGCTCCGTAGATAAGCGGTGAGCCTGGATTGAAGTCCAATGCACTAGGAACGTCGAAGTGAGTGATGGCGACAAATCCACGCGACATGCCGCAAAAAGGGCATTCGGTTCCGGTGAGGTGGTATATTGGACAGAGGCTCATTCCGTCGACTCTGCCGTGCGGAAGAACTGCTGAAACCACCAGTGCGCCGCTGGTAACAGCGGCAGTAATGGATGCAGCATTGATTCCCGGCCATTTCATTGTACGGACGTTGAGATTCGGGTTAATGTCCTTTTTGTCGGCAGAACCATTATAATGCGACATGCAGAGCGGAGGTTATGCAACCACAAGGCATGGAACAAGCAGCAATGACATCAGACAAAGATTGGACAACACTCCTGCTCCTCTCTCTCTTCCTCGGAGGGCTCGGAGCGGATCACTTTTACACCGGGAAGACCGTAACAGGAATTCTCAAGCTCATCACTCTAGGCGGATGTACAATCTGGGCTCTTATCGACTTGATCATGGTCATCACTGGTGGATTCAAGGACTCCAACGGCCTTCCAGTCACCAACAAGTGATTCGCTCATAGAGCACATCCACGATTGAACGGTTCTGCTGTGGCTTAGCCATAGCACCCGGATTCGACGTCACATCAGTCAAAAACTGGTTTCCAGGGAACGCACTCACAGGTGTATTTCTCTCTCCAGAGCTCGAATCTCGAACCTGAAGCATTCATCATATGACGCCTGGGCGGTCATTCAATTGATGACTCAATCTCGGTTTGAACGATTGTTCTGGTTACCGCGGCTGTTTTGATTTCCGCGGTTATTACGGGAACGGTTGCCTCCGCGTGGGCGGCCCGATTGTTCTCCACCTGATGAACGGTTGTTGTTCTGCCTTCCTCGGTTTGAGTTTTGATGACGAGGACGCTTTTTGGTTCCAGACTTTTCTTTGATTTTCCCTGGTTTTTGCCCCGGTTTGGGGATTGCTCCAATAAAATGGAATGGGTGTGAACTTTCGACAGGAATTTCTTTTCCGATCAGTTGCTGGATACCAACCAAATACCCGCTTTCCGAATCGTCACAGAAAGCGTAAGCAATACCGCTGCGGCCTGCACGGGCAGTTCTTCCAATACGGTGGACGTAACTTTCTGGTTCATTCGGCAAATCGTAATTGAAAACGTGCGTGATACCATCGACATCGATTCCTCTGCTGGCAATGTCGGTCGCAACAAGAATAGGTATGGAACCGTCTTTGAATCCTGCTAATGCCCGAGTTCTGGCGCCTTGGCTCTTGTTACCGTGAATGGCGGCTGCTGCGATGTTGCTCTGGTCCAATTGCTTGACCAGCCGATTTGCACCGTGTTTGGTTCGTGTGAATACAATTCCACACTTTACCCGCTCATCCTTGATGAGTTGCACCAGCAATCTCCGCTTGTCTGCTTTTCTCAAGAACATGATTCTCTGTTCAATTCGGTCAACTGTCATTTCTTGTGGACTGACGTCGACCATGACTGCATTGTTCAAAAATGAACCAGCGAGCTTAGCGATCGATTTTGGCATTGTTGCGCTGAACAGCAGATTTTGACGCTTGTTTGGAAGGAGCTTGAGAACTTTCTCAATGTCTCGAATGAATCCCATGTCGAGCATTCGGTCTGCTTCATCCAGGACGAAGAATTCGACTTTGGTGATGTCTACAAAACCTTGCCCAATGAGGTCAAGAAGTCGCCCGGGCGTAGCAACGAGAATATCAAGTCCCTTTTGCAGAGCGCGAACTTGTGGATTTTGTTTAACACCGCCAAAAATAACCCGATGTCGAATGTCCATGTGTTCACTGTAGGCAGCAAACCTTTCATCGATTTGTGCAGCCAGTTCACGGGTCGGTGAAAGAATAAGAGCACGGATGTGTCGCTTTCCTTGTGGCCTTTTTCGGCCCATGATTTGCAGAACAGGTAAGGCAAATGCTGCTGTTTTACCGGTTCCGGTTTGAGCAACACCAAGCACATCTCGACCTTCAAGCAAGGGCGGAATAGATTGTTCTTGTACGGGTGTGGGTGAAGTATAGCCTTCTGAGGCTACAGCTTTGAGAAGTGTCTCGGAGAGTCCGAGTGATTGGAAATCGGTCATGTTGTATCCCTCCAGTGAACCATCGTATCGGTCCACTGCATGCAGACCTCAATTCTCTTTGCCTAAATACCCGATTGACGATATACGGGCCACACCCCGTGAATCGCTGCATTCGTTGAGCGCCGTCACAGAATCGGTTGGTTTCGTAACCATTCTAAATCTGAAATGTAGAGTTGGCGAATGTCATCAAGACCGAGAACCAGCATAGCAAGCCGTTCGAGGCCCATTCCCCATGCGAGTACCGGTGAAGAGATGCCTAAAGGTTCGGTAACTTCAGGTCGGAAAATGCCTGCTCCACCCAGTTCCAACCACTTTCCTCTCCATTTGACTTCAATTTCGAGGCTTGGTTCTGTGTAAGGGAAATAGGCAGGGCGGACTCGAACTTCTGGATAGCCCATCTTTGCATAGAACGTTTTGAGCGTGGTAACAAGCATTTGCAAGTTTGCTCCTTCTTCCATGATGATTCCTTCAATTTGGTGGAACTCAGGGAGATGTGTTCTGTCAATTGCTTCCTTACGGAACACCCGGTCGACCGAAAAGACACGGCATGCTTCGGTTGGGTTCTCTGCAAGATATTGGATGGTGTTGACCGTTGTATGTGTGCGCAACAGCCCTTTTTCTGAGGTTTCGGCAGAGAACGAACCACCCCAACCCACCGAGCCGGTGTCTCCACCGTGTTCATGGATCGCACCCCAAGCATCCGTGAGGTGTTTTGGAAGCTCAATTGATTGAGGGTTTTCCAAGTAGAACGTGTCTTGCATTTCTCGTGCTGGATGGTCTTGTGGAATGAACAGAGCATCCATGTTCCATCCAGCAGTTTGAACATAGTCATCGACCAATTCTGAGAATCCCATCTCAAGGAATATGCTGCGTACACGCTCAATCAATGCCTGCATAGGATGGCTGCGTCCAGTTCTCGGTGTTGAGGATTCAAGCGTCACATCGAACGGTCTGTATTCGGCATCTTTCCATTCATCCGATTGCAGAAGTTCACTGGTAATCTCAGTAATGAATTGTTTTTCGACAAGTGAATCTGAAGCAACCGCCTGCCCGGCACTGGTCAGCGTCCATGTTCGTGTTGTCGATACAACCGATTCAATCAGGCCACGGCGTGATTTGAAATGCTCCAACATGTCGCTATCCAGCGAATTTTCAGGTTGTGGTAACGATTGAATGAATGCAGTTCTCTCCGCAATTTGTGTCGTGACTTGCTCTGGATTTTCCGCGGCAAAGGCGCCATTGGACATTTGAACGCCCAACCGCTTCATTAGTCCAACACCTGGCCCCGCCTCATGACGCTCAAAATTCGATTGGAGATTGGCCATTGATGGCTCTTCATGCGTTGAAATCCAACTCCATAATCGCGCTTCAAGCAGCCCACTCTCCTTTGCCTTGACGCCTTCAGTTGCGAGCCGCACGAGTGACGAACTGTTTTCCTTTGTTTTTACAAGCCCGCCGTTGGTAAGGCCATGTCCGGCTCCGACGGCGACCGCTTGGTCCTTCCATTGGCACGCTTCAAGAATTTCAGTGAGAGACCATTCATGCCCAGGCTTCTCTTGCATTCGGCGCAGCATTCTGCGCTCGGGGTTGAGCAAGGAGTCTGCGTCCATGATGCGTCGTGTCAATTCATGCCCTTCAATTCTATGGAGCCCCGAGGTCTTTTTGTGGACTTTTGAAGCGATCGTTATTTGCCGCTTACTCTTCTTCTTCCCAGAGTGAAACAGCGCATGCTGGGCAAGTAAATTGACTTGGTCTATCCCCATCGAGTAACTCGATATGCCCACATGGTCCGCACATGACGGTGCACTTCTTCGGCTCATCAAGCGTGATGTCCACTCTGTACATGACACGTCCAGCATCAGGAAGTTGTGCTGAGTCCGGTTTCCAATTGGAAATTTCTTCGTCAGACATTCCCTTTTCAGTACGAATCGACATACCAAGTATGAACAAAACGATGCCACTTATCCCTATTGTTCCAGCGATGGACATGATGTTGGCAACGGTGAAAAAAGCCCCTGCGACAATGCATATTGCCCCTGCAATGAGGAAATTCTCTCTCGTCCCGGGCATCGTGATTCCTCACTTGAGTGCGTGTGCTAACGCTTCGGCGACGCGAGGAATGTGTTCCAACGGGACTGCACATAGGCCGATGCGAACCCCACCGGTGAGCGGAACGAGGTACACTTCTTGCTCAGCACAGGCCTCTGCAATCTTCTGTGGATCGTCATGTTCCAACCACGCAAAGAAGCCATCATGCGTTGGATTGAGGGGGACGTTCAGTTTTTCACATGACTCTTTGAGAAGGTTCCTGCGGTTCACAAGCAGAGACTGTAAGCGGTCCCTCTCAAGACCCCATGCCTTGCCACCTGCACTTGATGCATGCATTTCACTGACGGTATATTGTGCTACTCGAGGTGCTGCTGACCATGTCTGCCGTCCAGTAACCCCCATCACCATGTCGATTTTTTCGGTGACTTCTGCGTCGGGATGGATACTGACCAGAGCACCCGTTCGCAGGCCATAGATGGTGTGAGACTTCGAGAGCGAAAGAGCAAAGGTGATGAGGAAATTTTCAGTCCATGGCCAACCCTCTTCAATTGATTCAAGAATGGTTTGGCTCCATCCATGAGGTTCTTCTGCATACAGATGATACGCAGAATCCAAGAGTAAAGTGTGGCCAACATTCTCGTTGGCAGAAGCGCTTTCCATCACCGCTTCAAGCACGGCCATTCGTCCTGCAGGCGTCAGAGAAAGTCCTGTAGGGTTATGTGCTGGATCATTGAGCCAAATCATGACTTTGTCTTGGGTCGAACAGAGTGAGGCAAGTTTGGCCTTGAAATCTTCAATATCAACAAATGGATACGGCGAGTCATCGATTTTCGGTAACAGTGCATAGACTTCTGAACCCAAGTCACAGCCCGACAGGAATCCCTTGTAAGGGCCCCAGTGTCGGTCTCGAAGGAGTACTTTGTCGCCTCGGTTCGCAAAATTGGCTGCTGCGAGGAACAGTGCGCCAGAGCCACCCGGCGTTGCAGTTGCGGTCATCGAGATGCCGCACGCATCCATGGCGTCACGGTGCTCACCGAGAGCAAGAGTTTTGGCCAGATCGAGGAATGCTGGAAGTCCTTTCAACGGCGCATATGCGGCAATTTCGACTGGAGGTGCTGCCCGAATCGCTTCATCAACCACTTTGTTGATGGCGAGTGTTCCGTCGTCCTCAAGCAGTGCTCCAATGGTCCCATTTACGGCGTCAGCACCGTTTTTGACCGCTTCTTGGTACCGAGCCCACCATCCAAAGATGGTATCGTTACCGACCTTGGACTGGGAGTAGGGGTTGAGTAATCCTGCACCGGCATCGTGGTTCATGCCTCTCCGAATGCGGGCGTGTTCTTTGACTTGCCCCTTCCGCTGGTTCAAAGAAATGCTTCGAATCCATGTCGTTTTCTTGTTGTTCTCTCCGTTTCATTCATCAAGGGTAAGTGTCTCGGGCAGTTTGTCGCCTGTGTAGCATAGCTGGTAGTGCATCGGATTTGTAATCCGAAGGCCGGGGGTTCGAGTCCCTCCGCAGGCTCCTTACATTCACTGTACGTGAAAAATCCGATAAGCCTCCATCCAGTCGGTTTTTCATGCGTCCGTTTCACCTTGCGTTTCCCGTTACGGATTTAGACCAAACAGAACGATTCTATGTTGATGTGCTCGGGTGTGCAATTGGTCGTCGAACAGAGCACACCATCAATTTCAATTTTCATGGCCATCAAATCGTCTGTCATTTGGTTCAGAAGATGCCAGATTATACTGACGGTGGGCGGGTTGATGGTAAGCAAGTACCACCGTTTCATTTCGGTTTGGTAATGGAGTATGCGCAGTGGCATTCATTCCGAGACCAACTGCTCGCAAAGGAGGTTGATTTTCGACTCAAACCTCATATTCGTTATCCTGGGAAGGTTGGAGAGCAGGCGACGCTGTTCCTGAACGACCCGTCTGGAAATGCGATTGAATTCAAATCGTTCAAGGATGACGAACGGTTGTTTACGACCGCTGCCGGTTCTGAACATGAAGCAGGTGGAGGGGTTCTGTAAGCGAATGCTCAAAGTCATGGATTCTTTGGGAGTGGTATGGTGGCCCAACGACTGGACGGAAAAGCTTGTGCAGCAAAGGTCGAAGAAGAACTCACTCAAAGGATTGCAGCATGCTTAGAGAAGAAGACTCAACCTCATTTGGCAGTCGTGATTGTTGGCGATGACCCGGCGAGCCATGTCTATGTTGGCTCGAAAGTCCGAGCCTGTGAGCGACTCGGTATTCGCAGTACTCATATTGAATTGCCGGCAAACGCTACCGAAGATGAAGTTCGTCAAACCATCGAATCGCTCAATAAACAAGATGGTTTGCACGGGATTCTTGTTCAATCGCCTCTTCCTAATCACATGGACGAAGAAGGTCTCACAGACCTCATCGACCCATCAAAGGACGTCGATGGGTTCCATCCACAAAACTTAGGCCGTTTGGTTCAAGGTCGAATGGATGGGATGTTGCCATGTACGCCAAGCGGAGTCATGCGAATGTTGTCGTGGGCCGGGATTGAAACGGAAGGTAAAACTGCGGTGGTGTTGGGTCGTTCGAGAATAGTTGGGATGCCGCAATCGTTACTTCTGAGTGCGAAAGGTGTTGATTCTACGGTCACAGTTGCTCATTCGAGAACCAAAGATACTCAGGCTCTTTGCTCAAGTGCGGACATTATCATCGCTGCGGTAGGTCGTCCGGAAATGGTGACTGCAGACTGGGTTAAAGAAGGCGCAGTTGTGGTTGATGTTGGCATCAATCGCGTTGATGACGACACCCGTGAACGTGGATGGCGGCTTGCAGGTGACGTTCATCCCGATGTGGCCCTAAAGGCTGCATGGCTTTCACCGGTACCCGGCGGAGTCGGACCAATGACCATCGCCATGCTGATGGAAAATACAGTTCGTGCTGCAGAACTTTCGCTTTCGGTTTAACAACGCTCATAGGTTGGCAACGACAGCAGCATGTATGGACCCGAAAGCACCACGCCTTGCGACAGCATCGCTCGTGTTGGGTTTAATCGCAGCTGTATGTGCCATTGTCAGTTCTGTTCTGAAACTCGGCTTTGTCGATGGATTTGGTACCGAAGAAATGGCTATGGTCATTGTCTCAACGGTTCTTTTCATCGTCTCGTTCTTGGCATCAAGAGAGCGTGAGCAAATGGAAATGATATCTGCGCCGACACTGGAAGAGCAATTTTCTGCGATCGAATCAATGCCAACACAATTCCGCTCTTCTTCTACGAATGTTGATTCAATTGAATTTGAAACAAAACCGGCTGAAGCCTCGCAACCGCAAGCCATGGCCACCTCTCTTCTTGGAGACTTCAAGGATGTACAACCGGAAAATGTTACCGATGCCTTTGCAACGTTGTCAACCGGGATGGGTTCTGTCGGAACACAACACGTCGAGATGAATCCAGCACCCCACCGTCACACACAGCAAGGCCGTGAAGTGTTCAAATCCTCTCGCTCGACCGAAGACACCTTCGACCGACTGGAAGTTCAGAACATCCCGCTCCCCGGGCAAGTGAATACCAAGCCAACTCCTGAACTCCCATGGCAAACGTCGAATCGTGAGTTCCAAACTGAAGGTTCTACACAGGTCTCTCTACCAACACAAATAACGCAACCGGTGCCTCAAACCGAAGTACAGGTGGAACCCATCGCTGAATCACAGATGCGCATTGACCACTTACCGAGCATGCCGAACCTCGATGAGTTGTTTGAAGCACCTCCAGCCCAAACCGTCTCACATCTTCCAGAACAACCCAGCACCCCCTCTCTTCCGGACTTACCAAACCTCGACGACTTGTTTTAGCACGCTGCATAGTTCAATAGAGGTTGAGCGGTTGGGTTGTAACATGTGGACCGAAGCGTTTGATCTTCACAGTCATTCCACCAACAGCGATGGTGAACATCCAGTCGCGGACGTGGCGAAGATGATGGCTGAGTCCAAGGTCCAATTTTGGTCATTAACCGACCACGATACCATTTCGGGGTGGAGTTCAGGAAAGCAGGCTGCAGAATCTGAAGGGATGAAGTTCATTCCTGGCGTTGAGATTACCTGTATGCCCGGTCTTGAAGCAAATGCTGCAGTCATGGAAACAAGACAACGAGACCGTGCTTCCGATTCGTGGCATCTCTTGGCGTATTTCCCGCACATTGAATTTTCCAGTAAGGGTCACATGGATTTCGAAGCATGGTTAGCACCGTTGGGTCAAGGTCGAATTCCACGTATGAAGACGATGGTACAACGGCTCGAAGAACTTGGAATGCCCATTGATTTTGACGCCGTTGTAGCGCGTGCAGGGGATTCAGTCGGCCGACCGCACTTGGCAGATGAAATGATCGCAGCCGGTTATGTTGAGACAAGACAACAGGCGTTTGACGAATGGATTGGAGACGGTAAGCCCGTTCACATCACTCGGCCTAAACCGAGCATTGCTGAGGCCTGCAAGGCCGTGCATGAGGCAGGAGGTTTCACATCCCTGGCTCATCCACTTTACTATTGCATTGACACTGCAGACCTTGTCCAATTCTGCCTTGATGCGGGTGTTGATGCCATCGAATGTTTCCACCGGAGTCATTCCGATGCTTATCGACATGAACTTTGGTCAGCCGCCAAGAAGGCCGAACTTGGGGTGACATGTGGCTCAGATTTCCACGGACGTATGTACAATCAATCCCCTGGACGTATGGCAGTGCCGTTATCGACACTCCCTCCTTCCCTCAATCGGATGGCAAAACTTCTTTTCGAGTGATTGCATCAATCACTATGGCGATTTCGAAAAGAATGACCACAGGCATGGCTACGAGGAACAGCGAAAGCGGGTCTGGTGGAGACAAAAAAGCTCCGAGAATAAACGCACTAAACCAAATGTGGCGCCGATAGGAGCGAACGGTTGCTCGACGAACCAATCCGAGTCGCAATACAGCGAGTGTGACGAGGGGGGCTTGAAATCCGACTGCAGAAGCGAGTGCCAAATTCGCAATGAATCCAATGTAACTGGTGAGTCTCCACTCAGTTGAAAGGCCCGCACTTTGCGCATCGGTCGTGAGGTATTCAAGCAACATCGGTGTAAGCCAATTCCACGAATAGTAGATTCCGGCAACCATCAAAGTGAGGGCCGATACAAACGTCATGAGCATCGTCATGTTCGGACGAGGTGTTTTGAAATCAAGTTCTGCAAGGCGTTGACGAACGGCAAAATGTTTGCTTGCTTTCCAACTTCCCTCTGAAAGGAACACGACAACCATGCACATGAGTCCCACATGGGCAGCCAATCTTACTTGAAGCAAAATGAACTCGACCGGTGTGATCACAATAATCTCGACGTCGCTTGGAAGCCGCTGTGGCTCAATCAGCCATGCGATAAAAGTTCGAGTGAGTGGAAACGTTGCGACAAAGCCAATTGCGAACACGAGGGCGAGCATTTTCACTCTTGAGCGAAGATGGGTGCGGAATTGTGAGAGCATTTCGCCGCCGGGTGAATCAAGCAGTTCATCCACTGCACTGACCAATCGTTCGGCTCCTGCCATTGTTGTGAGGACGAGGCAGACCCTCATAACACACACTCATCGTGAATGTCATTCTTGTTCCCAGAGATGAGACGGTGTTGAGTCGTAGAACTTCCTGTTGTATTTCTTGAGCCGACGGATGCGATTGATGACAAAGCCAGTCATCCACAGGGATGCAAGTGAAAGAGCGATGGCTTGACCCATCAAGTCCTGATGATAATCGTTTAACACGCGAACTTGAATGACATCACCCGTTGAGTTCTGACTCGGGTTATGCATCATGATGTAATGGAAGACCATTGGGGAATCGATGACCACTCCAAGTGTCGACTGTGGAGGTACATACTGAACCTCTCCAATACTCTTCACGATGCTCCAATCAATCGAGCCGTTTTCCATCGCAGGAGGTGCGATGTCGACCATGAGAACAACCACCTCCATGGTGATGGAATCATCGAGATTCGTTATGTTGGAATGAACATTCATCCCAGGTTCGAACTTCTGTATAATCTCAAACCGTGAGTCATCAGGTCCAAGTTGGTAGGATATGCGTTCATCGACGTGCGTTTCTTGGTACTGAACGGCCATGAGAATCGTGGTGAGTAACAGCAATGCGACGATTCCCTCTACCAGCAAATGCTGACGAATCTTTTTGCTCGTGAATCCTTTGAAGAAACTACCGTAATCATTTCGCAACCTCGGTTGGAGGTGGTGGATGAACAATGCTCCAACACCGCCAATTAACATTCCAAGTGGTATGTCGATGAACCAATGGATGCCAAGATAAAGAATGGTGAATATGAACAACACTGTATTCAGCAATACGAACATGTGGTATCGGAAATGCCGCCACTCCCGAAGTGTTCCTCCGTTTTCTCGCACATGCAGATAATTAAGCAGCAGAATACCGAACGGTATGGCGACATGCAGAGATGGAACAGCATTGTCGAGTGGGTCATGCGTTGCATAGAATACGCTGTACCATCCCTCGTGATACAGCAGCGATTCCATTCCTGGTATCCAGGAGGATGTGACTTCCACATTAAAAAACAGGTAATAAGGAACGGCCAGAGCGTAAATCAGCAGATAATTCAGGGCCACTTTGTCCGTCATGTCTCGGTCGCCAGTGTAGGCGAAGTACACGGTTGTGACGTAAATCAAGAACAGGTAAATGAACAGGTAATGGAAATTAAGGAATGAAGTGAGCGTGTCGTTGAGGAAGAACTCTTGAACATGCTGTGTAAAGTCCCCTTCGAGCGAATAGACGGCTTGTGTCCAATGTCCAGTTCGCAATTTAATCGGTTCGTTGAGCGCATCGGTAATCGACTTCCATTTGATGATGACAATGTAACCCATTGCGTGAAGGTAGTACCGTTGGTCGTGAAAAACCTGCAACCAACGCTTCATTGGGACACGCATTGCAGGCTTGTGGGCAGTGAATGCCCAACAAATAATTGGCGTCAACACCAAGATGAGCCCCATCATGATGCCATAGGGGTCCATGTTTTGACGGGCAGAGGGATTTCATATAGGTATTATGACGAACATGACCGGTAAAGCGGCTTCCGTTTACTCACGAAGATGGGGCACAGCATCATTACGCTTAGAAAGGAGTTCTCATTGGATGTAACATGGTGCAAAAATGGAACCAAGCACCTGAGAACACTTTGGAGAGTCTTCGGCACGCCATTCAATTCAACGACGGCATCGAATTTGACTTACGATTGACCAGTGATCAAGAACTGATTTTGCATCATGACGCACACCTTTCAGTACCGGAGTCCAAATACCCGCATTCGGTGAAGTGGACTGAAAACCACACGCTTGAAGAGTTAACATCGTTGGGCTTTCTCTCGTTCAAAGCTATGCTTGAAGACCCCGTGATACACTCAGAGTGGCGCGACAAGGGTAAAATGGGTTGTGTGGAATTCAAACGTCCACACCCTCGTGCTCTCTACGGCGGTGGATTTTTTGGGAAAAAGCAACATATCTCTCATATGAGTCATATGATCTCGAAAGCCGAAGTCTTGCTCGATGAATACGAGATTCCCCATGAAAACGCCGTCTACTATGCATTCCATACTGGAATGGAATCTTCAGCCAAGATGGCTCAAACAAAACGTCCTTGGGCGAATTTAACTCCATACATCCCCCCATTCGGAACCTATTACACCAAAAGAATGCGTGGTACTTTACAGTTCTTGGGCACTCCATTGGCTCGATTGATTCACGCCAATAAAGACGCAGGCGCTGCAATGGCTCCCTGTGCTGTCGAGTATTTCTTACCTCCACAGAATTGGCTCACGTTCGGTCGGACAGGCGGCTTAAAAGGCGACCGAATACGGCGTGTGAATGCACATCAGGGTGGATATCCGATTTACGTCTGGCCTGCAAACCTCGACACTGAATACGATATTCTCAATGCCGGTTTGACGGGGCTTACAGATTGTTCAGACCCTGATGTTACTTGGTTGCCTTCGGGGCACTTGAGATGGACTCAACCGGCGACCAAACCTCTTGATGCTCAGCAAACTGAACTCCTCCATTCTGCAACTGCTTCAAATCATCTTGACATTTTGAAAGAACTTCAAACCCATGTACTCCCATGGTCTGATTGCGATGTTCAGCGTAAAACCGAGCTCATCGATATGTGGAAAGAAAAATGGCAGTGGAGCGATTCAACCGCAGCCATCCTCGAGCGTTCAAGTGATGCATCGCCCCCATGGGAAGCGATACGGCTGCTCGGCCATCGAGGCTCAGGGAAGACTTCACGCCCAGTTTTGAAGTGAGTCTCACTCGATATGTCGAAGCGTTTGTGCTTCAGCGATGTACTTGGGTCGATAAATTGGCGTACCCTTTCCGTTCCGCAAAACAGCACGCTCATCGACGATTTGTGCACCAATTCCTGCTACACGAGCCCATCCAAAGAAGGTGGTGTAATAGGTTGGGTCGGTGAATCCAATGTGGTGCAATAAAGCGCCACTTGCGATGTCGACGTTGGCGTTTGGGTTGCTGATCTTTGGATTCTCAGCAAGGACACGAGGAGCAACTTCTCGCAGCGTTGTAACAATTTTGAAGTTTTCATCGTCAGGGCAAATTTCAGAGCCAAGTTCGAATTGAGCAGTAGCGCGAGGGTCCTCAGCCCGAAGGACTGCGTGGCCAAAGCCAAAGATTGGTCGCTTTGCTTCGAGTTCAGCTCTCACGAATGCTTCAACCTCAGTCGGGTCGCTGGTTCCTACCTTCAGCACAAATTCAAGGCAGGATTGATTTGCTCGTCCGTGAAGAGGCCCTGAAAGTGCATTCATTGCACCGGCCATCGAAGAGTAAACGGTTGCCTTGCCTGATGCGATTGCCTTACCTGAAAAGGTCGAGAGGTTGCCGCCACCATGGTCCATATGAAGAACGAGATAGGTAGAAATTACACGCTTCATTTTCGCTTTGTCGACCCCTTCAAAATCGAGCGCATGAACAAATCGGTCAACGAGGTTCATCGATGTGTCATCAGCGGGAATATCGTTTTCTCGACCTTCACGGATTCTGAAAATGAGTCCCATCAAACGAGGCATCCGTGCAACGAGATTCAGTGCATCTTCCTTCCAATCCTCGGTAGTTTCCAACATGCCCAAGGTGTGTATGCCAATGCTGAGCCAGTCCATTGGATGGCCGAATTTTGGTAAAGTTTTGAGTACAGATTCCAAATCTCCAGGGATCGCAGCACGGTTCGCAAGGTCTTGACGGAAAGCAGAGGACTGTTCATCGGTCGGAAGTTCCTTGTGGAACAAGAGGTAAACGATATCCTCAGGGTCAAATTGGGCCAATTCGGAAATCGGATAGCCGCAGTAATGAACGCCTTCAGTTGGCGTGACATATGAGGTGCGGCAAGTGCCAACTGGAACGCCTCTTAGGCCAGTGTTGAGGTGGTTCTCAGTCACTTCCAAGAGTACCTTCTTGTCTGCCAAATGCTCCCCTCGGAACATTCCACATACCTCTTTCGTATAAAGGCGGCTCCTCCATATTCAACTGTAAACAATCGGTAGAGTGCCTTCTGGACCCTATTTTCTGTTCCAAGGTGGCCAAGAACGGAAACCCTTTGTCGATTCTCTGTCGGCAAAGACGTGGATGCGGATTGACTCTCCATCAATCACAAGCGCATCATCAGCAGTAAGCCCGGGGCATGTTTCTTTGACTTCTTTCCAAGCTCGGTCTGTAGCGAGATTTTCGCCCCACCATGGGAACGCTGCACATTGTTGCGGGCGAACGGTATAGATGGTGCATTGCTTGTTGCCATCCAAATAGATGCATACATCATCCACCGGGCGACTTTTGAGCACATATCGGCCGTCTAAGGTTTGCCGACAGTCTCTTTCCAACCAATCCTCAACTTCCATTTTGTGATGCTTAGAAATTCGTTCAGCATCTGTTATGGACAGGTAAACAATTCCACCTGGCTCATCACAGCATTTGCCACAATTCGCTTGACATGAGAAGGCTACGCCTTCCATCCACCATGGAGGTCTCATTCTTCTTCACCCATCAGCATGTTTTGAACGGGGTGTAATCGGCCAAGACGAATTTTACGTGGCTCAGCGGTATGGTCAAGTAAATCCATCATGTCAACGCTGCCGGAGTCTACGTTCCATTCTCCAGCAGGCTCATGGCTGTCGAGAGGATCTACGGTTTTCTTTGATGAGCGTCGACCGACTTTTCGCCTTTCTTTTTCAACAGTATCTTCTTCCATTTCTGGCCAAGGCTCGCGGTCGGGATCAAATTCAGTAAGATTACTTTCCATTCTCCGTAATTCATCTGCAATGGATATCAATTCCTCGATGGTTGCTTCGGAAGTACGCTCGGAGAGGTCGTGAAGTTTTGATTCAAGATGACCAAGTTGTTTTGAACTCTCAATTAAATCCCTTTCAAAGGAATTGATTTTGCTATCGAATGCCTCATCCAAATCGGTCAACACATCAGCCGCCAGTCCGATATCACGGTCTTCAATTCGACCTTTGCGAGCAACAAGATGTTGCTCTCTCTCATGCATATTCAATACCGATGGTGCAGCAGGCGCTGTATCCTCCAATGCAATTTTGAGATATTCAGCGTGGCGTCTGTCACCTGATGCGGCGAGATCCCGGGCGTCAAGTTCTGGTGGGATGTACTCGTCGACTCCGATTTCAGGTAACTCAGAATAGAGGTCTATACCTCCATGAACTTCGTCACTGTATACTGTGTCAACAGCAGAATTGATGAGTCGCATAGCGATGTCCTCTACTTTTTCTCGCTCCGCTAGAGGTTGCACCGATTGAAGGTCAAGTTGATTTGAAAGCAGGGCAGTGACGTCTTCTCCATCCAGTACCTCCTCACCGGATTGAAGAGCGAGAGCGACCAAGTCGAAATTGGCTTTTGTCGATTGCCATCCAATGGTATCTTTCAAGACCAGGCTTGCCAATTGACTGTCGTTCATCATGAGGCCTTTCTTGTGCGAAAGATGTCGTGCATAGAGAACCATGCTTGTCGATTGTGGAGGCTCAAGTTGCACCGAGGCTGCATGACGGGTGAGTTCCCACAGACGCGAGGTAGGCCAATCATCGGGAGTGCTCTTCGAAGTGAGCAGTACGTGAACGCCAAGATTGAGTGCATAGTCAACCATCATGCCAAGTTCGTGGGCGAGTTCGGGATGGTTCACGTGTGCGTCAATATCGTCAATTGCAAGCAATCTTGCGTTCACCAACGTATCTTGCCAGCCTTCTGGCAAGCGTTCCAATCCTGCGAACTCCGCACCTGTAAGCAGGTAGACATTCCCTTCTTGACGGCGCAGTACTGCTTGAGCAGTCGCATGAAGCAGGTGCGTTCTTCCTGTTTGTGATGCGCCGATGAAGAGGAGTGGGTTGAGTTGACCTCCAGGTGAATCAACCACCGCCTCAGCAGCCTGAGTTGCGCGTGTATTTTCTGGAATGCTAAACCACTGTTTGAAACTCTTCCGAACCTCGGGACGTAAACGTGATGGCCATACACCTTCAGTTGGGAGTATGACGCTGTGGTGGAACGGTGAAGTTTCATCGTCAGGTGCCAAATCGTTTGCAAGAATTTGGGTCGTAAGGCCACGATGGCCATCAAGAACCGACTTCCATACCGGGCTGCCATCGTGTTCCATCCCCAAGTAACCGTCTTCGACAGGCCCTTCCTGCTGTTCGATGGAATCGAATGTTCGTTGGCGTAACGACCGAATGCGACGTGCCGCTATGTCGGAGAGTGAATCTCCGTTGGATTGAAATTCGATGGCAGGCTTTCTTCGTTCAGTTTGCTTGCCCAAAACGCCGTTAGCTACCAATTGAAACGTCGGTCGCTCAACACTTTCAGTTCGTTGCAGCAGTGTGCCTTTACGTCGGTCCACGACATCATTCTTGCCGAGCAATCGATTCAGTTTCGAGTTCGAGGGTTCAGAACGCTGTCGATTCTGAGGTGCGATTCGTTCGATTCCTGAGCCAGTTTGGTCCAGTTTTTGTCGAGCAAGCTCAAGGGCAAGAGCGAGTTTCTCACGCCGTGGATTCATTCGCCTTTCGCCTCCATTTCCTTGCGAAGCCGTTCCCTGTCTTCAAGTTCCCACACGCTGAGTTTATCTTCCAGTGAAGGTTTCGACTGCTGGCGAAAGGCACCTTCGCGACTTGGTTTTTCGTGTTGGTTTTGCTCTCTTGCACCGGGTCGGGCCATATGCGGGGTGAGTGATGTTTCGGTGTTGACCGGCTTCCTACTTTTCACCGCATCAAGTGGTCGATTCGGCAGGGGTGTCTTTGGAAGCCTATGTTCGCGGGTGTTGACATGTTGGCGAGTGGCATCCAGTACTGATGAATGTAATTTTGGAACAGCAGCCATTTTTTCAACCGCTCTCTCTTGTCGCTGCGTGTAGTTCTCAAGAGTCGAAGAGAACGCTTGCGGTGGTTGAATACTGCCTGCGTCCACTTCACTGAGTTCTTTTGCTTCAGGCGCATTTCTTACTGCTGCAAACAAAGCGCGCTGCTTTTTTTGGTTTGGTCGTGGCAAAGCCCTCTTTTTCTTCCTTCGAATCTTTTGCGCCTTTCGAGGGCCAGTTGACTGCACGCCAGGCATGCGCTCTGCATGCGCACTCGCTGTATGTGAATGCTCAAATTGAGCGCTCGGAACAACTGGTTTAGCAACCTCTGGAAGGGTTCTTGGAATTGGAGCGTCAGTGGGCTGAGGTCTCTGTTCGATGGCCACCGGTTGTTGGTGGTTTGCAACTGGCTCAGCATTCTTGTTCGTCGGTTCCGGTTCTTCTTCATTGCTCCATTCTTGAACAACGGAATGCAGTGATTCTGTGGCGGCTTGAACTTCTTCTGACTCGGGAGCGTCGAATCCACCTTCCATCGTCCCAAAAACACTGGATTGCGGTGCGATAGGGCCGCCGTTCGATGACCAAATCGCTTGTTGCAGTTGTTGTTCAATCCATTCCCGTTCTTCTTCACTGGCTGGGGCGCATAATGGATGGTCAAGAAGAAGGTCGGGTTCAAGGTTCCAGTGCTCCAATACCGATGCCTCAAGGTCGGTCATGTAGCGTGAGAGGTGCTGGCGTGTGGTCATTGAAAAGGCGTTGAAGTCAGCTGTCGTCAAGAACAGATGGTCTTCCAAGCGAACTCCATCAACGATGTCTCGCAGGAAATTTACAATCCTGTCATCACCGTGTATACTTGAGAGGTACTCGATTCCTTCAAGGACAACCACTGCGCGAAGGTTCTCCCACAGGAACGAGTCGATTTTACGTCGGATGTTTTCGAGGCTCGGTTCCGTAGATTTGGTGCTGCTGTTCTGCGAGAGCCAACTGCTTGACGCAATTGGAATGTTGTGTTCGACATTGAGTGATTCTATGTCGTGTCGGGCTAGAACCAGCAACGGGCGCCCGTGAACTGCCAATTGTCCCGCCAGGTCGAACAATGGTGATGGGTCTGGTGAGTCAAACAAGTACGCATCACCCGGCCGAAGCATTTTTTCCAATCCATCGAAACGCTGCATCATTGCACGGCTTCGTTGACGCAAAGCCTCGGGTGCTTCAACAACCGTTTCCATTTCCGGGAGGCGTTCTTCACGGCGCCAACTGCTTGTTCGATACCTTGCTTTTGACCACCACGGGTGCTCGTTATTTTCTGAACTCTGCTTTTGCTCGGTTTGCAACTGCGCTTCAGGGTACAGATCGAGAATCCGGTCCACATCAGACAGCGGCAACTCATGGACGGCAAGAAGTGAATCGAGGAGTGCACAATCGCTTTCGATGTCGAGTAAGGCTTCGAGAGCCATACTGATCGAGGTGGCTTCATGCACCGCCATCATGGGGATTCCCTCTTTGAAAGCAATGTGGCCTATGCGAGGCATTTGTTCCTTTGGCCGACGTTCAATACGCAGGTATCCCGTCGTCGATAATCTGGCGATGTCGGAGGAAAGAAGTTGCAATGAATCCGGTCCCCCTCGGCGGACTTCCGTAACATCTCCTTGCGGCAATTCCACCATATTCGCTCACCCCTTCGGGGTGATGCTTACGAGACACTTCTTGAAAGGTCCGGCTCGTTTCATTCATCGAACAGCATTTCACGCCCTCGTAGATGGAGCCAAATCGAAGTTTCGGTGTTCTTAGAGCGAAGTACCGTGAAGTTGAAGGTGTTCACCCAAATGGTACACTATGAGCGAGCGTCAGGCCGAATTGTCTGTAGAAATGCGACGCTTCAATGTTCTTCCAATCGCTCGACCTTTCACGGTACGGTTTGTGGGGTATCTCTTGGTTTACGAAATGGGCGTTCTCCTCTTGTTTCGACTGCTGCTTCCTTTCATTGAGTACACTTTCCTGTTGTACCTGCTCATCATTGCCCTTTCCATCGGTGGGGGCCTCTACTTCTACCGTCGAGCACCGATGCTGAATATTCCTCTTGCTGTGAATATGAATCATCCCTTCATGAGCGATGCTGAACTCGGAAACGCAATGGTCATGGTACAATTTTCGGATGGGGCTTGGGCAGACATAGGTAAGGGCAGAGTACGTTTGACGGCTGATGAGTTGATGGGAGGGACGTTGCTCATACGAGATGACGACGACTATACCGTGATTGGGCATTTCAGTCATCGCCAACAATCGCACCCGTGGCTCAAACGATTCGTGATTCTCATCAACCAAGCCATTGCATTGCGCGATGCGGTCAACGGTGATGAAGACACCATTGAGGATGCCCGTGAGCGTGAAGCCATTGATTACGGATTACTTGAGCGTTCATGGTTGGAGGTCGATGAAAATCTAGAAATCGAACCTGAAGGCATTTTTAGCAAGTTGAGAAGAGAGTAAATGCATATTCTTGTGGATTTATTGGCCTTCACATTGAAAACCTGTACTCCATCGGAGGGGTGTGGAAACATCGGCACGTTGGCAAGGGCGTCTCGACGCTTTAGGCTCAAAAGAGCGTGAAACTCTGCTGGGGACATCCCTTTCTCGTCGCTTCACCCTCTTGCCATTATGGCTCTCTCACCCGTCGAACATTTCTGCCTTTTACGGCCTCTTAGTTTCATTGGCGTTAATTCTGCCTTACCGATTTGCACAAGCTTCAGACAGTTGGCTCACCAACTGGATTTTCCATTCTTCGCTGATTATGGTGGCATGCTTGCTGCTCGGAATGCTTTCTCTCATCATTGTTCGAGTTACAAAGCGTTTCCCAGTGACGCCTCCGCGGTATATTCTCTATCCGATGCCGTTTGTTGGATTTGCGCTGCTCACCATCTCCCTTACCGAGATGCTTGAATTACCACAAAGTCTCATTTGGCTTCTTTTACTCCTCCCAGGTCCGATGTATGTTCATCTTTCTTGGGCTCCACGTTGGCGTCTTTTGTGCCAGCTTGAGGACAACCAAAACCCGTTTGAAGGTCTCGAACACGAATACCAAGAACCATTGAACGATGCCGAAGAAATTGCTGGCGGAGACGATGAACTTCTTTCGGTCGTCGATGCACTGGAAGAAGAGTGAACGTACAGCCTCACTGCTTGTTTTCGAGCCTGATGTAATTGACTTGACTTACTGCGACTAATTTTCCGTTCGTATCGTAAAGGTCAGCACGAGCGAGACACATTGTTCGCCCAATTCGAACAACATGGGCTTTGCAAACGACGTCCGTATGACAAGGTCGCAAAAATCGTATATTGAAATCAGTCGTAGCAACGTGTGCATCCGCTCCGATTTCGGTTAAAATCGACCAACAGGTAACCGTGTCAGCGATTGTTCCAAGCATCCCTCCATGGAATGTTTCGTAAATACCATCCCAGCGCTTATGGCGTGGGACGGTCGCTTCACAATGGCCCTTTTCCAGTTTGTTAATTTTCATGCCAAGGGTTTCCACAATTGGAATCGATTGAATCCTTGCATCGAGGGATTGGAGTTGTTCATCGGTCAATGTCGCACTGTTCACAGCATCACCTCAGATAAGGTTGAGTTTTGGGCCAACTTTTTCGAACAGTCGAAGCACTTCGTCGAGATCATCTCGGGTTAGGCCGGCAGACATTTGCGTTCGAATTCTGGCTTTGTCTCTGGCCACCATTGGAAACACGATGGCTCCAGCCATGACTCCTTCATCCCCGAGGGCCTTAGTCATGGCTTTGGCTACGCTTGATTCTCCACACATCACTGGTATAATCGGTGTGACGGAATTCCCTGTATCAAATCCGAGCGATTGCAGTTCTTTTCTGAAGTAGTCGGTATTTTCCCACAGCCGTGCGTGGTGTTGTGGCTCATCCATGAGGACTTCAATTGCTGCTTTTTGTGCAGCTGCTACGCCGGGCGGCTGAGAACCTGAAAGAAGCCATGAGCGTGAATGGTTGAGTGCATGTGTGCGAGTCATTTCTGTGCCGGCTAGAATACCACCTTGAACTCCCAACGCCTTTGAAAAGGAACCGGTTTCAAAATCAACTTTACCTTGGAGATTGAAATGAGCAACAATCCCTGCACCCTTTTCTCCAAGGACTCCTTCACCGTGACAATCGTCAACATAAACCATAGCGCCGTATTCTTCGGCCAGTTTGTTTACTTCATCAAGGGGGGCGATGTCTCCGTCCATTGAAAATACACCATCGGTGATAATCAACTTGCGCTCTGAGGTTTCATGAGCTTTCAACACCGCTTCTAATTCGCCCATGTCGTTGTGTGCATAGACGCCACGGCTTGCTTTTGTGAGTCGAACGCCATCGATAATCGAGCCGTGATTCAAAGCATCACTGATAATGACATCTTGTGGTCCAGTCACCAATGCTGGAATGAGACCAACGTTAACGGTATAACCTGCTGAATAAATCAGTGACGCTTCAACGCCTTTGAATTCAGCAACTTTTCTTTCAGCCTCAAGGTGAATGTCCATTGTCCCTGCAATGGCACGAACACTTCCACTTCCTGCACCGTATTTTTCCGTCGCATCCAGCATTGCTTGCTTGACTTTTGGGTGCGTGGTCAGGTTGAGGTAGTTGTTTGCTGAAAGCATGATGGTTGGTTTTCCATCCATACGGCATCGAGGCTCGTTTGGACTTTCCAAAGTCGGCGGTTCCCATAGCAATGATTTTTCTGATAATTCATCAAAACGAGTTTTCATCCAAGACATGTCACCGGGCATAAGCTCTCCTCAAACCATTCCAATACCTCGACATTCAAGTTCTTTCGGGCTTGAAGTTCTCAATGTATGAGCACAACCATGCACTCAAAAAGGAAGTGCTGTTGGGCGTGACATGCGACTTACCGGTACTGTGAGCAGTGGATTAGGGCGAGCCCACATTTTCATGGCTCAACCACACTATCAGGAGCAGTTCAAACAACTTCTCGGTGGTACTGCATGGCCGGGTACTTTGAATCTCACCATTGAAGGTCAAGACTTGATTCATTACATTGCTCTACGAAAAAAGTCGGGAATCGATACACTTGACGCTACTGACCATGACCGTGAGGCTGCCTCAATCATCGATGTCAGCATGCATGATGCTCATCGCATTCGTGGTTTCTTGCGAGATGGTGTATCGTTCGGTGGTGCTACTGCATTTATGGCGGTCCTTGAATCTGGAGACTCGACCGTCGAGTGTGCTTTATTGATTCCAGATTTAACACGGCACACGGATGTGGTGGAAGTCATTGCATGTTCGTTCTTGCGCGAAAGACTCGCACTTGTCGATAACGACATCATTCAGGTTCGCTTGAATTGACTGTTGTATGACGGACGATTGGTAACTCGCCCAATTCCGCCCATTCATGGTAGAGCAGGCTCTTCATCTCATGTCGAGCCCCCTCTCTCCAACGCTTTCTCATGGTACGTTCAACCGCAGGGCCAGTTGGTGGTTCAGTAAAACATCGAATTTCTTTTTGAGATAGAGGCAGTTCCATCCCATTCCAGTCAACCCCCCAAAGGATGAGCCAGTCCGCAGGTGCTACACCAAAGTCGGCTTCCGTGTCAGGGTGTTCAATGGCCTGCTTTACCGCATAGGGGCTTATTTCTCCGATGCACATTCTGTGTATTGCCATCGCCGTTCTGCGTACCTGGTTCCACAAAAAAGCCTCACCAATAATTTCGAACCCAACGGTTCGT
This sequence comes from Euryarchaeota archaeon UBA259, assembly GCA_002506275.1. Lineage (GTDB taxonomy): Archaea > Thermoplasmatota > Poseidoniia > Poseidoniales > Poseidoniaceae > MGIIa-L1. Next base: position 120,985 of record DAXG01000027.1, on the reverse strand, counting down.
CCTTCAACAATCCATGGTTGACATGAAAGAATCGTCCGCATTGGGTTTTTTCCTTCCTCAACCCGGGCGAAATTCGAAGCATTGTAGGTTCCTTCAAACATTTTCAGCCACTCTGTAAAGTCTTTTCCAGGATATTTCCAAAATTCCAATCCTTCTAATCGATAGCGATAAACGCGATGATTGGCCATTCGAGGGTTCCATTCTTCATCGACCCTTTTGATGTCGAGAAAAGCAATATCTTTGGGCAAGCGATCGTCCAAAGCTCGAATCATTTTTCTTGGCGTTAAGGCATCCCACAATTCGCTGTCGATGTGTACGACTCCTCCGTTGAGCCGAACATGTACTCCCGCATCTGTACGGCTCGAAAGTACGAGGTTATGTTCAACGGAAGCAGGGTTGAGCCATTTCAGGCTCCGAAAGACACGAATTAATTCACCTTGAACGGTTTTGACATCGGGTTGAACTTGACTACCATGGTATCCATCACCAAGGTAACCGATGCGGAAAGCAAGACGAACACTCTGGTTCGTCATGTGTTCACCTCACTCTTCACGAAGCAGCATCTCAGCAGCATCTTCCGGTGAGTAGCCCAATCCGCCTACGGACCAAATGAGGGCCTGCTTTAGCCACGGTTGAACCATTGGATTCTTCTTACTTGGGTCCATCACTTCGATGGCGTCAACAATGTTACGGCTTGCCGTAAACAAGACTTCATCGACAGGAATATCTTCGATTTCAAGACGTCGTGCGTAGCGTTGGAACTCTTTAACCGCAACTGGGATTCTTCGACATTCAAGTGCAAATGTTGCGAAGTCTCCAATGTATTCGACGTTCTCTTCATCCAATTGCATGGCTTTCTTGTAAGCCATCATGATTTTTCCACCGGGGATGACATCGTCTTGTGCCTCGGCGTTTTTCATGTTCGCAAATTCAGCGTACATGTGATGAACTTGAGCGTTCTTTTTGTTGCTGCTCATCAAAGCATCGAGCTCTTCAAGGGCTCCATCGAGGTCGCCACCACGCAATTTTTCAATAGGTCCTTGGAGTACTTCTTCGTCGCTCATGGTATCGCCTTAAGTCGCTGGAGTCGCAAACACTTTTTGAAACACTCGCCGTATCGGTGTGAATCTTCAATCTTCGGATGATGCTACAATTGTGTCTTTGAGGTCTCGAAGCAGGTTTGATTGACTGTGTTCCTTGTGCTTTTCATTGAGAAGTGCTTTTGCATTCTCCCAGTTGCGGATATTGTACATGCAATGCTTTGGGTCTGCACGGACTGTTCGAATTGTTCTCTGATAGGTAAGCAGCCCAATCACGGAGCGAAGAATACCTTTGCCTGCTTTCTCAGCAGTTGAGTCGCCTTCTTTTTCAGTCGTACCGGGAATCGCACCTGCGATACCAGGCCCCGTACTTTCTTCGACAATCCCAACTCCAGAATCGGTCAAGATTGTAACGGTAGCAAAACCAAGGATGGTTCCTACAGGCGACCGTTCAACCATGACTTCAGAGATGCGATCGAAAAGGATTCGGCGGTGAGACCTCGACAACAGGAAACTGTGCTCAAAAATCACAGCATCGCTCGTGACGGCGTAGTGGAAACTTCGCTGATAGTAGTAGGTGAGTGCCATGTAGATGGAGACAAATGCAAGCCCAAAGAGACTGTAACTGTATTCACCAATTGGGATAAAGTCACCAATTGGGTCATCCATCCACAGGTCAGTGATCCAATACAGAACATCATCCATTTGAATCACCAAAGGTGTTAGCGAAATAATAAGTAGGCCAATGGTGACCCAACGGCCAGATGTTGAAACATTGACCAACCTGTTCATCCAAGTGATAAACAGCATCACAAACACGAAGCCAAATGGATATTTTTCGCCACCTGTAATGTCAATCATGAACAAAGCAAATTTGACGAAGCCACTCGAATCTTCGTTCGACAGAGCGTTGGCGTTGTCGAAAATAAAGTGTATTGCGAGGACCAAAATCCCGAGGAGGTACATGCCAAGGAACGCAAACGTACTCGGACGCTTGGTGAGAAGAACTTCCTCGCCTGCGATGAGGCGGAATGTCTTGGCCAGTCGAGCTTGTTCTGCTTCCTTTTTGGCCTCATCCGTGGTGTGAACATCGGTTGTAGGTGTTTCTGCGGCATCGGATTCTTCGCTCATAGCAATCTCTCCTCTACCGTGTCTATCGCTCCTCGCACATAATACCTTGCCCACTGAACAGTGGTACGGTATGGAATACGATTCGGGATGGAAACCGTCAGTGAAGCAATCCCCAAGAGTGCTCTGCGTTTCCTCGAGCCCACTCATAGTCCGATTCTTTTCGGACGCCGTATTCGTCTCGAATACGTAAATATTCCATTTCCAAGGGGTATTCATTGTACGTCAAGTGTGACTTTATGCCACCTCGTGTCGGCTGGTTGAAAGTCCAATGGGCTCGTTCAATGGCTCTCACACGGAGTTCGATGGTTGTTCTACCGTTCCACATTTTGATCTCAAAAACCGGCAATGGTGCGCCTGGAGTTTGCCCATGGTCGCCTTCTGTGAGGTTTGAGGATGTTTTCACTATCGTGACGTTGGTGAATTTTTCGCTGCGTTTGTTCACAGGGTCATGAAAAAGACCACCTTGAGACAACCCAATATGTCCGAGGTCTCGCCTCTTCCATGGGCGATTGTCTCTGGCGCTAACGGTAAACGAGACATGAGGCAAAAACCAGTCGATGTAAGAGCCATCGTTGAGATGGAGCATGCCCCAGTACCAAGGTACGGAGGGAGCTTGTACGCACACTTTCTGGAAGTATGCTGTTCCGGACACCTCTTCATCATCCAGTTTCCCATGAACTTTGGTCCCATGAAGGCGCAGAATGTCGTATCCCATGTTGGCCGCATAGGTCGCCGTGGCCTGGCGGGCCGTTGACATCGCAGCGTTCCACGGTGTGAGAGTGAGATCAAATTTTTTCGGTACTTTAGGGTGGCTCGCAGATTCATCGGTAAGCAAATGAAGCCAAAACGCACTCAAGTCGCTCTTGAGACCCATCGAGAGGTCGTTTTCGAGAAGTGGCACGACCGCTCCACCGCCTCTTCCGGCATTTGTGGCATCGTTGGGCCACATCGAATGGGTATCCGGCATCGCAATCATCCGGCAAATCTGTTGAATGACGGGTTCGTGCATTTGTTGGCCATCAAACCACCATGCGCATACCATACCGTCCAAGGCAAGTCCACGTTCTTCATCGTAACTTGGCCGGCCGGCTGGAGTCCAGGGCATGCCATTGACTTCGACCAGTTCATTGTCTTTGGTTGACCACAGTACCATCAGTTGTCTGCCGCTGGGTCGGCCATCCGGGTCGTCGAGCATCACCAGCCACCACCACCAATCCCATGTCAGATGGTGAAGCGGTGGTCTGTCTTGCAGGCTCCACATTTTCGAGAGGTCACCTGAGAACGATTCCATGTCCGAAGTCATTGAATCTCCTTACCTTTGAACAATGCGCCGCCGATGAACCAGAACACCACAGCTTGGACCAGCAGCACGAGGGTTGCAACAATGCTAGAGGCGAAGCCTGAAAGTCCCAAACCAGGCTTCGATGAGAAGAAGTACAGCGGTACAGTTCCTCGAAGTGAGGATGAACCGAAGATATCCGACCCCTGTCCGCCACCGCCCCATTCGCCCATGAGTATGAACACATCGAGATTCGGCCAGACCATCATTGCCGCTGAGTCAACAATCATCAACGCCCATCCGATGACCGAAAATCGAAGTATGGTCGAATCCGGTGCACCCATCGAGAGTAAAGCCATGCCCAACTCCCATGCCGCAAACGGAATGGCGAGAATTATTCCATATTTCCATAACACTCCCAATGCGTTGAACAACATCCCATAGACAAGCGTGGCCATCATGGTGGCGAAAATGATCGCCAGCCAAACGCCGAGGTCAGCAAATCTGAAGAAATCATCACCTGAACCTACAAATCCTGAAACCAACGCTCCAAGGATTCCAAGAGCGATGATGTAAGGCCAAACAATGCCGAGATACCCCAGTACTCGGTAGAGGAAAATCTCCGAGCGTGCTACCGGTTTTGCGAGCATGAAATGCATGGTGCCAGAGGTCATTTCGTCACGTATGAGGCCCGTTGCCAAAAACAGGGGCAGGAAAATACCAAGGAGCAGCACAAACCCAAGTTTTCCGATGGAAAGAACGAACGCCAAATGGGTTGCTTCTCGTGAATATGCATCCTCATCAGGGTCTTCGTCGACACCAGCGTCAGCGATGACTTTGGTGATAATTTCTCCGGAAGGCGAGGTCGTAATTTGAACGATGATGTCACACGGTATACCGTTTTCATTGGTATCTTTTTGCGATGCCGTTTTGTTTGAATTAAGACAATCGCCATCGTTGTCATAACCTGTGGAATCCGAGCCAGAAGAGCCAGTGACATCCCAGTCAAAACCGTCTTCGTTGATGTAATTTGATGCCGGTTCAGGCTCGATAGGCGGGTCAAACATACCGGGGTGTGACTCATCAGAGAAAGGGTCGGTTCCCAACCGACGCTCTTGACCGCTTGGATACCCATCTCCATCTTCGTCGAACGAATCTCCATCGTTATCTATCGACTCAAATTCTGAGCCCATTACATCGATGTAAATCATGAAAATCAGAGCAAGCGCCGTGAATCCAACGCCTAATACCACCCATGTGGATGTTCGTGTGCGGTACTGGCGTAGAGTGAATTCCACAATGGCTGCTGCCTTACGGTCCAGCGAACGAAAAACGGAATCTGGCTTGGTCGCCATCAAACGCGCCCCCCATTGGTCAAGTAGCCTAAGATGGAGGCCAGGTCGTCATCGGGATTGTCGATGGCGGAAATTTTGTGGCCGTTTTCCACGATGATTTTCGGAAGTCGTGCGTGGATTGCTCCAAGGTTATGCGTTTGAATCGATACGTTTCGGCCGTCCGGGAAAGAGATTCCAAACACTTCATCGATGTCGATGATGTCTTTCGCCAGTGCCTTTGGGTTTTCTGCTTCGATTGAGATTCGGTGAGGGATTTGGTCGAGACGTTCTCGAATGGAATGTAAGTTTCCAAGTGCAAGAAGTCGTCCTTGATGCAGAATTACAATTTGTTCGGTAATTCTCTCAATTTCTTGTAGGATGTGGCTGCTGACCAAAACCGTTCTTCCCATCTTTCCAAGTTCACGAATGACGTTCATGATGGTGGTTCGAGCCAACGGGTCACAACCCTGGAGTGGCTCGTCGAGAATAATCAATTCCGGGTCGTTGACAAGGGCGTGAGCAATTTTGACTCTTTGCCGCATACCCTTGGAGAACTGACCAATTTTCTTGAATGCGACATCTGTGAGTCCGACGAACTCCAATACTCTGTCTGCCTCTATTCCGGCTTCATCACGTGTTAACCCGTTGAGGCGAGCAAACGTCGAAACGAACCCGTGGGCAGTCATCCAGTCGTACATTTTTTCATGTTCTGGCACAAATCCAACCCTTGCATAGGGTGCAGGATTTTTCCACGGGTTTGTTCCAAACAGTTTGATACTGCCCTGGCTGACTTTGATTTTTCCCATGAGGAGGTTAAACAGTGTTGATTTCCCGGCTCCATTCATTCCAAGGATCCCCGTAACTCCTCCGTTCAGTGCTAAGGTGATGTTGGAAAGTGCGAAGATACGCCCATAACTTTTCGAGACGTTTTCAAGAAGAATTGCTGGCGCTTGGACATCCGGCGTCCATTCTTTGGTTTGAGCTTGCCCTTGCTGGTCAAAGTCGGGAATCATTCACGTGTCACCTCCATTGAGGAAACGCGTGAACTCAGCGTAAACAATGCAATTGCATTCATGGCTGCAAGTGAGGCCAGTGACCAAGTCCAAGAGTACTGGTCGTAAGTGGGCTGCGTACCAATAATGGCCTGGCCAACATGCGCCAAGCAATCGTAGGGTGAAAGGAGATACAGAATTTCCCGGTCAAACAAGTTCGATACGATAAAGGCAAGAACTTTCGTTCCGAGGATGATTGACAGAAGGGCAATTCCCGGGAAGAACTTACCTTTGGAAACACTTGACAAGGCTAAACCGATGCTTGTGTATGTGAATATCAAAAGTACAGCGCTGACGACGGTAGCCAAGAACATGGGGAACGTGTCCAAAATCCACGCCCACCCACGGCCCATGCTTACGATTTCAGCAAAGTAATACAATGCGAGGGTGATGAGGATAATCATGGCTTGAATGAGTGCCACAGCAATAAACTTCATCGAGACATAGTCAAAGCGAGTAATCGGCCTTGAAAAATACATTGCTGAGGTACCGTGTTGGCGATCCTCAGAGATGACACCCCCGACCAAAAGTGCTGCGACAACTGGGTAGTAGAGCATGTTGCGTGGAAGGAATCCCAGAACGTGGCCGTAGAGATTATCTCTGCTGACGCCCCATACCGAGTGAAGGCCAGATTCACCAATGAGGCCTGAAACAAGAACCATGGCGACATCGGTAAGTGATGCGACAAACACGACCAAAAGAAACAACCTGATTGGTACGCCCCAAGGTCGGTGGCCCTTTTTGAAAATACCAAGCAGGTGATGTCTCAAAATGGCCCAATTTCTCATCCACCGAGGGTTCAGTTCTCCGTTCCATGGTTTGTACTGCTGCTTGAAAACGTGACCTTCACTCCTTGGTGCGGTGGTTTCGTTAATGGAGAGGTCTTCATCACCTTCGGTTGACCCCCATGCCGCTTCTAGACGAACCTTTCCAGTCACGGGAGTTTCTGGTTCATACTGCGATTCAACGGGCACTTCAGGTGCCAATTGCTCGGTCTCATCGGTCATGATGCGCCACCACCCATGTGTTCGGGAGCGTCGACCTTACGAGCTTCGACTGGAGACGTCAGTAAATCTTCACTTGATTTCACTTCATAACCTAAGTTTTCCATGATGGAAAGGAACAAATCTTCCAGCGATGCCTCATATTCATGCATTCGGCGAATCTGAGCCCCAACTTCTGCTGCACAACCGAGAATTAAGGAAGTCGTATCTTCTTGTTCATGAAGAATACGCATAACTCGTCCTTCACGACGTACACTCATGCCTTTCTTGGTCATTGCCTCGTACAAACGCGTAGCGCCACCCCAGACGTGAATCTCTATTTCACGGTCGAATCCTTTCAAGTCCTCAATACGTCCTTGTGCTGCCAGCTTCCCCTTGTGAAGGAGAATGAAATTATCACACACGCGTTCAACATCGTCCATCAAGTGTGACGCCATGAGCACGGAGCGGTTTCCACTCCTTACCGTGTTCGTTAGCGTCTCAATCATGTAATCTCGTGCCATGATGTCAAGACCATTTGATGGCTCGTCAGCGATGATGAGTTCAGGGTCATGGACCAAAGCACAGGCGAGTTTTGTAGCCTGTTTCATCCCAGTTGAGTAACTGCCAATGTTTCGGTATCGTTGCTCGCCAAGGCCTACGTATTGCAATGTCTCATGTGCTCTTGCTTGTGCCACGATTGGATTCATGCCGAGCAATTCGCCTGAATATCGAACTTGATGGATTGCTTCCATGTCTGGATTGAGTGAATCGTACTCAGGCATGTAGCCAATCCTTGAACGAATTTGGTCTCCCTGGGTCCGTATGTCAAGTCCAAGTACCCGTCCTTCGCCCTCTGTCGCCTGAATCAATCCGAGAATCGTTTTGAGAAATGTCGACTTTCCAGCTCCGTTCGGGCCAAGTAGGCCTGTGGCACCTTTCGGAATCGAAATATTGAGTTTATTCAAAGCCACATGTGGGCCATAGGACTTCGTCAAGTCGGTCGTCTTGATGATAAGGTCGTCGTCCAACTTGTCTCCCCCTTGATGAAAGAGATGTTCGGCACCCTTTGAACTATGCCACGGCATACTTCAATCGTGTGGCTACTTATTGCTTCATTCCGCCACGCGTTTTTACTGCTACGCCTTTTTGGAATGTTTTCATGTCGGCAAGCGTTCCGTTCGACACGCCATGACCGAGAAGTTCTCCAGCAGGGTTGACAAGAAGGCATGTTTTACCCGGTGAGATCCATTCATCACATGCAACTATGAATCCGTGGAACACGTTTCTGCCTTGACGAACAAACGGTTCCGCATCTTCGTTGACAACAACCCATGCTGGGCCTTTCGAGATATGGCTATCGCTTGATTGGTCAAATCCAGTTGGTAGTGCGGCGATACGTGCCGAATGTACAGCGATTGCTCCTCCGTCTGTGAGCGAGAGCCCACCGTCGGTTAATCTTGGACTCACGATGTGTGTTCCGTCGCTCAATATGGCGTTTTTGACTCTGCCCAGTCGATTGACTACACAAGTCGAGTCCTTGAGTAGTTCATTGACCCATTGGCGTTCTAAGTTGAGAAGCAGTACCATCTTGTCGCCAACGTGTCGCCGTTGAAGTGCTTCTTTGGCTTTGGTTCTGTTCTCCGGTTCAAGGACGTGCTCACTTGCATCCGAGTCCGTCACGCCGTCAAGGACTCCAGCCTGATGAAGGCCCGTCATTGCTCGAGATTGAATGCCATCGCCTAACAGGTCAACCAGTATGATTCGACGTCCGTCCATACCGTAATGTTCCAATTCTTGACGAATGAGAAGTGGATTTGGACGTCGTCTCCAAAGCCACTGAGGTCCATCAATATGCGTGAAGGGGTTGAGGTCTTCGAGAGAATACGGGAGTAAGCCAATCGGAGTTTGGATCATGACTTCAAGACCTGGGCAATGGTGCTGCAGCCGTACCATCAAGTCACTCAATCGCTCACGCCATGGTCCGGAACTCCCGTAGGCGACCAGAACTGCATCGCTACCTCGGCCTTGAACGCTGTGAGGTCTCCAGCGTGCTTGAAGGGCTTTTTTTGCAGCGTCCACATGAGGTCGAACAAGGGTGTCGTCTCCGCCCCATGGTTCACCGCCTTTCCGAGGTGTTTCTTGTGATTCAACAATCCAATTCCAAGCCCCCTCCCATGTACCAGCATGTCGGTCGAGGTCTCGAGCAGCATCTCGGTCATCGAGTACCATTTCTTCGAGGAATTGCATGTCCAATTTGGCGTTGTGCGGGCTGGTCGAGAGCCACAGAAACGCTTCCCTTAGAGCCGGGTGTTGATGACTGCGACGTTCAGCCAGTCGCCAGATGGTACCGTCGCGGATTGCTTGCTTGCAACGGTCGAGTTCTGCCAAAGTCACTTCGAGATTGTATCGGGCGAGGTGCGCCGTCATTTCTTTTTTACCAAGTGAGCGTATTTCAGCGGGAGTATGCCCGGCAACACATGGCATTCTTTCCGGCCATTCAGTGAGCGTCTGAATCTTTTGTGTGCCCCATGGAGTGAGCAACCGACCATCACGAGCAAAAAGAGCGTAAGCAGCCGAATCAAACAGATCCGCTCCGAGCGCAATCGACATAGGAAACAGCATTGGATGACCGCAACCAAACATATGCACCGGCCTGTTTGGAGGGAGGTGTGGAAGAGAAGCGAGCATTATTTTGGCATAATCTTTGTACAGATGACGTTCCATAACCGGTACGATTCCACCAATGGGGTGGACTGCAAAGTCAAATTCACCCATGCCTTGAGCAGATTCTGTTCGGAGGTGTTTGAAAAGTCCGCCTTGAATTGGACCGTTAAGCATTGTGTTTCCAGCAGCCTGTATACTCGCAGGAGCTCTTTCAAGGGTTTCACGGACGCACTCGGCAACTTGTGCTTCGTTCATGTCCGGTCGGGAAAATACGTCGAGCATGGTGGCAATGTCCACTCCAATGCTTCTTTGAAACTCTACAATTTGTTCGACACCTACCTCAACATCGCCGTAAATGTACGCCTGGAAGGTCCCGGAGTCCGTCATCACGACACCAGGGAAATCAAGTAAGGCATGTACGCCTTTTTCTGTAGCGATTTCTTTGAGATTTTCGTGCTTCCAAATGATGTACGAGTTGGTAATGAGTGCTCCAATTCCATACCGGTCCCACATCTCACGAGGTTCAATGGTTCGAATGTTTGGATTAATGACCGGGAGCAGGGCTGGAGTTTCCAGTATGCCGTGGCGCGTGTGCAACCGTCCCAAGCGCCCTCGACCGTCACGTGCGGTAATCTCGAATAAGCCCTCATCCGATTCTCTGCACGGAGTGGGGTCGTCTCGTTTACCTTCCATCCATGCGCCCATGCTTTAGCCCCCTCCTTCGTGTGTTTCAATCCATCCGTTAAAGTTGAATCATTTCGTCATACAAACTCGACTGCGCCATGCGCCAGAATGAATTCACGACCGAGTTCATCGAACGTATCAAGCAATGCGGACGAAAAACGGATTCTCGAAATTTCGTCATCACGTTCTAAATCTGTTTTCACGCCTTCAAGCGTGCCAGGAGCGGCTCCACAGGATAAGCAAGCACCGGTGAGATCCAGTATCAAATCCAGTTGAGCATCTTCGCCTTCTGCCCAGTCGAGAGATGTGACGGCAATGCCGCCACCGTGACCGTCGAGTGCAGCCCGAACATCACCGAGGCGAGATAACAGCGCAGGAACAAATTCCTCTCCGCCTATGAATTTGAGAAGAGAAGTGGTGCGAAGTCGTTGCTCGACAACGGGGTCGGTCATTTCGTCAATTCGCCGACTTGCTTCCGCTGACATGGCTGCTTTCGCTTCGGCTGCGTATTTGGCCACCAAGTCGTCGTCGGTCATACTGTGGCCTCCCTCTCCTTCCTCTTCAACTATGGTGTGAACGAGGTATCAACGCAGTAACCGGTATCCCGCATGATTACACCACTTGATAAAGGAGTTACGCGAGGGGAGAACAGGTGAGGGTAATGGCAGATGAAATCTTACGGATTGAAAATCTTCATGTTAGCGTCGAAGGCACCCCCATTCTCAAGGGCTTGAGTTTGACAATTCATCGTGGAGAAATCCATGCCATCATGGGCCGTAACGGTGCAGGAAAGTCGACTCTAGCGAACGTTGTCATGGGCCATCCTGCTTACGAAATCACATCTGGTCGCATTTTCTTCAAAGGTGAGCCTCTGGAAAATTTAGAAGTCTTTGAACGTGCACGTGCAGGAATGTTCCTCTCGTTCCAATACCCTGCTGCAATTCCTGGAGTCCAAGTCGGTACCTTCCTCAAGAAGTCCGTCGCCTCAGTACGTGAAAATCCACCAAAAGGTCGTGAATTCCGTAAGGAACTTAATGCTGCTATGGACCAGTTATCGATGGACAAGAGTTTCCTTTCACGCTATGTGAACGATGGATTCAGTGGCGGTGAAAAGAAGAGGTTAGAAATTCTGCAGATGCTGTTGCTTCAACCTCATTTGGCTTTGCTTGACGAAACCGATTCTGGGCTGGACATTGACGCTCTACGAATCGTCGCACAGGGCATAAACGAAGTCGCTGCCGATTCGGCCTGTCTGATTATTACTCACTATCAACGATTGCTTGACCTGGTCAAGCCGCACTTTGTTCACGCAATGATTGACGGCACCATCATACGCACCGGTGGCCCTGAATTGGCGTTGGAACTTGAAGACAGAGGATACGATTGGCTTGAAGTCACTGCTTGAGGTGTTTTTATGACGGATGATGCACAAGAGATTATTGGAGATTATAAATACGGGTTCCACGACCCCGAAAACTCGACCATTCGCTTCGACAAGGGACTTTCAGAACAGGTAGTCCGAGACATATCTGAACTCAAGAACGAGCCAGAATGGATGACCGAACTTCGCGTCAAAGCCTATCATCACTTTGTAGAACGAGTCATGCCCGAATGGGGTAACTGCTCACTCCTCGACTCCATTGATTTCGAAAGTATCACTTACTTTTTGCGCTCTTCAAACAAAACGGAAAAATCATGGGACGATGTTCCTGATGACATCAAGAACACGTTCGATCGACTCGGAATTCCTGAAGCCGAACAAAAATGGCTCGGTGGCGTAACCGCACAATACGAATCTGAAGCAGTTTACCATTCAATTCGCGAAGACCTCGAAGAACAGGGCGTCATCTTCCTCGATATGGATTCAGGTCTCAAGGAATACCCCGAAATCGTCAAGAAATACTTCGGGACGGTTATTCCACACAGCGATAATAAATTCTCTGCCTTGAATACTGCAGTTTGGTCAGGTGGCTCGTTCCTCTACATTCCAAAGGGTGTTCATGTGGAAATGCCCGTGCAGGCTTATTTCCGCATCAATGCCAAGAACATGGGTCAGTTTGAACGTACGCTCATTATTGCAGACGAAGGCAGTTCTGTGCACTACGTAGAAGGATGTACTGCTCCGAGTTATTCAACCGACTCACTTCACTCAGCGGTTGTCGAACTCATCGCGATGGATGGGGCGAAGATTCGTTATTCGACGGTTCAAAACTGGTCAAGTAACGTTTACAATCTCGTGACAAAGCGGGCTGTTGCTCACCGAAATGCTACCGTAGAGTGGGTTGACGGAAACATTGGATCGAAATTGACGATGAAGTATCCATCCGTCCTCCTCAAGGGCGAAGGTGCTCACGCCGAAGTCATTTCTGTGGCCTATGCAGGTAAGGGTCAACACCAGGATACAGGAGCTAAGGTTCATCATTTGGCATCCAACACAACCTCGAATATCCTTTCCAAGTCGATATCCAAAGACGGCGGCCGCTCATCGTACCGTGGTCTTCTTCAAGTCTCTCCAAAATCGACCGGATGCCGTTCGAAAGTGGTTTGTGATGCGCTGATATTGGATTCCGACTCACGTTCAGATACTTACCCAACCATGGAAATAGGAAACTCAACATCGGACCTTGAACATGAAGCAAGCGTTTCGAAGGTGTCCAACGACCAGTTGTTTTACTTGATGAGCCGAGGGTTCAGCGAAGAAGATGCAATGGGATTGATTGTTAACGGATTCTTTGAACCGTTCACTCGTGAACTTCCTATGGAATATGCGGTGGAATTGAACAAGTTACTCGAACTGGAAATGGAGGGTTCCATTGGATGATGTACCATCAAATGCCAATTCCCCCCCGTTCTGAACATCTTTGGCGATACACACCCTGGCCTCGGATTCACCCCACTAAACCCGATGATGTACCAACCGCCGACGATGTGGTTTTTTCCAACGATGGACCGCAAGTTCTCTCTTCCACAGAGCATTCTCAAAACACACAGGGCGACATAGCACGAGCCTTTTTGCAAGCCGCAGGAGGCTCGTCCTCACACATGTCCCTCAACGATGAGTCCGAGCCAGTACACATCAACGCCAGGGCCTCAGGGCATGTTGCCGTTGGTCACCTTCACCTTGATGTGAAAGGCTCAGCAGTTGTCTTCCTCCATATTTCAGGAGAGCCGGAATGGGTCGGCCTCCACATCACGGGGACACTGCATGCAAATGCACACCTTGCGTTTGGCTTCATCAATGAACTGGACTCGAATACGAAGTTTCTACGATGCGAGGATTGGCAACTGGCCCGAGATTCCTCACTTGAACATGCAACTCTTTCGGTTGGAGGTTTCCGCTGCAAATCCGACGTTCGAACCTCACTTAACGGTACGGGCTCTTCAGTCCGCCAATCCATCACCGTCAACGCAGATGGCTCCCGACACGATGACGAACACGTCGAGATTCACCATCATCACGGACATACCCAGTCTGATTTGGTCATGAACTCAGCTTGCGGTGGAAACAGCCACTTCATCGGAACTGGTCTGCTCACGATTGCGGAGGGCGCCAATAAGTCCAATGCATCTCAGGTGTTCCGTAATTTACTCCTTTCACAAAAAGCTCGAGCAGAAGCAATTCCCGAATTGGAAGTGCTTGCAGATGATGTTTCTGCAGCACACGGTGCAGCAAGTGCGCCTATTGACGGCAATCAACTTCATTACCTCATGTCCCGAGGCTTGAGTCCTGAAGAAGCAGAGTCCGTCATCGTCAACGGGTTTCTCTACGATGCGTTCTCGAATCTCACCAACAAACAGTTGCTTGAAGAAATGCGCACCCGATTAACCGTGCACTTAGAATGTGAACTCAAAAGGTGATACTCTTGGCTCTACGTGATGATTTTCCAATTCTGAAAAGAGAGGTCAACGGCTATCCGCTGATTTATTTGGACAATGCTGCCACGACTCAGAAACCTCAAGTGGTGTTGGATGCCATGAACGAGTATTACACCTCCTCCAATTCGAATGTGCATCGAGCGGTACACACTCTTGCTGGTGAGGCGACTGAAGGCTACGAAGCATGTCGGACCCAACTGAAGGAATGGTTCAACGCTGAACGTGCGGTCATCACCAGTGGTACGACCGAAGCAATCAATTTGGTAGCGCATGCTTGGGGCCGAGCAAATTTGAGCGAAGGTGATGCCATTGTGCTTACTGAAATGGAACACCACTCCGATATTGTCCCTTGGCAAATGCTCGCTGAAGAGCGTGGAATTGAATTGCGATATGTACCTGTAATGGAGGATTTCACACTCGACATGGAAGTGTATGCTGCGTCGCTAACAAATGCTAAATTGGTTTGTGTTGTTCACACATCAAACGTGCTTGGAGTTCGTAATCCGCTTGAAGAAATCACCAAGCTCGCACATGAACACGGCGCTTTGGTTTTGATTGACGCTGCACAAGGAGTTCCGCACGAACGAATTGATTTCAAAGACTCAAAAGCCGATTTCATGGCTTTTTCGGCCCACAAAATGTGTGGCCCTACGGGAATTGGTGCACTTTTAATCCAACCAGAAGTTTTCCAAACCATGCAACCCTTCATGGGTGGTGGAGACATGATTGAAACGGTAACGGTGAACGGTTCTACTTTCCAAACCAATGAACACAAATTTGAGGCGGGAACACCACGGATTGCTGAAGCGGTTGGTTGGTGTGCTGCGTTTGATTGGATGTCATCACTCGACCTTCGCGAGGAACATCAACGCCTCGTTGGAATTGCACGCTGGGTTGCTGAACAGTTACGCGCTATGGACATCTCTGTTTATGGGCGTCACGAGGCAGGCGACAGTGCAGTTGTTTCGTTTCTTCACCCAACCATTCAGAGTGAAGATTTGGCCCATTTACTCGATGCTCGGGGTATTGCCGTGAGAACGGGTCATCATTGCGCTCAACCTCTTCTCCATCGCCTTGGTATCTCGGGAACCGTGCGTGCCTCATTCTATCTCTACAATACAATGGAAGAGGCAGAACTCTTCATCGAACAGATGAAGTATATTTCGGGGAGATTTGGATGACATATCCGGCAGACCTCGCTGAATTGATTGAAGAGTTCCAAGAGGTTGAAGACAAAATGGAACGCCTTGAGATGGTGTTTGATATGGCTGATGAAGTCATCCCCTTCCCCCCAGAACAATGGACTGCCATTTCGAAGGTCCAAGGCTGTCAATCTGAAGCCCATGTCAAAGTTGAACTTCAAGACGGTAAAGTCCTCCTCCTTTCAGGCGCTGATGCCAAACTGGTTCAAGGCCTAATGGGCATTTTGTCCATTGCTATCAACGGTAGTGCGCCTGCCCAAGCGCTTCTTCTCTCTCCTGATTTTGCTGAAGAGATGGGTATTCTCAATTCGCTTTCTCCGAGCCGTTCCAACGGATTTCGAAACATGTTCGATAAGGTTATGAGGGAAATTCGAGTTCTTGAATGAGGTGATTGTATGGTTGAAAAGCAAGATGTTATGACGCAACTGGATGAAGTTGAAGACCCCGAATTGGAACTCTCAATCGTTGAATTAGGTCTTGTCTATGATGTTCGGTTTGAAGAAAAGTCTGAGGGCCTTCATGCTGAAGTTGATCTCACATTAACATCTCCCGGCTGTCCTGCAGCACCTGAAATCATGGCGGCAGCCCACCGTGCTGCATTGCAAACCGAGGGTCTTGATTCTGTGCACATCAATTTAGTTTGGTCTCCAAGATGGGACCCAAAAATCCACGCAACTGAAGACGCCCGAATGGATATGGGCATCTGGGATTAATCATCGCCGAACAACGATGGTTACTAAATCACCGTCTTTGAGCAAGTGGTCCAAGCCAACACGCTGCCAATCGAACTTCGCACTTGGTCCTTTAACTCGGGCATACCGGAACTTTCGAACGAAATCACGGTGGAGTTTGTTGCAGATGTGTTGGACGGTCGAGTCGTCCTTGACAATGAGCGGCTCTTCCATGTCAGCCTCTTGGCCTTGTGGTTTGAGAAAGACCCGCATGAAGCCAAGGTTGTCATAGATGAAATCCTTTAATTCCTCCAATCCAATATCCTTGAATGCAGAAATCCGCATTACAGGCCAGTTTTCTGGCAGGGACTTACGAGAGCGAACGAGGTCTTCTTCCGTGGCAATGTCAATTTTATTGATCGCAATGACGGCCTTTTCGTAGATTCTATTTTCAGCAAGACAATCCACAATCTGCTCAGCAGTCGTGTCGTTACGAAGTGTGACAATAGCGGATGTGTAGCCGAATGAACGAATAATTTCGCTCATTTCTTCGTGCGAGAGGTGCGTCTGTTCAACAGTGGTTCGGACATCAATGCCTCCACGTTCAGTTCGCTTGATGAACACTGGAGGCTTGGTTTCATTGAGTCTTAATCCAGCATTGTGCAATTCTCTGTGAAGGACATTAAAGTGAGCATCTTGGAACGGGTCAACAATGTACAAGACCATGTCTGCACTGCGAATGACGTTGAGAATCTCACGACCTCTACCCTTTCCTTCTGCCGCTCCCTTGATGAGTCCCGGCAAATCTAAAATCTGAATTTTTGCACCACGGTGTTCCATGACACCAGGGATACAGGTGAGGGTAGTAAAGGCGTATCCTGCAACTTCGGAGTGAGCATCAGTTACTTTGGAGATGAGCGTAGATTTCCCCACGGATGGAAAGCCAACCAAAGCAACGGTAGCATCACCGGATTTCTTGACTTCGAAACCTTTGCCTCCACCGCTGGCTTTCGAGTGTGCATGCGCTTTCTCTTCCTTAATTTTTAATTGCGCTATCTTGGCCTTGAGTTTACCAATGTGAGCGTTTGTGGCCTTGTTCTTTTGTGTCTTGTCAATCTCGACGCGGATCAGTTCGATCTGCTCCTTGATTGTCGCCATAACAAAGCCTCTGTTTCCATCGGAGCAACCGTTCTTCTTGAATGCTCTTCTCTGCCCTCGGTGGAAAATGCGTTTCAATCCTTTCACCATCAGCCGATGACATCAAACGAGACGGCGTTTTGGAATCGCCATGGGCATCGAACTGGTTCTGTTGCTGGTCGACAAAACTGCCCTTGAGCATTTGCTGCAAAAAACATGGAATCAACTCTATCAGGGCATGGACCGAGGTGATTTTCGAGACGCACGACCAGCGCATGACAAACGGCTAAAACGGTCGTTTGACATTGACTGTGAAGCGGAGATTCTTGATTGGATGGACAGCATGGATACGCAAAGTGAATCGACCGTTCTCAACGTTCTCAAAGGACTGGATGAAGGGAGTCAAGGCCTACTTCACCTCATGAACTGGTCAAGTCCAGGCGCATGGGAAGTTTGGGAGGGTAGAGCTTTCCTCTATCTTGACGTAGCACTCAATCGAGTCATTGAAAGCAGTGATGACCTGTATTCTGAATCAACATGGGACGACGTTCGGACTCGACTCAACGGCATTCCCGAAGACGAGTTTGCTGAATCGGTTTGCATGGATTGGATGGAACGGCGAAAACAACTCGGTGAGACATTGGACGAAAAGGAGGACCCCAAAATCGTCCCGACGTACGAAGCACATGACCGAGCAACCCGATTGTTGATTCATGCGCTCTCAGTTTTGAGTACAACACCTGATTTGGTTGGCATACTTGGGCGTGAACATCTCAAAGCCGACCTGTGGGGTCACGGTCGTTGGAATCTTCGACACTTCCTAACTGATGAGTCGTGGGGTTCAAAGACCACTTCGCAGACGCGTAGTTAATGAGCGACGATACTCCTCCTGTTGAGCCGGATGAATCCGAACCAGATGCAGATGACACAGTCCCCATTCTTGAGGAAGGAATGGAAACCATCGACTTGGCCGATACGATCGAAGTCGAGGTAGTTGACCCACTTGAAGAAGCGACACTTCGGGCGGAAAAGGCTGAGAAAGAAATTGCTTACAAGGATGCTGAAATTCAAAATGTCCGCAAACGCCTTATGGCTGAAAAAGCAGAATTGATTCAATACAGCGGCATGGGGCTTGCTCGAAGAATGCTCACTGTACTGGGAGACGTTGACCGGGCTCTTGCCAATTTGGATGCGGAGGATACTTCTGCGGTGGCCCAAGGTCTACGCTTACTGCGAAACAAAATGTGGCATGAACTTGCTGCAGATGGGGTTGTGGCCATAGAGGCCAAAGATCAATCCTTTGATCCTGCGAAAATGGATGCCATCACCACGATTCCAGCGTCAGACGCCTTCCCAGCGGGCAAGGTCGTTGATGTCCTTGAAGCCGGATACATGTACAAACAACGGGTTCTGACGGCTGCGAGAGTTGTCGTCGCGTCTGATGAATAACGGCGCAAGGTTCTTGATTCGGCATGTTCTGTGCGTGACATGAAGAAACTCGCAGGTAAAGTAGCAGGCAAGGCCGGTAAGGTCGCAAAGGATGCTGCCAAGTCGGCAACAGATAGTGCAAAGCGGCACGTCATTGATGAGGTAACTCGGCCGATTAAAGATAAGGCGAAGGAAAAGATATCAGAGGCTGCAGATGGGTTGAAAGCGAAGGCTCAAGAAAAAATTCAAGCAGCAGCCAAAGAGCAAATGAAGAAGGAAGTCAAGAAGAAGCTCTTTCGAAAGTAATCATCCAGCATAAACGCCAGTCTCAAACGTCGATAAACGAAACAACGCATCGTTCTCGATGAGCCACTC
The DNA here is from genome assembly GCA_002506275.1 of Euryarchaeota archaeon UBA259. GTDB lineage: Archaea > Thermoplasmatota > Poseidoniia > Poseidoniales > Poseidoniaceae > MGIIa-L1. Next base: position 102,126 of record DAXG01000027.1, on the reverse strand, counting down.
AATGACCGGTTGAGGAATACTGGCCTTGAGCACTTCACGAACCGCATCGTCATCATACACTGTTGACAGCATCTTTGCAGTTTGGCGTACTCGCCACCCTTCAAGCCGTTCTCGCTCATTCATTTCGACATCTTTAACCTCGAATTGCGCCTCTTTGTACAAGTTTGAAGTTGCTGTATCCGTGGTCACTAACGTTCCAATCCCGTGGGTTTTGCTCGCATGGCTGACCCAATTCGGAGGGTCATTGATGTCGTCAATAGCAACAATACTGCAGACGACTTCTTCCGCATCGGCCCACGCTTGAATCATAGCTTGGCGTTCTATTGCAGTCCACGGGTTATCCGGCTCCCATTCCGCTTGTTTGGAACCGATTGCCAGCACCAATTCATCGCCACTGGATAACATTCCATGTGCTGATTTCACCAAATGGGCATGACCCATGTGAAAGGGCTGGAAACGTCCAAGTACGATGTATTTGGTCATTTAGATACCTCAAACGAAATACGATTCAACATCGAGTTGCGGTAATTCATGGCCGAACGTAGCAAAGCAATCGATCATTCGCTTGCAGCCCTCAATCATTTCTGGAATCGGTGTCTCACCCATCGAGCCGATGCGGAACATCTTACCTTTGAGGTGGTCTTGAGCCCCAATGACTTGTGTATTGAAATCGTCTTTGAGTCGGGTTCTCCATTCATCATTGATGCCTTCTGGATACAGAATTGCCGTCACGGTGTCGCTTCGTTGTTCAGCATCAGCCAGCAACTCGAATCCCAGGTCGATGAACAAATTCCTTACCCCATTCGCCATCGTTTGGCATCGATTCCAACGGCCCTCATTTGTCTCTTTTCGAAGTACTTCGAGTGCTGCACCCCAGCCCATTGCGAGGTTGATGGCAGGAGTCCACGGCGTTTGGTCGTCATCCCCTTTTTTGAGCGCCGCAATCATGTCAAAGTAGTAATTCGGGTTTGAATCGCCCTGTTCACGTATCGCATGTACACGTTCAATGAAGTGGGAGTTGATGGCAACTGCAGCAATTCCTGAAGGCCCGGCTGTGCATTTTTGAGCACCGACAACAACGGCTTCTGCATTCCATTGTGTGGGATGAACTGCAGTCCCCCCGACCGATGTGATTCCGTCAAGAATAAACGAAGTTTTGTGCCGTTGACACATTTCAGCGATTGCAGCAGCATCTTGAGTGATTCCAGTACTCGTTTCATTATGGCATATGAGCAGAGATTCGTAGCACCCTCGTTCCAGTTGTTGTTCAAGTTCATACAGGTCAAATGCTCGTCCCCATTCGTATTTGAGGTGCTTGACGTTGCAGAAACGCTTGCACATCTCAGCAACCCGTTCTCCGAATTTGCCGTTGGTCGGTACCAGCACCAAATCGTTGCTTCGGAAGCGGTTCGCAATAACCATCTCCATGGCGGCTGTCCCACTGCCAGATACGACGACGACCTTGTAATCATCATCTCCTGCCCAAGACTGGACGCCTCGTATCGGTTCAGACGGTGCGAGATTGAACGCATGTCGCAATCCCGAGTTCAGGTATGCCATGACGTCTCGAAACTCCGCCCCTCGGGCAGTCATTACCGGTGTTGCAAGCGCTTGAAGGCATTCGTCTCCCATTCGAACGGGTCCGGGTACGAGGAAACAATCATCATTGCTGTCCATGCGTTGTGCAACCGTTGGAGGCTTTTCAATTCCGTGGGTGGCTCATCTGGTTGCATGGCGTTCTTTCATCCACTTTGGGTCGTTGAACTCTTAGGGAAGGGCTTCTACCCAAAGCCATGGTGAGGGTCGGTCTGGCGATGCTTCAAGGTGCGCGATATGAGCACGCTGAAGCGTTGAGAGCGGCCTCTCAACAACTCGGAATAGAAGTTGAAGTGATTCACCTCAAGATGGGGAAGCAGGTTGATTCTCATCTCGATTGCCTGGTCTTGCCAGGTGGTGAATCAACCGCTATGAGGAAAGCCAGCGAAAGTGAATCCCTTCTTGGTGCCATTTACGCTTGGATGGATGAGTATCCACTTCGTCCGGTACTCGGGACTTGTGCTGGTGCAATTTTACTGGCGCAACCCGATTCGGCATACGAGCCGTTTATCAGAACTGGAATAGCGCGAAATGCTTGGGGGCGTCAGCGTGATTCGTTTGAAGCCATGCTCGAGGTTAATCTTGAAGTTCCTGACGGTAAGGATGTGGAGGCGAGTGCAGATGAACGTAACCAATTCAACCATCAGCCTCTTCCGGTTCAGGCTGCCGGTTCTGAATCGTCCACAGAACATTTCCACGGCGTCTTCATTCGTGCTCCAAGGTTTGACCAATCCACCATCGAATGCAACCAAGTGGTTCACCTCGGAAAAGAAGCAGTCGGTGTTCTTGATGGCTCTCGTTTGGCTTTGACGTTTCACCCAGAACTGACAGGAGATTACCGCTTTCATCGTTGGCTTCTCCATCGAGCATGAGACACGAACAGCGTTCGCTTAGGCGAGAGTTTGAAACCATTGGGGTTCTCGGAGGGTTGAGTTCAATGACTGTCTCTTTGCCGATGGCAACCGAAATCTTACCAGCAGAAGACGGTGAGGCCGAAGGCTGTGTCCAATGCCAAATGGGAAGTAAACTGGTTTTGTTTGTCACTGGGAAATGCCATTGGGGTTGCGATTACTGCCCACTCTCAGATAATCGAAGAGAATCACCCGACATGTTTGCCAATGAACGACGATGTTCAACATGGGATGAAGTCATCGAAGAAGGCCATGCCATGCGGGCAACAGGAACTGGAATCACCGGTGGAGATCCAATGCTGGACATGGAAAAATCGTTGGAAGCTGTTCAGCAACTCAAGTCTGCTTTTGGTCCTGAGCACCATATTCACCTTTACACTTCGATTCCATTCCAAGTCGAACGAGCAGCAGACTTTGGAGCGGCTGGCTTGGATGAAATACGCTTTCATCTTCTGGATGGGACGCTTACCAAGTATCTCCCGACGATACAAGCTTGTGCAGATGCCGGAATCCATGTCGGTATTGAGTTGCCTTGCGAACCGGACAAGGAAGAACAATTGTTTTTGTTGCTCAAGGCACTTGACACTTCTCCGGTCAAGTTTCTCAATCTCAATGAATTGGAAATCACGGTTGGGAATCAGGAAAACATGGACGTTCGAGGCTTCAATCTTAGTGGCGGAATAACTGCTGCTGCTGAGGGTTCTGCTGACCTCGCTTTGCGCTTGAAGGAAGCAGCGAAAGACCTCGACTTCCACCTCAAGTTTTGTTCTGCACGATACAAAGATGCTGGGCAACTTCGAGCACGTTTCAAGCGCAGAGGTCAGGCAAACCTTCGCCCATACGAAGTCCTGAGCGATGATGATACGATTATGTTCGGTGCGATTCCTACTTCACTTGAAGATGCCAATGATGATGTTGCTGAGTTGCGTCATGAACTTGGCATTGCTGAAGGTTGGATTCGTTACGACGCACAACATCAGCGAATTGAACTTCCCCTCTCATTAGCCGAAGAATTAGCAGATACTGTCTCTGTTCCCGTTCATCTCATTGAAGTTCATCCAACCCATGACCGTTTAGAAGTAGGAATGGTGCATTTGAACGCGTACCGATGATACCGCTAACGGGAGACTTATAGCAACGAGTCTTCACGACCGACTATCTTAGGGCTCGTGGTCTAGGGGTTATGATGTCGCCTTCACATGGCGAAGATCGAGAGTTCGATTCTCTCCGAGCCCACTCACTTGATTTATGCTCATTTTCCTTGTTTTGAAGGTGTGGTCCTCTTCATTCATGGGCATTGTCCCGCTACCTTGAATAAGCAATTTGGCATGAAGTGTTACATGGGCGCGCTCTCTGCTGTGAAAGAGTACGTTATCGGCGTCCCGAATGCAGTTGTTGGGACATTTAAACAAGCAGACTTCGGTGTCTTTAAGCAAGCAGAAACGTGGAAGGCATTTGCCATTGCTGCAATGATGTTTGTGACCATTTCCTTCGCAGCATTGTCGATGTTTGACAGCATGGATGAGATTTTTGAATCGGATGCGGAGCCTGTTCCAATTCCCAATCTCGTTTTTGAATCCCTGAATCGAACGGGTATTGAATCAGTGGTAACAAACGAAACCGGCTGGTTCAACCTTAGCGACCACCGTGGTGACATCATCATCCTTGACTTCATGGCACACGATTGCAGCAACTGTCACAAGGTGCAAGAACACATTGAGGAAAACATGGATGGTTGGATGGAAAAGGCCAATGCATCGGGAAAAACTCTCACCATCTTTGGCTACGGTGCTTGGTACGATGAATCGCTCGAATACCTCAACGAAACTTCCGGAGGCTATCATGTTCCTGCCTACCCAACAGGGTTAGGCAGCACGAACGCCGCGCAGGTCACCAATAATTCGACAACCGACCCAGTACGCCTTTTCACCACCGGTGGAACCGGTCAAATTCCAATTGTGATGGTGCTTGATTCTGAGGGCTATATCATTGCCAAAGAAGCCACAGGAACACCCAAAGACAAATGGTCGAAATTCGACGGTGTCCTCGACAAGGCGCTCACAGGAACCGTTGAAGACACCATGGATTCACGCATTGCTTGGGAAGAACCAGGTACTTCCTATGTTGCTGTCTTCGTACTCGGTATGGTCCTCTCTATTCTCGTGTATTTCTCTCCCTGTGCATTCCCAGTGCTACCCGGCTTCATCTCCTACTACCTTTCATTGGGCGCTCGAGAGGATGAATTGATTGCAGAAGGGAAACTGAAAACGAAGATGCCCTCTTCATGGGTCATCGGTTTGCTTTCTGGCGTTGGTATGTGGACGTTCTTTGGCATCATTGGCATTCTTGCCATCGTCATGGGTGAAGCCTTTGCCGCCTCCGGTTTGATTCATTGGATTGCCATCTTCATTGCCGTACTTTTGGTCGTATTGGGATGCATGATGTTGATTGGAATCACATCCAAGTTGATGGGCTTTGTTGATGGATTTGTACGTAAATACAGCACGACAGAAGCTGACGAAACCTTCACTCCACGACGCAACATGTACCTCTATGGATTTGGATATGCAGCTGCATCCATCGATTGTACAGCAGCAGCAGTTCTCCCCTTCGTTCTCTACTTGAGCACGCTAGGTAGTTCAGCAATTGGCGTTGGAATTGGAGGCTTGATGCTGGGCTTGTTGGTGCTCATGGTTTTTGTCACCGTAACGGTTGGTATGGGACGCCAAGTGATGATTAATTTCCTTCGCCGCTCGACGGGTATGATCAAAATGGTCGGCTCCTGGATGATGATTATGGCAGGAATCAGCCTCACATTGTACCTGACCAACTCCCCTTTGGTCGCCGTCGTCTTTGGTTAATCTGCGAGCATAAGCTCGTCGAACTGTTTGTTCCCTTCGTCTGTTTTCAATCGCTCAAGATTTGGTTTCATCCAATAGACCCAACCAAGTGCTGTTAGCAACAAAGCAGTAGCAATGTCCCAAATGTAATGCTGTTTGATCACCATGGTTGAAAGAACCAGAAGTATCCACATGATGAGTAAACAAGCATGGAGAATACGGCGTTTGGATGTCGTTGTAGGATACCAATAACGCAAGATCAAGACCACTTGTGTACTCTGAACAATGTGTAAGGAGGGCCATGCGTTCCAGGGTTCATCAGCACCATGTAAAAATTCGTACCAAGGCTCCCAATGGGTTCCTTCAACGCCTACAATCAGGTGCCGCAAGTCGATTTCCACAGGTAAAAGGATGAAGATCAGATTCACCCACCAACAGGTAATGAGCATCATTTGATGAAACACTAGGTTTTGCTTCCACATGGTTTCATTCGCACTTCCGAGCCATGCTGCTGCAGGATAATAGAGGTACAATGTGAGGTAGGGTATAATCATCCAAGCGATGAATGGTACGTCGATGTCAAGTTGAGTCGTCGGATCAAAGGCAACTAAATCTCTGTAGTTTGCGAGTCGGTTCACGGCGGTATAGGGTATGGCTGCTAAAAAGGTGAGAGCGATGAGAATTGCATATGTTATCCGGCGGCCACCGAACGAATCACGGTTCTTCCAGTGTGGTCTCCATATTTTCCATGGTAGAGAGCCCCACTTGAGATGCATGGTGCACGCTAACACAGATTGACAATAAATCTATTTCAGTCAAATAAAGAAAAAGTGTCATTGGGCAGCGCCGCAGTGAGGGCAGGCTTTCCAATCAGGCATCAATGCCGCACCACATTCCTTACATGAAGCGGCCATTGGTGGGGTCGGTTCAGGCGTTGAATCGCTACCGTCAATGGCTTTCTGTGCGGTTTGCTGTCGAAGGAACTCTTGCATCACTTCAGGAGTTAGTGCGCCTTGTGCAGCAGCCATTTCCATCATTTTCATCTGAATATCGTTTTGTTTCTCCATTCGTTGGTCTTGATGTTCTTGGCTTTGCTGAATTCGGTCTCGCTTCCGTGATTGAACTTGCTCAAACAACTCCATTGCTTGTTCAGTTTTGTGAGATGCTTCCTTCATTCGGAGGTCTGCCTTGCCTTGGTCTCTGGTTAATTCAGCTTCCCAAACCGCTTCCTGCTTTCGCAGTTCCAATAATTCCGATTCTGCTTGAATGGTCACTTCACCGTGTTTCTTAGCACGTTCAACATTCACTTCACATTCAATTCGTCGAAGGGTTGCTGCTTCCCGAATAGCGATGCGTTCCATTAAAGCGTCTGCATTCGCACCTTCAGTTTGAGTCGCCATGTCGAGGTCAGCACGTAGTTTTGCAAGCTTCTCTTGATCTGTTTTGTCGGTCGAAATGTATGCACGAAGGAACGTGAATCCGAGGTTCGAAAAAGTTTGACGCATTTCGACTTCTGTGTGCATCTCAAGATGCTCTTGGAATTCTGGGCTTCGCAGTTCCTCGGCATTTGAGCAATTCGCCATTGCAGGTGCGATGCATCGAGTTCCGATTTCATTGGCGATGAGTCCAACCAAAGCATTTCTGTCGAGAACAGGTGCATTGTTAGCAAAGACATTGAGAAGTTTCGGAATGTCTTCCTTTCGTAATTGAACTTTGAGATGCATGAGGCCAGTGGCAGTCGAGCCGTCTTTCATGGCCGCATTGAATGGGATTCCCAAGTCAACGGGTCCTGTCATGGCAAACAACATACGGCGGTCGGTAGCCGTGCCGCCCATCATGTCCGCAATATGGCGTCCAAGGCCTCCACCGATGTTTCGGACGATTTTCTCTGAAACGATGTCGCCAATTCGACCATCGATAATGAATGCACAAGCCTCGTTCGGCTTCAATACCACTTGCCTTGCTTTCCAAGTTTTGATGTCATTACCATCGACCAGTCTTGCTACAATGTTTGGATTACTTCGCCATTTAAAATTCGCCATTTTCACACCTTCTTCTTTTGTCGTAGTCCATCAAGGACGGTAGCACGAGCGCTAAAGAAGCCCCTCGAACTTGTCATCATTTGCTCGCATTGGCGGATGAGTGATTTGATCTCTTTTTCTTCTTTACCTGCAGAAAAAGCGTGCTCCACACTGTTGGAGATGTTCACGCCTTTCGTCATCATTTCGATGACATCGTGGTCATGCTTAATCAGTTTCTTGAGAACTGAGATTGATGCTGAGTTTTGTCCAGAAAAGAATGCATGAGACATTCCAGTAGGAGATTTGTCCACATCCTCGATGAGCTGGTCGATGCTGTTACAGCATGCTTTGGCAGCTTTAGCAATGTCAATTTTCTTTTCTCGGAATGCGTTATCATGGACATTAAGTAAATGGTTTCGAGCACGTGTACCGCAACGCTGAATTTCTTCCCGAATGGCAAGGTCAGCCGCCCGCCTTTTTCCCTTTGTATACCCCTCATATCCTGAAAGTACCATTTGAATTCCCCTTACATAGGGGAGCACATCGAGCGGGGTGCCTACCATGTTGACCGTATTGTAATGGTACTGGCCCACTTATTATGCTATCCATGGGGTGCACCGGGTTCCCAAGCAACTTCACTCGTTTGAGTGGGTGATGTCGCCCCACAACAGAACTCTGTCTGCAATTATTTCTGCTTCCTCTGGGTCATGGGTGACGTGGATGGCTGCGGTATTTTTCGTTCGGAGTATATCTCGTGTATCCGTGGCAAGTTTTCTGCGAGTTCCTAAGTCAAGGGCTGAGAACGGTTCATCGAGAAGGAGCAGTTTTGGTTGGTTTAACAAAGCTCTCACCACGGTGATTCGTTGTGCTTCACCACCCGAGAGATTCTCTATTTTCCGTGAGGAAAAACCTTCCAGACCGACCAGAGTGAGTTCATCGTGAATGATTCGCTGGCGTTCTTTACGCGATACTTTTTTGCCAAAACCCAATGCGATGTTTCCTTCAACATCGAGGTGGGGGTAGAGAATCGGTTTTTGAAACACATAGCCGATGGATTGACTCACATCTTCTGGATACAAGATTTGGCCGCTTTCGACCGATTCTAATCCCGCAATCATCCGCAGTAGGGTGGATTTCCCACAACCGCTGGGCCCGAGTAGGGCCACGATTTCTCCTGCGTGAACTTGGAAATGGAGACCAGTGAATACTTGAGTCGTTCCGAAACTTTTCGATAATTCTTCAACCTGAAGTATGCAGTTTTCCTTCATCAAAATCCACTCCTATCACTCGATTCGCGAAATCGCTCGGCGATGAGAAACAATCCAAAGGTGAGGCACATCAGCATCGTAGAAGCTGCCATTGCCGTTGGGTAAACGCTGGGATCAAACATTGGTCTGCCCATGAGTTGGTCAACGACAATGGACAATGTGTCCCACGATCCCGAACGAACCAGCAGCCATGATGCACCAAACTCACCAAGTGAGAAGGCAAGGGTCAGGGAACCTGCTACGACAGCGGGACCACGTAGGAACATCAATGTTCCATGGTACCAGGTTTGAATTGGAGTGAGGTTTAACAATCGACATTGTTCGGTGTACCTCGGGTCCAATGAACCGTAAGCGGGAAGCATCACGCGTACGACAAAAGGAACGGTGAGGAGGACATGTGGATAAACAGGTAAGAAGAACCAATTAAACATCTCGGGATACCATCGCAACCCACCAAGCAGCACTCCCAGACCTACCATCAACGCTGATATGGCGAGCGGCAGCATGCAAAAGAGATCTAAACTACGAGCTGATTTCTTCCATCCAGCTGAATCAAGTTTGTGAATGGTCGATGCCAGTATCCATCCGAGCGGTAAGGCAATCAGGAGAGTTGCGATGGCATAACTGATTGAATTCAACATGGCTTCATTTGCTCCCATTGTTGACAGGTCTCCCGTCCAAGCATTTCTCCAGCCTTGGAGTGACCAGTCCGATTGAACGGTTCCATCGACCACTTTTCTGACTTGAAACGACGAAATGATGGTCGATAGAAACGGTAATGCCGTAAATGCAAGTGCAAGCAAGAGAGTGATTTTTGCTCGAAGCGTTGGACGACCATGGTGATTTCGTACCCCTTTTTCGCTGAGCAGAGAAAGACGGCGTGTAAACCGCTTTTGGAATGAAGCGGTGAGCAGCAAGGTGAGGAGAAGGATGAAAAATTGAATTAAGGCAACAGAATATATCAATTCACTTGAATCGACACGGTAACCCACAATTCCCGCTGATGAACCGGCTTCTGCCATCAGCGACTCCAGTGTGTGGTTGTTTGGTGCGAGCCATTTCACCAATGCAAAAGATGTGAACGAAAAGAGGAAACTCAAGGCAGCAGCGCACATGACAGCAGGCCCCAATATCGGCATCCAAAGTGTTCGAATACGTACCCATTTCTTCTTCCCCGATGGGAGCACAGTCAGTTGTTCCTCCCAGGCAGGGTCGAGGGTGGAAAGTGTAGGTTCAATGAATCGAATCATGAGCGATAAATTGAACCACGCATGAGCGAGTATGAGTGCTAAAAAGTGACCTGGATGATCCCAGCCTGAGTGCTCAGCAATGTAGCCAACGACACCAGTTTCAAGCCGGAGGTCAATACCAATCCGTGAAAGCAATCCCCCATCCCGTATTAGACTCAAAAAACCCATTGCAGCAACAATGGCAGGTGTTACGAACGGAACGGCGAGAAAAGCGCGAATAATTCGAACTCTGTTCCATCTGTATCGACTCAAACTCCACGCGACAGGCAATCCAATCATGACGGTTAATGCAGCAGATGCGAGTGCTTCAATAAACGTGAAACGCAGAGCTTCTCCCGCTCCATTTGCCGTGTTGAAACGAAGAATCGCCTCCCAAGCCGTCCATTGCGTGACCTGATTTAAGCGGTGAATGGCATAGACAAACGGCATCGAAACACCGAGGAGGAAAAGGACAACAGCGATTGACCGTAGACTTCTTTCGCTTACGATGGCCGAAGACTTTGAGTACACATTGTCAACCTCGATTACTGAGTGGCTTTTTGCCATTCAATCAACCATTCATCCATGTATTGTTCAATGATTTCGTTGGTGATGGTTGAGGTCGAGTTCACAACATCTGAATGGTAGAGGTAACCGTTCGTTTCCGGTAGATCGTTTCCTTCGATTACCGAATACATTGAGTTGTATACTGGCATGTTGATGTTGACTTCTGGTGAAGTGATGTATTGAATGAACAAGCGAGCAGCATCGACTTCAGCAGCACCGTGTATTACACCAGTGTACTCAACTTGGTGAAACGATGATTTTGGTAGTACGAGTGAGGTCGAGTGTGTGTAGTTCTCCGCAAAAAAGGCTTCAACTCCAGGAGAGTGACAGTAGGACACCGTCATGTATGCTCCACCGATGTAACCTTCCGTGTATTCTCCATAACCTCCTGTGTAATAGGTCGTGTACGATTCAGTCCAACCTGATGTGAAGATTGCTCCGTTGTCTGCAATTGCCTTCCACCATGTGGACATGTTGCCTTGTTCAGCATTTGTTTCATCCGTGAAATAGTCGTAAGTCGCTACTAAAAATGCTCGACCAGGAGATGAAGTGATAGGCGAGGGAATGGCTAATTTCCCGTTCCATTCAGGTTCAGTGAGGTCCCAAAGGCTTGTTGGAACTGAAATATTCGAGGCCAACAATGCATCTTCATCATAATTGAGACAGACATCGCCTTCATCGAACGGTAATGCCATCTCACCATCGTAGAAATCTCTCGATGATTGTGTCAAGTTTTCTGGTGTTGCGTTGTGTTCAATCAACAAGCAGTTTTCGAGAGCAGTTGGGAGGTACGTGTTGTCGAGACCCAACATGAGGTCTGCCTGTGGAGCCATTTGTGTCAGCATCATTTGATCCAAGATTCCACCGGCATCATCCGTTCGAATAACTTCAACTTGAATACCCGTCTGATTGACGAACTGTTCGATAAGTTCATTAGAATAACCTTGGAAAATGTCGTAGGTTAATATTTTCAGTGTTCCATCAGATTCTCGCACCTGTACTTCTGAGTCGCAGGCGTTAACGCTCTCGAGTTCTGATAATTGTTCATCGCTGAGGCAGCCGCTTAGTGAGCTGAACAGCAGCAGTGTGAGGGTAAATGCAATGGCTTTCATGGTCAGGCATCCTTGAGAATTGCGGTTAATTGGTGGGTGCGGTCTATCAATTCCAATGGGTTGTGTGCGACGATGTACATCGTTGGTTCCCAGCCAAAATCGCCTTCGTCAAGCAAGACATCAAATCGAGAGGTTCCTGGTTCAATTTTCGCTTTTGGTGCCAATGCGAATGAATATCCAAGTTGCTCACAGGCTTTTCGAACCGCAGCAGTATCGACGCTGTTGTGCTGAGTTGGTGGGCGGATATTCAGTACAGAAGTCTTGCTTGGCTCGGTGTTGTGGATGTCAATCAAGAGCTTGGCCAGATGCTTCGAGGCTCCAAAACTCGGGGTTTCATGGTGGCGAAGTACACCACCAACCATCGTAATTCTCCCCGGGAATGCTGCCACATCGTCAATTGAAGTTGCGCCAGCATTACACGAAGCAATGTTGAGCCCAACTGCGGGAATAGATTGCTCAATACGGCGTGCATCAAGTCGCCCTGCTGCCCATTCAAGCCGACGTAACAGTGCACGTTGCTCTTGTCCTGCGTCCAAATCTAATCCGGTAAGGGTTTTATCAAATCGAAGTGTATTGTTGCCGTTGAGTTGGAATTCGACGATTAGACGTTGTCGAAGGACATGACATCCTGGGCCGAGTGTTGACAATGCTTGTGATAATTCATTTCCCCATCCATCAATCGTTGCCTCATCTGCACTTGCATTGAGTCGAATCGGTGGCTTTTGCATTTGCCGTGAAATCGTGCTTTGAGTCGAACCGAGGACTTCAGCGATCTCAGTCTGCGACCATCCATTGGTGCGAAGGTCCTTTGCTACGTGTTGCTGCAATCTGCCGATCCACTTGTCTCCTACTTGTCCGAGCATGTGTCGTGCTCAACACGTCTGTTATTCAATGTTGCTCAAATAATATGCATGATGCATCCGCTTCCGCATGGCTTTTGAACTGTTTCGAGGCTAAACTTGGTGTTCACCATCGTGCGTAAAGGATTTAGTGCCTTCAGCTGGAGGGGATTCATGACATACCCTTCTTCTTGTCTCTTTTTTTGGCTTTTGCATTCGAATACAGTAGAAAAACCAACCCAGTGGGTCGTTAATCAAGTTGCATATTTTTTCATTCGGGCATCATAAAGTAGTGTTGATGCTTTACTTTTTGAGTATGTATTCCCCTTTTCATTGCTTTCATTGATGAACACTAAGAACCCCCCCTTGTTCGTAGAGACGATACCAATGGAGTTGGACGCATTCATCGGAGCCATTGCAGATCGAATCGTCGATTATCTTCACGCAGCAGACACTCCCGGCAAAGTGTCTCAACCGGTTCCGCATACCTCGCTTTCCAAAACGTCAGATCTCAAACTACCGATCGAAGGAAACGGCATGAATGCAGTTTTGGATGATATCGACGCATATCTTTTATCATGCGTGAAGACAAATCGTCCTGAATTCATGAATCCACTGTGGGGAGGCATCAATACCGCAGCCCTTGCGGGTGAGATTATTTCCACGCTTACCAACACCTCAATGTATACGTACGAACTTGCACCACTGGCGACTCTCATCGAACAGACACTCGTCACTCGCATGGGCGAACTTGTTGGTTTCATTGACGGGGCAGGTACGTTGACCACTGGAGGTTCGAATGGGAATATGCTGGGAATGCTTTGCGCTCGCCAAGTGATGGTCCCCACCTCTACACAAACTGGAATTGATGGCCGTTCTCTTGTTGCATATGTGTCGAGTGAAGCGCACTACTCTGTTCTCATGGCTGCGAACGTCATCGGGATTGGGCACCAAAACATCATCAAAGTGGCTTGTGATTCCGATGGGTGCATGCAACCTGAGTCTCTTCAAGATGAAATCAACAGAACTCGCCGTGAAGGCCGTACACCGTTTTGTGTCGTTTCCACGGCTGGTACAACCGTTCGCGGTGCATTCGACCCAATCCGTCAAATTGGCGATATCGCTCACAGTGAGGGGCTTTGGCATCATGTTGATGCGGCATGGGGTGGATGTTCACAATTTTCGGTTGAACATCGAGCACTCATGGACGGTGTAGAATTTGCCGATAGTGTGTGCTGGGACGCTCACAAAATGATGGGTATTCCGCTCATATGCAGCGCCTTTTTAGTCAAAGACTCTGAAGTGCTGGCACGCGTCTGCGCACATGGAAATGTAGCCCATTACCTGTTCCACGAAGAATCACGTAACATCGATGCAGGAAGATACTCACTGCAGTGCGGCCGCCGTAATGATGCGCTCAAACTTTGGTTGGCATGGAGAGAATGCGGCGATGCTGGATGGGCTGCGCAAGTTGAAAGTTACATGGACCTCGCCGCCCACTTGGAATCGCTTGTAGAAGCCTACCCGCAGCTTGAGATGATGTCGTCTCGAATGTGGACGAACGTTTGCTTCCGTCTCAATCCCGAAGGATATGCGGGGGACATTAACGAGCTTAATTCAGAGGTCCGCAAACGGTTGATGCACAACGGCAACTTCATGGTCAGCCGTTCAAACATTGGCGAGGATGTTATTTTCCGAGCCGTTATAGCGAATCCGAAGATTAACAACTCCTCTCTGGAACGATTAACAGAAGAAATATGCTCCCTCGGTGACGAAGTTCTCCGAGGACTACCGAACTAAGGAACGTGGCTTTTGCAAACGACCTTTTTTGAACCATGTGTTCGAACTCTGCATATGGAGGAGTTGCCGCAGGCCTCAAGGTGGACACGCTTCTACCAAAGCGAGGTATTCCTCATCATCGCTTTCTTTGCTGGTTTACTGCTTTCAGTGATGGAACCGGTCTTCCGTTCGTTCTCGGGATACGATGTGAGCGATGCAATATGGCCATACGCATACCGTACGCTTCAATGGACCATGTTCCTACG
>DAXG01000027.1:63901-87584 GCA_002506275.1 Euryarchaeota archaeon UBA259 | reverse complement strand
TGGGCAAACGGAATCGGATTGAGCCTACTCGGTCTTCTTACCGGCTTCATCGTACTGTTCTTCGCGCTCGATATTTTCTATCTTCGAGGTGCCTTCCTTTTGCTACCAACAGCCTATGGTTTCCTATTGATCGGGCTCCTGTTGATGGTCGGTGGAATCCCCCACATACCTCGAGAATCCTCGTTCGGTCGAATAAGCAAACATGTTGTTCATATCGCTGGGGTTTTCTTTGCAGCATGGCTGGTCATGCCTGGGATTCCTGCACTGATTGGTATAGCCCCCTCACCCCCGGATGCACCCCTTCTAGGGTACGGTGCTGAACCGGGTCCGTTTGAAACGACGATGTCCATTCACCCTTACACGATGCCGGATGAAGTTCTTGAGATTCAAGATTCAACTGAAGCAGACATTGACTTCTCAATTTATCTCACTTTACCTCTGCTGCCTGAGGATATTGTTCTTGATTCGGTCCCTCTTGCCATTCTAACACACGGTTGGGGTTATCCAACATACGAGGAGTATACCGATTGGATTGCCCATCTTTCCGCCAAAGGGATGGCTGTCGCTTTTATTCAATATCCATCGGACATCAGTCCCGTCATCCCAGATGGTTTTGAGGCCACAGATGTGGAGGGCGCATCGAATTGGCCGCACCACGCTTATCGTGCTCTTGCTTTCACAGCTGCGTTTGACGAAATCGAAAACGTAGCGTTTGGCACTGAGCGCTCAGAGGACGTCGATCAAGTTCTCGGTAATCATTCGATCGACCCATCGCATCTATGGATTGGAGGCCACAGTCTTGGAGGGGCTTATGTGTTCTTGAGTTTGTATGAATCCCTCGAACGTAACTGGGGGAATGAAACCCTTTTCCTTGATTTCGAATCCGCATGGACTCGCCCGAGCCATCCAGAACTCCAACCAAACATGTCCCGACTTCCCGAATCAACAATCATCCATCTGGCACAGGGAGTCGATGACATGTCCGTTGACTCCTGCTACAGTGTGCATCACCAAGCAGTATTCTCAATGCTGCCGCAAGAACATGTTTTATTCATTGAACTGCAAAGTGATTTGTACGGTTTCCCCCGGTTGGTTGGAACGCATTATCTACCGACAAACTCTGTGCATGACACGCTCGCTGATTGGGGGATTTACCGACGCATCGATGCGCAAGCGGATTGGGTTGTTGCCCGCAGCCGCGGTGATGTGTTTACTGAATCATGGGCTTACGAACATCTGCTGAATTCGCCAGTTCTCACCGATATGGGTAAATGGTCAGACGGTCAGGACGTTTTGCCACTTCTGATACATCATGAAGCATTGACCATGAGTCAAAAGTTTGCACATTGCCGAACCTAATTTTCATCACGGCCCTTGCTTGAGTTTAAGGAGCGGCTTTCCGTGCGTAATTCATGAGCGATGCACCTCCGGTTCGAACTGCACTCTACGATGAACACATTGCCCTCAATGCCAATCTCGTGGACTTTCATGGATTTGAATTGCCAATTTGGTATTCGAGTATCAAAGAGGAACACCTCGCAACACGTGCATCGGCTGGACTTTTCGATGTATCTCACATGGGCTCATTCCGCTTCAGTGGAGAGAACGTGAAAGAGTGGTTGGAATCCCTAGCCACGCAGCGAGTGACATCAATACAAGCTCCTCGCTGCGCTTACACGCATTTTCTCGATGAAAACGGTCACCTTATTGATGACATGATTTTTGCAGTCGTTTCTGACAGTGAAATTCTAGGTGTACCAAATGCTTCAATGATTGGCGTCATGTGGGATTGGTTCGCATCTCATTTGCCAGACGATGGCTCAGTAGTGCTCGAAAACTTATCCGATGAAATGTCCATTATGGCACTTCAAGGGCCTGAAGCGAAAAAAATCTTGAGTACTGTTTTGGGAGATTCAAATCACGTCGGACGTTTCAAGTGGCAACGGATTGGTGAAAACCCTCTCGATATCGAAGGTTGGATTCAGGGAACTGGATACACCGGTGAAGCCGGATATGAAATCTTTGTACCAAACGACCAAGCTCCTCTCTTGTGGCGTCATCTTATCGAATCCGGTTCGATTCCAATCGGTTTGGGTGCACGTGATACGCTTCGACTTGAGAAGGGATTCTTACTTTCGGGAGTCGATTTCTGTTGGCCTCCACTGTCCGAAGTGGACGATGCTTCCTTCCTTGCACGCGATTCTTGGGAAACCAATGTCCCGTTCGGATTGGATTTGGAGCACGAGTTTGTTGGTAAGCATCGAGTCATTAGTCACGATGTAGGGGACGCACGCTGGTGGGGCATCCGCTATCTCGAAAAGGGTCCGTTACCGAGACCTGGAAAACAAGTGACAACCCTCGATGGGGCTCCACTTGGAATGCTCTCCTCCGGTGCTCCAGCGCCGAGCCTCGAGAACGTGGGGATTGGAATTGGATACCTTCAATCCGTCAATGAAGGTGACGAAGTCCTTATTGTAGCGAGTCCACGGAAATCGGTAAAGGCAGTCGTTGTCCGACCGCCTTTTGTTTGAGTCACAAAAACGGTTCCAATGCCGCAACAAATTTCAGCCGCTCCCGTTCAGAGCCGGTGTTCAACTGTACCTTTGTTGATTTCAATTTCTGGAGAGCTTTCGTCAATCCTTCAGTGTCCATCCAATTCACACCAATGCCAATGCCTTCGCTTTCTGCCACTTCACCCATTAGGCAATCGCTGTTGACTACGGATGGAACTCCAAATGCAGCTGCATCAAACATCTTGACTGGAATTGCGCCTTGCATGATGTTGCCACGGTCAGGACGATACAAGGCATACATGACATCGACTTCTTGAATCAATTCATAAAATTGTTCTGAATCAAATGCTCCGCTCATTTCAAATTGTATCTTGTGCTCCACTTGAGTTCGTTCAAGCAACTGGCGAACTTCCTCATGCGCCACTCCATCGCCGGCAATACGAATGCTCGGACGGTTTTCCTCTTTTATTGAAAGTACGCTCTGGAGGAGATGTTGAAAGGGTTGTACCTCACGAACACGCCCCAAGTAACCAATGCACCATGGGCTCCTTGGTTTCGACTCTATGGTTCGGCTCACACTGGGCCGGTTCTCGATAACTGTTGATGCGTAGCCATGTTGCTCGAGGTATTCCCTGAATCCGGGATGAACTCCGTTTGTGCCAACCTTCCCACTGGAGGTAAGGATGTGATCTGCCATTGTAAGTCGTCGCAGCATTCGTTTCTCAAGCCGCTTTGAAATCCTTTTCCGAACCAGTGATTGAGGAGCTGGCATGAGTATCCAAGTGTGGTGTAAATCATGCATATCGAATATGAATGGAAGGGAGTGTTTCTTTTTCATCAAACAACCGATGCTGAGCGTGTCTGCATCATGGCAGTACACAACGTTTGGAGGTTCGTTTGCTAGGCTTCGCATCACTTGTTGAAGGAATTTCCTCAACCCGATAGCAGTCTTGATGAATCCTCCATAAGGGGTATTTCCCAAATGGTAACGCATAATGCGAACTCCATCAATCAACTCACTCATTGAAAATTCTTGTTGGCGGTCAAAAGCGTGGACGGTTACTTCGTGCCCTTCCTGCACCAGCCATCTTGCGTGTCGAATGACTCTTGGGTCTGGTGAACAAGCATTGGTGACCACCATTGCAATGCGCGCCATGACACGACGATGCAACGACAGAACATGATGTATTCGGCGAGCGACATCCATCGTTCAGAAGAGCGACAATTAAGGGCGTCTCGCGCTTGGTTTAAGTCACACCCGAACGAGAGAGTGACGATATGGTAGACCAATTACCGAACTTGGGCCGAGAAGCCGAAATGCTTGCTGCTATGGGCATGACCTCAATAGAGGAATTATTCGCTGATATTCCATCCGAAGTTCGGATGAAAGGCGACCTTCCACTTCCACCTCCACAGTCTGAAGAAGAGATACTTTCCGATGCTCGGCGATTGTTGGGCTCAAACGTTGCCCTTGGTGAGCGCGTTTCGTTCCTGGGCGCTGGACTTTACCGAAATTATGTCCCTGCTGCCGTTTTCCAATTGGTCACCCGAGGAGAATTCCTTAC
Organism: Euryarchaeota archaeon UBA259; assembly: GCA_002506275.1. GTDB lineage: Archaea > Thermoplasmatota > Poseidoniia > Poseidoniales > Poseidoniaceae > MGIIa-L1. The sequence continues at coordinate 83,506 of DAXG01000027.1, read as the reverse complement.
CGCTTACACTCCGTATCAACCTGAAGTGAGCCAAGGTATGCTGCAAGCCATGTGGGAGTTTCAAACGCTCATCTCTGAATTGGTTGGCTTACCGATTGCCAACCTTTCACTCTACGATGGCTCGACTGCTGCTGCGGAAGCATTGACGTGCAGTGTTCGTGTTCACACCCGTAAGGCGACTCAGAAAGACACCGTCTACGTGTCGGAACTTACGCCACCTGACCGTCTCTCGGTCATGGAAAATTATTGTCAGGGCGCTGAAATCAAGATTAAACTACTGCGCCATCTCGACGACGGAACACTTGATATGGATTCTGTTTCAGATGCAATCGGTTCGTGTGGCGTTTATGTCGAACAACCGAATCCACTGGGACTTCTGGACGGCGGTGTAACTCAATTGAAAGAAATCCTTGGCGAACATACGGCACTTATTGTCGGTGTTCAGCCTGTCTCGCTGGGCTTAGTTGAAGCTCCAGGGCACTACGGCGCAGACATTGTTGTCGGAGAAGGCCAACCTTTGGGCAGCCCGATTACCGGCGGTGGGCCAATCTACGGAATCTTCGCTTGCTCCAAACCGTACCTTCGGCTGATGCCTGGGCGCATCGTTGGCCGAAGCATCGACGTCGATGGAAAAACTGCTTACTGCCTGACCCTCTCTACTCGTGAGCAACACATTCGACGACATAGAGCGACATCGAACATCTGTACAAACGAGACGCTTATTGCTCTCATGGGTGCAATGCATATGGCATTACTGGGGCCCGAAGGTCTCTATGACCTTGCTGTGCGAAACATGACTGCTTGCATCATGGGCAAACAAAAAATTGCCACGATTGACGGAATCAACATGCCTCACTCGAACGGTGAGCACTTCAACGAATTTGCGATTGAACTGCCTGGTTTAACAGAGGATTGCCTTGAGTACCTCGATTCCGTTGGAATCGTCGGCGGCTTTAATCTTGCATCATGGTACCCAAATCGCACGAATTGGATGCTAGTGACGTTTACAGACCAAACTCAAGTTCATCACATCGACCTCTTGGTCAAGCATCTCTCTGAATGGACATCAACACTGGAGGTGGCAGCATGAGTCATCTGTTTGAGCACAACGGTGCGAAAGGACAAGGATATTCGCAACCTGCTCCGGTTTTGCCTGCTTCAGAAATTTCCCTTCCTTCTGGATTGAGTCGAAAGGAACTTCCTCGATGGCCCCGGCTCTCTGAACCTGAAATGGTGCGCCATTACACATGGCTCTCGAAGAGGAACTTTGGTATCGATACTGGATTTTATCCTCTCGGTTCGTGTACAATGAAACACAATCCTCGTGTCAATGAAGTGATCGCTCAGATTCCTGGAATTGCAGACATCCATCCACATCAGCCCGAACATCACCTTCAGGGGCTATTGGCCATCTATTACGAGATGCAATACATGCTCGAGGTTTGTGCAGGAATGGACCAAGTGACTCTCCAACCTGTAGCCGGTGCTCAAGGTGAATTCACTGCAGTTCGTTGCATCCAAGAATATTTCCGACTGCGTGGAGAAGACCAACGTACCAAGGTGATTGTCCCTGACTCTGCTCACGGAACCAATCCTGCCAGCGCCGCAATGTGCGGATTTGAGATTGTTGAAATCCCAAGCCGTGTCGATGGGCGAATTGATTTAGATGCTTTGCGGGCAGTGGCTGACGATACCATTGCAGTGATGATGATTACAAATCCAAATACGCTTGGATTGTTTGAAGAAGACATTTTGGAAGCCTCAGCAATTATTCACGGTGTAGGTGGGCAAATGTACTACGATGGGGCAAATTTCAATGCCATATTGGGAATTACTTCTCCAGGCTTGATGGGCTTTGACGCAGTGCATTTCAATCTTCACAAAACCTTCAGCCAACCCCACGGTGGTGGCGGTCCTGGCTCCGGTCCAATTGGTGTCAAATCCCATCTTGCCGATTTCTTGCCGGGTCCACTGGTTGCTCAACGTGCCCCTGAGGGCGACGAGGTGGAAACCGCCATTGATGGCCATTGGTATTCTTGGTTCCAACCGACTCACTCCATCGGTAAAGTTCAGCAATGGCACGGTAATGCGGGTGCAGTCATACGCTGCTGGGCGTACTATCGACGCTACGGTCGTGGCCTTCGCACAATGTCTGAGCATGCTGTACTCAACGCCAATTATCTGCGGCATGCCATCCACAAAGCAACCAAAGAAGCCGGTGTTGATTCACTGGTTGTCGACGGTGCGGAAGCCAAGGTCGCCAAGCACGAATTCACACTTTCGCTTGCACCTGCTAAAGAAGCGCATGGAATTTCGGCTATGGATGTGGCCAAAGGCTTGCTCGATATGGGTTACATGGCACCAACTGTTTACTTCCCGCTGGTCGTACCAGAGTGTATGATGGTGGAGCCTACCGAAACTGAAAGTAAGGATACCCTCGATACCTTCGCTACCCACTTCGCTGAGGTTCTGCAAGTTGATGCAGAAACCCTCCATGCCGCACCGATTACTACGCCAGTTCGGCGTGTTGACGAAGTCTATGCCGCTCGTAACCTTTGTTTGCGTCATCCGTACGATGATGCGTAAGAAATGCGTATATATCGCACCGAGGTAGCAAGGACATGGATGTCCGTAAAATGCGCACATTTGGCTGGACCCGTGTCGAGCTAACTTCGCGTCCTTCACGGGTACTTTACCCGATTGCATGGGGCTTACTCCCTCTGGGCTTTATCTTCATGATGTGGTTGTTCGGTTCACTGCAAGAGTTCATCCCTTGGCTTGGTGCGGCGAGTATGTTGCTTATGCTCATGGGTGGATTAGCTGGCGTGTCGAGTCGATTCGGTACCCTGAACGCATCGAAAGTTGGTATAGGATTGGTCTCCATCTGCTTTGGAGTCATGGTTTGGGCACTTGTCGCACAAGAAACGGTTTCCGTTGCTTTTGGTCTTGTATACTCTGGAATCTCGGTTTATGTTTTGGTCAAGGCACTCGATTTCATCTTCCGTGATTCAGGTTATGTTTTCGAAAGGGAATGGGATGCGAAGCAAAAACTACCCCGCCAATCTCTTCACGATTGGGACATCAAATCGACCCGTTTTTCTCAAACATGTATGGCGTTGAAACGTTTTAATGGCAATTGCTTTGTTCAAATGTATGGAGTTGTACGAGATGGCAAATCGTATTTACGTTTTGATCTGCTTGGATGCCAGTCGAAACTCGAGTTTAAAGCGTTGAACTTCGGTGTGGAATGGCCTGACTTCCAAGCAATAACTTTGGCAGAAGAAGAATGATTTCGCCTTCTCGTTTTCTTCGATTTCAAGAGGCATCTTGATGAACCACCCGCGCAGGGACAGACTCATGGATGTAACAATTCTACTCGGGTCCTCATCGGACATGCCAGTTGCCGAAAAATGTACGAAAATTCTTGAACACTTCAATGTGAGTTACCAGCTGAGAGTCGCCAGTGCACACCGTTCACCTCAGTTTGTTGAGCAAATCATTCACGATGCAGAGAAGGATGGATGCCAACTTTTCATCGCAATGGCAGGACTTGCGGCTGCACTTCCGGGTGCAGTGGCTGCCTTAACCACAAAGCCAGTCATTGGTGTTCCATGCGGTGGTCGAGTTCCTTTTGATTCCCTCCTTTCTATCGTCCAGTTGCCTCCAGGTGTTCCTGCTGCAACCGTTGGTGTAGACCGAGGTGATAACGCAGGTTACTTGGCAACCCAGATTTTGGCACTCAAAAATCCAGAGTATGCAGCAGCACTTAAGCAAAACAAACTCGACCAAGTCGAGAGAGTAAAGGCCCAAGACCGTGAGGTCAATGGGGGCGCTTGAGATGTTTGATTCCAATGAATTCATCCAAGAATCCATTGAATCACTCAAATCTACAATTGATGATGTTGCTATCATTGCCTGCTCTGGCGGTGTTGATTCGACCGTGGCGGCAGTTATTGCCAACCAAGCGGTTGGTGGACTGCTGCACTGTGTCTATGTGGACACTGGATTCATGCGCAAGGGAGAGACCGAAGAGATTGAAGCTCTTCTCGCTGCACAAGGAATCAAAAATCTAGTGACCGTCAAGGCCGCAGACCGCTATTTTGAGGCACTCAAGGGCGTAACTGAACCTGAACAAAAAAGGAAAGTCATTGGAGAACTGTTCATTCGAATTTTTGAAGATGAACAGAAAAAGTGTGGCGCTAAATACCTTGTTCAAGGCACCATTGCACCGGACTGGATCGAATCCGGTGGTGGTGTTCGTGACACCATTAAGTCGCATCACAACGTTGGTGGACTTCCAGAAGATATGACGCTCACCGTCGTCGAGCCATTGCGTGATTTGTACAAAGACGAAGTTCGAGAATTGGCTCGCACTCTCAAGATCAATGTCGCAGAACGTCAACCTTTCCCAGGTCCTGGACTTGCAGTCCGTACGCTCGGTGATTTAACGCCTGAGCGTGTGGCTGTCGTTCGTGAAGCATGCGCAATTGTGGAGGAGGAGTTTGAGCGAGCAGCAGAAGCCGGAGAGATGGAGATTCCATGGCAATACTTCGCTGCATTACTCCCCGTCCGCAGCGTTGGTGTCCACGGTGATGTACGTGCTTACGGCGAAACAATTGTTGTTCGTGCAGTCCAATCCATGGATGGTATGTCCGCTCGTTATTCTGAGATTCCACATCACATTTTGCAGAAAATAAGCACCCGAATAACCAACACAGTGAAAGGTGCAGCAAACAGAGTTGTGTACGACATCACCCACAAGCCACCGGGCACAATCGAGTGGGAATGACATTCGGAAAGTTGTATTTTACGCCGATTGAGGGGTTCGAACCCTCGACCTTGGGATTAACAGTCCCACGCTCCACCAGCTAAGCTAAATCGGCATCGTTGGCGAACCGCCTCCCCTTTATGACGGCTTCTATTGTTCAGACTCGTCGACGGTCCTGATGAGTCGCCGAAACGGTGCTGATTTTTGGTCGCTAATGCGCAGTGCATGGTTGAGTTTCGTGATGTGCTCCGAGCTTAATGGCTCTTCATGATGGACTGTAATCCATTTGTCACCCGCAGTGATGGCTTCATTTTTCCGTGCAGTTAGGATAAATCCGACAGCATGCAGTATTTCGTCCTCCATTGAGAAGCGCCCTGCACCCAGCTCACGTGCAACCTCAGCAAGTGCCATCGCATCGATCGATTGTACAAAACCTGATTGTGAAGAAAGGAATTCTGTCGAGCGCTGAGACTTGGGGAGGACAGATTCGGGGTCAAGGGCAAGTTTGGTTGCAACTGCAATTTCAGTGCCTTGTTGTACGCACATTTTGACAAATGTTTCCAACGCTTGACCGTTATCGAGAACTCGGGCAATCCTGCTCTTTCCCTCTTCAAGCGTTGCTGTCTTTCCGGTGAGGTGCAATAATTGTCCGCCTTGGAGCATCACCAACTCTCGTGTGTCCCCCGAACCATGACCTTGGAGTACGAGTATACTCCCTGTAACTTCCAGAGCGTTACCAATATGCGTTCCAATCGGTTCGTTCATGTCTGTGACTTGAGCAATAGTTTTGATTCCCAGACCGTTGGCAGTACGAACCATTGATTCAGCCAATTGGACCGCATCATGTTCTGTTTTCATAAATGCTGCTCGACCGCATTTGACATCAAGAACCAGTGCATTCAAGCCCTCAGCCGCCTTTTTAGAGACAATGGATGCGGTAATGAGCGGTATACTGTCCACGGTATCCGTGACATCGCGTATTGCATAGAGCAGACCATCAGCGGGAGCGATTGAATCGTTTTGTGCTGCAATGCAACAGCCAACACTTTCAACAGTCTTGGACATTTTTTCGGGAGAAAGATTGCAATTGAACCCGGGAATGGATTCGAGCTTGTCAATGGTTCCTCCAGTATGACCCAAGCCGCGACCGGCAAGCATCGGGACACGAACTCCACATGCGGCAAGAGCTGGAGCAAGTATGAGTGACATCTTGTCACCGACTCCACCTGTACTGTGCTTGTCGCAGACATTTGAATCACCTCGCCAAGTGAGTACGGCTCCTGAATTCATCATTCCTGCGGTGAGGGCTGTCGTCTCTTCAACTGAAATGCCATGCGAATGAACACATTTCAACCAGACTTCGATAAGTTCAACGGGTAGTGTACGTCGTGCGACTCCATCGATGAAAGCGTTTAAATCTCCAAGGACCATTTTCTCACCGCTACGAACAGCCTCGCACATTCGCTGGATGAGTGTATGACTCATGTCGCTCACTTCTCTTCTGCGAGGCCGATTTCAACGAGGCGTTGGTGGAGATAATCACCAGCCGTAATGGATTGGTAGTTGACTTCCCCTCCGGTCATTTCAACGAATTCGGGGCGAGGCGTGAGGTCAACTTCATTTCGGGGATGAACAAACATTGGCATTGAGAAACGCCGCTCACTTGAATTTTCAGGGTTGACGACTCGGTGTGTTGTTGATTTGAATAAGCCATTTGTCAAGTTTTGGAGCATGTCTCCAGAATCGACAATAATATTGCTCGCATCACCCTCAACTTGAATCCAACTTCCGTCGTGGTCCATGACTTCAAGCCCATCAGCAGTTGCGGTCACCAAAAGCGTGATGAAATTGATATCTTCATGTGCAGCGGAGCGTACGGCGCCTTTCGGGACGTCATCACCAAGTGGGGGATAGTGTATGATTCGCATGATTGTATTTCCATCTTCAGCCATTGAACCCAACCAATTCGAAGGCTTGTTGAGGTAAAGACTGCACGACTGCAGAAGGTTTTTCGAAAGAGATTCCATTTTCGTGTACAGCCCATCAATGACTGCTTTGAAACCAGTTACATGTTGGTCTGGCCATACATTGGGGACATAGGTCGGCGTTTTACCAGTGGTCGGGTGGCTACGTCCTGTCTGCCAGAATTCCTTGAGGTCAGGTGCAGGATTGTTCTTTGCATGTTCAATGCCAAAGGCAGTGTAGCCTCTTTGATGAGAAATTTCGGGTTGCAGGTATGAGCGCTTCACCTCGTCGTTAAGCGAGAAGAACTCGTCGCCTTGCTGATAGGAATCGTCGATGGATTCCATGGGTATTCCGTGGTTTTTCAAGGCAAAAAAGCCAATATCCTTCAGTGAGTCTCCAACTGCTTTGATGAAGCCGATTCGACGTTCTTCATCTTGGCTAAGGTAGTCTGCGTAGTCGACTACCGGGATACTGCGCATCCAATCCACCTCAATTCATGTTGGAACGAACCTTGGAAAGGAGTCTCAACATTTCCCAGTAAATCCAGATGACGGTAACGAGTAGCCCAAAAGCTCCCCACCATTCGCCGACCTTCGGGGTTTGCTGTTTAATTCCAGATTCGATAAAATTGAAATCGAGAATCAAATTGGCACTTGCAACACCAAGAATGAATACCGTGACAAGAATGCCAATAGGTCCATTTGAGTGCAAGAACGGAATTTGGAGTGAGCCTGGAATCAAACTGAGGATGAAGGATGAGATGTACAACAAGAATACGCCGAGTGTGAGACTGATGACAATTCGTTGAAACATTGGTGTTGCTTTGATGATTCGAGTCGCATACAAGCCGTACATACCTCCAACGAGGCAGAGCGTACCGAGTCCGGCTTGGAACACGATGCCTGAATACATACTCTCAAAATAAAGCGAAATACCACCAACAAATGCTCCTTCGAAAATGGCGTATGTCATCATGAGGGGTACTGGATTTTTTGGGCGCATGAAGATGAGTATCATTGCTGTAATAAATCCGCCAAGCATTCCGCCCATCCATGCCATAAATGCAATGCCAATGTCGATTGTCAGGGCAGCATATACCACAATTGCTGCAATCAGAAGGGTAGTTCCGAACAGAATCCCAATCTTCTGCATTGCACCTTCATAGGACATTGATTCATAGCCCTCGATGTTGTTCCAAAAATTGTTTGAAAGGACAGGATTACTCGATGTGTAGGCCATAGTGCTCATGCCAAGGACGAGTAGGTCCCTTGTCAATCTTGTGCTGTTCAAGAGTGTTCTTCGACTTGTTGTTGATAGTATGCGGCAAGTTGGTCCATTGGCCATCCCTGATCAAGATATTTTTGGATCGTCTCTTCAGACCATCCTGGGCAACGAGCTAAATCTTCAGGTGACAGACCTGTACTCGCAGCCTCATCACCGCTTCCATCGAGGACAGGCATTTGCCAATTTCCATCGTCGATTTCACCGTTTGCTAATGCATCGAGATTTTGACTTTCGAGGGTGATGAGTTCCTTGATTTCTTCACCTTCCGATTCGATGTTTCGGAGGATGAGGAATGCGCCTGCGGCAAGGACAAGACCTCCAAGCATGGCGACGAACATCATGGTCGTTCCAAGATTGGAACTGGTATCGGCACTTGGCGTGGCAATTGAGTTGCGCTGCTCTGTTGAGCATCCATCGTCGCTTACCGGAACGTTTGCGGGTGTGTCGGGGCATTTGTCATCTCGATTGATGACTCCATCTCCATCGTCGTCGAGCAGTTCTGTATCAATCACTGAGGTGTTGTCATTCGGAATGACGCCGGCCAAATCGCATCCGAGCGTTTCGGATTCGTTGACGCCATCACCGTCTGCATCGGCCAGCAGCAATGCGTCTGAAGGTGAGACATCTTCCACAGATGGGTCTAAAGCGGTTGCTTGAGCCCATGTGACTTCGATCATATCGGGGATACAATCTCCGTCGGTATCCGTATTGGTAGCATGGCTTCCGAATGTGTATTCGAGGCTGTTGATGAGGCCATCGCCATCTGCATCGTGATCTCCTTCGAGGATATTGAAACTTGGAAGTGTTCGAGTCGTACGATTGAGGCCATTGGCTACTTCCCAGTAATCCGGCAACCCATCGTTATCGGTATCGGTCACATTGTCCGTTCGAATCCAATCTCTGTGCCATCCGGCCATGAACGGAGCAGTCACTTCGCTGCTGGATAGGATTAACCCCATTTCACGGTTTCGTGTTGGTGCGGAATCTCCCCAGTTGATGGAGGAAATGAGTACATGTTCACCGTCGACAATGACACCTTTATTGTGAAGTTTTGACACTTCATCATCTTCGCTCATCACAATAGCGTTCACATCGTATCCTAATGAGGAATTCCAGTCTTCATTGAAAGTGTCAATGACTTCTTGAATATCTTTGTCGAGGTACGCTCCGTTGAGGATAAGTCGGATACGAACATCCTGCTGTGCAGCAGCTTCTAAAGCGCTAACAATCGGATTATCTCCCCAACCCCAGCTCCATTCAACGTCGAGGTACTGAAGCGAGAGAAGAATTTCTTCATCGGCTTGTTCAATCATCCAAACAATACCATCGACGCAGGTGTCAGGGCAAGTAATCAGTCGACCACTGACATCTGTAGTGATGTTGTCAGCAGCGGTTGCGTTGGTAATTGATTTCAGTGCATCAAGTGACCATCCCGAAGGTGCAGAGTTTGCATTGACTTGCGTGATGTATGTTCGGCTGAGAGATTCATCGTATGAGATCTGTTCCAGTACTTGCATGGCGAGGTCTGAGTTTTCAATGATGACTCCCCATTCTGAGTTTCCTCTGTCATCAGGTGCAGGTTGAGACGAACTCTTCCAGTTGCCCGAACTCATCCATACACTCGTGTTATCTCGTACGGCCACTTTGCTGTGGATGTATGTGTATGGCTCGTCACTCTGTCCACCGAACCAGAGCGTTGTGATTCCAGCGGTAGCCAACAGACCTGCAACGCCAAGTTGGTTGTTCTTGTCGTAGTTGTTCCACCAGTACTCCGCAGTGTTGAGGACAACGGTGACGTCAACGCCGCGGTTATGGGCTTCAATGAGTGCCTGTACCAGGTTTGGTTGCTCGATTTGGTACAGGTGAACATGAAGTGTTTCAGATGCGCCGTCAATCCAGTTCAACAAGTCAACAAGTCCTTCTTGTGGGCCGATGAGTGGAGTGACTGTACTGATGCCACTGAATTCAGTTGGACCGCAGAATGTGCTGGCTCCAAGCCTGCCCCAGCGGTGTTGCCAATCCAATGCCAGGTCGGTATCAGGTAAGTTTCCACAACCATCTCCTCGATGGTAAACCAACAGGGAGATGCTGGAAACTGGTTCAACCAGACTGATACCACTCCATCCTGCGATGTCAACTGGCCCGTTGCCATACACGAAGGTATCCGCAAGCATCCCTGACGGGGTCATGATGTGCACAGCGGCACCGGAATCGGGAAGTGTAAATCCAGATGGACTGAGTGCTTCATCAAAGCCAACTCCAACTCCATCTTCATAGACCGATAGCCCACTTGCGTCTGCTGCAAGAAGAACCGAACTGTTCGCAGGAATACTCACATCACCAATTTGGTAATTGGTAGCCTCGTTCGCTGAATTGACCATTGAGAGTGTCCAGCCGTTCATGTATGCGAGACTGTCGCCGATGTTGGTGATTTCAATGAATTCAGTGTTGGCTGAAATATCTGTAGAACCTTCTGGCATGAATCTGCTGAATACGATGTCATCGGCCTCTGCAAAGAGACTTGCATCAGGCTCTGCAGCGCCTGGTGTGGGCCACAAGAGTGTTTGCCAACCGGATTGGTCTTGGCTCGGGCCAACGGTTTGGCAATCGCTAACGATACTCCACTGAGCCATATCGACCACGGTCCCATCCGGATTTGAAAGCGTGAACTGGTCAGAAAGGCCAGAGAGAACATCATCGTCCATGAGGAGCACAGCCCGCTCTTGTGGGGCAAGAACCATGCTGCTTTGGTTCCACATTGATGTGCTGCGTAAGAAGCGCCGGTCTTCGCCAGCAGTATCGATTCGCCAACGGCTGATGTTGAGGTCTTGCGTTCCGTTGTTCATCACTTCAATCCAATCTTCAACAGGTGTGACGGAGTCATCGTTGCAGTAGGCGAGTGCTTCGGTAAGTACCAAGTCATTCGATTCTGAGTATGCCGCCCATACCGGATTCATTTCACCAGGTGTTGACCATGCGGATTGTATCCAATCGGTTCCGTTCGATGCGGCAGTGCCCATTGGTCCTGCACCAGCATGTGTGCTGTTCGGCGCGATGAGTGATTCACCTTCAACGGTCGATGACCAAGAGATGGTATCAACCATGTCACCGTTTCCGTCAACCATAATGATTGTATCCGGGGTTGTGTGCTTCAGATAGAAACTGGTTGTACCGTTGAGTGCAATAAGGGCAACTTCACCAGGTTGAATGACGGATGTTGATTGCAATGGCATGTTGAATTGATGCAGTGTCAGCGAACGGCCTGCTGCTTGGAACTTCCAACCTCCGACATCCAAAGCCATAGTACCGTTGTTGTAGATTTCAATCCACTCGCCGAGAGGCCATTGTTGTGAATCGCTTCCAACAGCATCGGGGAAGACCTCAGTAAATATGGCAACACCAGTGGAGGGTGCTTCAACTGGGTCCGGTTGACCGGGTGTCATCCACGTCGAAGGCACCCATGGGTCTGCAGCCAATTCTGCAGGTACGAGAGAGATGTTTTGGCCGTAATGTGTGGCATACCAAGCGGAATCGACAACCGCACCGGTGTCATCTCGAAGCATAATTTGATTGTAGTAATCCCAAAGTTCAGTGTCCCCGGAGAACTGAACGAGGCGACGCTCTCCGGCATCGATGGAAGTCGACCCTTGTGTTTGGTTGAACACCAAAGTTCCCGGGTCAAGAATCGTGACATTGCCCATCCCATCGATGATTGACCAACCGTTGAGGTCAACGGTCGAAGTGCCTGTGTTCAGCAGTTCGATCCATTCGCCATCAGGGAAAGCAGAACCATCTGAACTGCTGTTGGATAGAATTTCAGCAAATTCGATTGGCGACGGCGTGTTTGCGATGAGTTCGAAAGCGAGAGGGTTGCTTGAATTGAGGGTAGGATAGGCTGCATAGACCCAAAACGGAGAGGTTGATGATTCAACCATTGAGAATCCTGCTTCGGTATCGGTCCACGAAACCTGTTGGGCTTTGCTTCCATTTGGCCACAAGAGTGTAAGAGTTTCAACACCGTTGTTGAGGACGCCGGAGTTTCCTGAGCCGTTTACTGCAATGATTCGAGTCTCACCAGGTAGAATGATGTTTTCTGAAAGGGTCTGTGAGAAGCCGACCAAGTGCATTGCATTGAAATCGAGTTTGTTTCCAGCTGCATCTTCAATCGACCAACCGTTGAGGTCGATGTTGTTCGAGCCAGAGTTGAGCACTTCAATCCATTCGCCACCCGGCCAAATTGCATTGTCCTCAGATGGCCAAGGGTTCGACATGACTTCATGGATGATGAGGTCCGAAGGAATGAGTGTTGGACCAGGTGTTGTGCTGCCACCAGAGTTGATACCACCAGGGGTTAGTCCGCTGGTTGCAGTCCAGTCTGCAGTTGGAGTACCGTTGACTTCTTCATAACTGACTCCGGAAGCAGCGCTTGACGACCAAGTGGCTTGGTCCAGTTGGGCCCCAGCATCGGTGTAAAGGGTAATGATGTCGTTCGTATTTGCGAAGTAAAAGGCCGAGGTTGGAAGTCCGTTACGTGCGACAACCATGTATTCATCAGGCTCGAGTTCCCAACTCGATGAGTTTGAAGCATCGTAGTCAACAATGCTTGCTGAATCAAAGTAGAGTGTTTTTGACGCCTTGTTCGTCAAGTACCAACCGAGCACATCCACTGTTGATGTTCCTGAGTTGTGAATCTCCATCCATTCCCCACCAGGCCATGTTGCGTTGTCAGCTCCGCTTGGATTTGGAAGTACTTCATTGAGGCAAATATCACCGCTGCAAGCAAGCGAACGTGCCGAGGTAGAATCGATGTTTTCAGTCTCATTAAGCGTTGACACACCCATCGGCAAAGTCGTCGAAAGTACCATCAAAGCAGCGAGGCAAAAGGAGCGGAGTACAAGATTCATGGTGCCACCAACAGCCTGTGGGCTGAGTCTAAGGGCATATCACTTTCCCCTAAACATTCACGGAGTGATGGTTGTAAGGCTCAAAGGAAACCTGCGTTATCGACAAGGTTCTCGAACAGCAAATAGGTGATTGGAACAAGAATGACACCCATGGCGTGGCTTCGGCGTATTCCAAGACGTGGTGGGAGAAGTCCGAGCATGGTTCCGACGATGAGCACGGCAAGTCCGATGAACCCAGTACTCACAAAGACCAGTGCTGCAACGAATATGATGACGCTCATGATCATCTGTTGCAACGGAATTGCAGCGTGCAGTCGAAGCATACCTTTGCCAACGTATCGCATGATTGGCATTGCCATAAGACCAGCAGCCAATGTGATGGCGAGTAACCGGATGAAATCTGCAGTTGGCTCAGTGTTGCTCCATGTGTCAACAGGATACATGGCTTTGAGAGCCAGCGTTGCCCCGGAGCGTGAACGGCCGATGATGTAAAGGAAACCAAGAACACAAACGGTGACGGCGGTGTTCACTGCCGAAAGGATGGCAATAATTTCCAAATCTTGTTTGGTTTGTGGACCTTCAACACCCTCATCGGATTCGGCTTTGGCGATTTCCAGGAGTTCGTCGTCAGAGAGTTCAGTTAATCGGCGAGTTTCCCAATCCATTCCAAATCCTTGTTTCCCTTGGAGTTTAGCTGCGACGTTGCGCCCACCCATCACGAGGACAGTTGCTTGTGATGCGGTCATTCCAGGCAATACACCCATCGATGCGCCTGCTACTCCGGACCAAAAGCAAGGAACCAAGAGAGGTCGTGCAGGAGGCAAGTCCCAGTTTTCTTTTTGAGGCGGCAGGTGTGAGGTTGTTGCATAGATGTCCAGCAAGTTCGCAATTCCGAACAATCCAGCAAGACTTGGTAGGAGAAGACTTGCACCTGGCATATCGATTGGAGAACGTCCGGGTAGAGCATGTGGGCCGATAATGGTCCAACCAAACAGGCCAGTCAACAAGAAGAACGCTGTGGCTGAAAAGAAACCTGCAAATCTTGAATCTTCGCCCAGTCGCTTTCCAGTTGCCACTTGAATCCATTTCGGCCAGTCGAGTCGTGTCGTTTCCGTCATCAAAAGCAGTGCTGAGATGGTAAGGAGGATGAACGGAAGAAAGGTGCGAAGTTGAGAGTACCATCCGAGTTCTGGCCCGAATGCAATTCTTGCGAGAACAATCAACGGCAAAGAAAGGAACAAACCGAGCTGCGAGCCACGTGCAGACCACGCTACACCACGCGCCGCATTACCTGACAAAAGCATGCGATGGCCGGGCAGTAAAGATAACGCCTGGTCCGCATCTGGTGCTCCCATAAGCGCTGAGGGAATATAATTCAAGAATGTGTGAACCGTACCTGTCGATACAATGATTCCAGCAACGGCTGAAAGCGGGATTCCAAGGCTCAGCAGCCCCGGTGCCAAGGCAAGTAGGATAAGTGCGACATTGTTGACGTGGAAACCGGGGATGATTCCGGTAAGCGTCCCCATCGCAACACCCCCAAACAGAGCAGCGAGCATCCAACTCAGTTCGTACATGTAGGCATCAAGCATGAAACGTCCTCCCTAGTTTCCACTGTTTGGACCTGTGCCGTTTTCCACTTCCTCGCGGTCAGTGATTCCGTCACCGTCCGTATCTTCGGTGTTGGAATTGAAGCCTGCCGCATCTTCATAACTGTCGGCAAGGCGGTCGCCATCATCGTCTTGCGCATCCGCTTCATCGAGGGAATAAACGATGGATAATTGGCTCGGATGTTCAATCTGACGAAGTCTACCCTCCCAAGTGAGCGATTGATTCTCATGGATTGAATCGGTTCCAATAGCGTTGAGTTGTACATTGAGTTTAATGGATTGGTCAGACCCCGGGCGTTCAAGGTACCATCCATCGTCCTTGAGTGCGGCTTTACCGTCGATAAGAACAAACTGGTTTTTGGAATAGCCCCATTGTGTTGCGCCATCGTCCCAAAGGAGGGTCGAAGGAGGTGGTGGATTCCCGGTGAGGTTGTAGGAGTTCACCATGAGGCGGATTCGCATGTCTTCATCGTCCCATGCTACGGTGACATCAGCAACAACGCCTTGACCAGATTCAATCCAGTCGGTACGGGGTCCGGGGAATGTCATGGCGATTGTCGTCTGTCCAAACGTGTAGGTTTGGCTGTCGACAAAGTAACCTTCAGTGTCCAAGGGTTCGAAAGCGTATTTCATGTAGGTGTTAATGGTGTAATGCATGTATGGGTTTTCAAGCATTGAGGCAGGGTCAGCAGACAGCATGGCCTGCATTGACATTGCAGACATAGGATTGACGAGGTTTTGTCCCATGCCTTGGTTTGCATCGATGCACCACGTGCTCCTGTCGTCGCTCCACATTAATCGTCCTTCAGCATCAAAAATGGAGTTATTGTAACTTCCATCAGCAGCGTTCTCGATATCTTCAGTTGTTGGGATAACGCAGATGGTATTGCCGCTGGGTCCGACCAGATCCCATACGCCGTCTTCGATGTGCAACGTTCCTGCGAGGATGACCTTACTGCCGGATTGGTAGCTCCATGTTGCTTCTGTAGCCCAATCGAGACGATTGACGGGGGGTACATGGCTTCCATCGATGAGAATATCTGGCCCTTGAGTATGAAGCGCCCATCGGAGGCTCGTTTCTTGATAGGATAGAATTCCACTGACTTCAATCTTCGAATCAGATTCAATCCACTTGCCGGTTGCCGATTGAATGAGCAGTTGCATTTGGTGAGCAGCGTTTCCTGGGTGGTCGGTAATGTATGCGGAAGTGTAGACGGCATCTGGGCTTACAGATTCACTGATGAAACCGTTGACCGTCACTATTTTGCCAAGATAATCTGAAGGAGCAACTGCGATGTCTGACAGCGAGACTCTCTCGAGAGTTGGTAAATCTTTAGCTTCCCAATACAACGCACCAGAGCCTGTTGCCTGCATGTAGAATCGTCCGTTATAGTCGACAACATCACCCATGGCCGTCACATTCGTACCTATGGGGGGGATTGTCCCGGTTGAATACCATCGAACTTGGATCACTCCAGTCTCGTCTTCGATGACCAAGTCGACACGGTCTTCACCGCTGCCGTATCGGTCTTCAATCCACGAAATGACTTTTCCTTCAACCAATACCACTTCGTTCTTGTATTGCACGAGGTCTTCGATTTCGACCACTTGCGGTTCGCGAACCATAGCGTACCAGTTCAACGTAGCCACTAAGAATAACGAAAGAGCGAACATAACCCACAACTTTTGACCCCGTGTAGCCGGATTGTCATCGGTTATCTTGAGCATAATGTCCTTGAGAGCATCCGCCATATTCGACTACACCAGTGCCCCGTGCTTAGGCATTGCCATGCTTCATTCTTATCCAGAAACCCACATTGTTCGCGATTTGAGCATGCGGGTTCTTTTTAATGGAAAAGCAGACCGGTCTTATGGGGATGGCCATGCGAGACCGGGTGATTCGAGACGAAATTCACAAGGATATTTTCGTTCCTGCCGCTCACGCTAAAATAATTGACACCCGTGAATTCCAGCGTCTACGCTCGATTCAACAACTGTCAACTTGTGAGTATGTTTTTCCTGCAGCCAACCACAATCGTTTTTCGCACTCTTTAGGGGCATACCACCTTGCTCGAACCCTTGTTGATTCGCTCAACGATGTCCAGCCGGGTCTTGTTTCCGACGACGATGCAGAATTAATTCAACTTGCGGCTTTGTTGCACGATATTGGTCACCCACCTTTTTCACACCTTCTTGAATCACCGGAAGTTTTTGCAACATACCATTCGCATGAACACTGGGGCAGAGTTTTGCTTGAATCTGAAGACACTGAAGTAGGAATCGCTTTGCTCGAGGCACTCGGGCGTACTCGGCGCGACCGCCTTTTTGCCCTGCTTGACGGGGCGAAAGAGCACGAAGGTATCGCCATCCCGCCGTTCATGAAGGAAATAGTCTCCAGTCAACTTGACGTTGACCGCATGGATTACATGGTTCGTGACCAGGCAAATACCGGTGCGCAAATTGGTGGGTTTGATATTGCTCGAGTCATACGTGCATTGCGAGTAAGTGATGACGGTCATTTTTTCGTGAAATCATGGGGACTTCCTGCGATTGAGGCCTACCTCGTGACTCGATACCATATGTACCATCAAGTCTACTTCCATAAGGTCAACATGCTGACGCAGAATTACCTTGTCCGTATGCTCTCTCGTGCACGAGCATTGGCTCAAGAAGGTGAATTGACTCTCTCACCCTCTCTTGCGGATATGTTACTCAATTCGGATCTGGATGCCAAGGGCTATGCAGCGCTTAACGATGCACATGTCCGAGTTGCTTTACCGGATTGGGCCGAACATGAAGATGCAACTTTATCTCACTATGCAATGCGTTTACTCTCACGCCGAGACTTCCATAAATCGTTGCGTATTGAAGGCTTGAGTACTGAAATGGTGACCGTTGTTTTACCTCGCTTACAGGCACTGGTTGCTGATGCTGGATTTGATCCGTCGATCGATGTCATCACCGCACGAATCTCGAAGCGTGGCTACATGCCGTATGAGCAAGGCATTCTTCTGGAAGACGGGCGCGATGCTGCGGACCATTCACCGCTTGTTCGTTCGCTAACGCAACCAAACGAGAGGGCACTGATTTTTGTCCCTGATGCAATCCGTGACGAACTTGAACTCAGTGTTCGAGAATGGGTCAAACCTTCGCAATCCTCACTTGCCCAGTTTGAATGACACAGGGTTAAGTTCATGGCTTGTGCTCTTTCCCTCGATGCAGGGGCCCGTAGCTTAGTTGGTTGGAGCACCCGGCTCATAACCGGGGGGTCAGGGGTTCAAGTCCCTTCGGGCCCACTTTTTTATTCCCGTTCGTTCGCCATTTTCTGAGCCATCACGGCGCAACGGTTATGAGGGTCTCATCACTGGGTAGGGCATAGGTGGAACCTGATGTTTAAGCGGTCTCTTTTCTTGCTAGCCCTTTACCTCTGCTCAGTTTTGATTGTTGCAGTACCTGCTTCGGCACAGACGCCAACAGCAGCTGTGTCTCTTTCATGCGCTCCAATTTCGATTAACATCGAAGTGAAGCCTGGTTCGACGTACAACGGTTTCACGACCTGTACTGCGAACAACCCAACAACCTATCAAGAGAAAATCAGTATTCTGGTTACCAGTGATGGTCTTGCTACTGCTGCGCCTGGTGACATGTACATTGGTGCAAGTTCCGAGGTTGACTTCCAAGTCTCTGTTCGAGCAACACCTTACATGGTGATGCAAAGCCGTACGCTTTCAGTTTCTGCTCAAGTGCAAGAAATCAACTCTTTGCCTCCGATCAACTCAGCATCGTCCCAGAACAACATGATTGTCAACATCATGCAGTATTCATTGGTACAGGTCGAAGCGGTCGAACCTTTCGTTCAATTGATGCCGAAGAAAGACAAGAACTTCGAATTTAAGGTTTACAATCTTGGTAATCAAATAGATTTCATGAAGGTCGGTATCACTGAATCGAGCCGTGAGAACCTCGAAGAGGCAGGATTCACAATCAACTTGCCTGCTGTCAAGGTTCAAATTGACGCTATTCCAACGGCGACCAAGGTTCGTGTCATGGCTCGAACTCCAAAGACACAAGGATGGAGCGACGCATACCACGTTCTCGACTTCTTCGCAGAATCGGAATTCGCTTGTAACAACGGTGGATGTATCCGTGAATCTCAAATGATTACAGTCTACGTTCGTGGTGTCTATCTCCCCGGTTTCGAAATAGTTCCCGCAATCTCGATGGTGGCATTGGCCGCAGCAGTTGCTGGCCGACGATTCATTGAAGACCGTGAAGAAGACGAAGAAAACGTCGTCTGGTACGAATCTGCCCCTGGCCTGTGACGGCACGAGAACAAACCTTCGACAATCCCGTCGAAGCATGCACTTGTAGGGGTCGCTTTGATAATCCCCTGCGTTAAACGACCTCATAACAGGGATTGCTATGAGTGGATTACTTGACAAAGCCAACGCATCGAAAACCGAATCTGAACCAACACAAGTGACAGTTGTTGCTGAAAAGGTGACCATCGTTTCGCAGCAACCTACAGCACCAGCACTCTCCTCTGCAAGTTCAGGTGGGCCAGACACACCTCTCAAACTCACAATAGCAGGATGGATTACGATTTTCATCGGAGGCCTTCTTGCCCTACAAGGTGGCGGAATGGGTATTCTTGTCGTACTTGGTGTTCTGGTTGTAGGAACAGGTCTCCTCGTTCAGTCTGAACGAATGGCTGACCGAGAAATGAATACGGTCAAGCTTGGCATCTCAATTTTCATAGCAATCCTCGTTGCCGCTGGCCCGTATGCTGCTTTTTACCTCGTGCCTGCCGACACCTCAATGGCACTCACGGAAATTAATTTGAACGAAGAATCGGATGAACTTACTTTTTATGTCCGTGGTTCCTTCGATTCTGCAACCGCATCGATAACGCTTGATGGTGAATCGTTGTGGTCAGACTCTTTGCAGTTAAACAACGATCGTGCGAAATTCAAAGTTCCTCTTACCGCCTTCTTTGCTGGCAACGCTCAAGATTATCGTCTTGCATCAATGAATGAATACATGATTGAAGTCTCTTCGGGTGATGGTCAATCGA
>DAXG01000027.1:0-63815 GCA_002506275.1 Euryarchaeota archaeon UBA259 | reverse complement strand
GAATCCATAATGGGACTGTTTGGGCCAAGTGAAAGCGCTCAAGACAACGGAGAACATTCGATGACCAACCTCGCTCTCACACCCGTTGCGTCTGATTACACCGTTCAACTTCGAGTTAAGAAAGGCAGTTCGACAGAATACAGTTCTCCGCTGATCGAAGTCAACGGTCTCGATGCGACTTGGACCAGTACCGTAGACGGCGCAAAAAGTGGAAAAACAAACGGATGGCTTGGCCTTCCAGGGACTGCAATGGACAACTGGGCAGGCGGTAGTGGTGCTACAGAATTCCTCGACAAGGATTCATTCTATGACGGGGCAGGTTGCTATACATTTGAAATCGTCATCACCAACGTATTCTACGCAGGCATGAACGATGTCGACTCTGATGCAACTGGAATTACTGTCAGCAGTAACTCTTGGGAACTCAACTTTGATGGCAATACCGAACAACGAACCATGGAAGTTTGTTGAACAACTCAACTTTGTTGAAGAAAGTGAATCACGAACAACGGATGTTTGTTGAAGCAGTAATGGTGAACGACATCTTAGTCCTCTACCTCTTCGTCTTCCTCCGCTTCTGAATCGTTCTCAGTGTCTTGGACCTGTTCTGATTCATCAGCAAGAACGATGGATTCTGCAACATCACCATATGTGGTGTCTTTCGATGATGCACGTAGAGAAAACATTGCACTGGCAGCTAAAATCAGCACTGCAAGTATTCCATAGATGACAAGAGGTTGGTCTTCAGTTTCATCTCCGAAGTACCATCCAACTTCTTGTGAGTTGCCACCCTCTGTATTTGTTATGTCGTCGGAAATAGACTTCAACACATTCGGAATCAGTGCTCGACAATTCAGTACTTGTGCACCATCGGTGTTGGCCCACCAGGAGACTGGAAGTTCCTTTTCTTCACCAGGTGCGAGCGTAGTTGTCAATGAGGTCGTATCGGTCAAATTGTCCGCTACATAGCACCAGATGTTCACAGTAGCAGTAGAAAGCCCCGTGTTTCGAACGGTGACCATTGCTCCAATTTTCTTGTTGACTTCGGCAGTTGTATCTTCTGCATCAATTGAAACAACTTCGATGTACGGAAGCGGGATGTTGACTGTTGAATACGGTATTTTGGGGGCTGGTGTAGTGATCGCAAAATCTCCCCAGCCGGAGGAAAGTGTTAGCGTGAGTTCTGCATCTTCCGAATGGTATTCTCCGTTTTGATCAACCCATTCGACAATTCTTCTCCATTCGCTGCCACCAATGTCAATTTGACCGTTGGCGTCGGTGATGTCATCACGGGTTGAGGAACCGTAGCCAATGCCTGTTTGGTGAACAGTGGCGTTCGGGGAATTGGTTTGGATGATCCGTTGCGAGAGCAAACGAATCCAGGCATCTGTGTTTCCTCCTGTCCCTTGTGAGTTGGTGTAGGTAATTTCAGCAAGGTCGTGGACGATGATGTCTTCATCGGTGCGGCTGCCTTGGATGAGGCTGGCGTTTACCGATAGACTCGAACCGTTTTCGACGTGGATTGGAGCGCTACCAATGATTTCACTGGATTCAATTTCACAGATTCCGGCGCACAGGATTTCAGCTCCGTAGATGGCACCATTATCGATTCGCATGTCGCCAAATACGCTCATTGAAAAGGAGGCATCGCTCCATGTGAGGCTTCCGTTCGAGTGGTTCATTTGGTGAGCAGCAAGGATGGGCATCTCCCCACTGCCTGTGTGAAGGGCCTGTAGGGACGTAATCTGGATTGGGAATGCGTGATAGATGTGGAAGTCAACAACAATATCTGTTCCATCAAGAGGAGCTTCTATCGATACAGTGTCTTGTCCTGCAGCGTCCACCGTTTGGTCTCCAACTGTGATGTTCATCATGGCGGAAGTGGATATTGTTTGGTCGAACGTGAACAGAAGGGTACCGGTTTCGGCCAGATCACCAAAGTTGAGGTGCAATTGACTCGAGTTCGTCAGAGTGAGAGCCGAGTTGATATCCTCTCCGATCAAGGAGCCGGTGAGGAAGAGTACTCCACCCTCTTCGACGGTAATGATGTTGTCCACTCCAACCGTCATGACAGCATCGATGGTGAGTGTCGAACCGCTTTTGACCAGTACATCACCGTTCATTGGTTCAGAAACATTCCAGGTTTCATCAGCGTCAATAACCACGGCTACACCGTCAACGGGGGGTGCAGCATTGACGTTCATCATGCCTCCAAGGGAGGTAAAAATAAGCAGTATCATCAGTGACAAGGCTGTTCGCATGGACACAGTCATACTGTGGAGTGTTATAGCCTTCTCTCCCGAATCAATATGGGACATCTTTCCAACCTAACTTGTATCCAAGTAGGTTGAAGGAGCGATGAAGTACAGGTGTAATTGCTACCAATGCAACCATTGGCAGGAGAAGTTCTGAATCCGCAAGAATGGACGTGCCGAGGAAGAATTGTCCAGCTAAGAACACCATTATGGCAAACGGAAGGGTGTCCAAAAGCGGTGCTTTTGAGGAGATATCGCCTTCTCTTTTGAGTCCACGTCGGCGTTTGACAAAAGACCCGCTGCTGTCACCTACCAAGCAGAAAAATCCGAGAAAGGTTCCGAGTATAAATGCGGTCATGAGATGACCACCGACATCGAACCAAGTACCTTCAGCACCTTGTAACGGGTGCGTAAATATTCCATTTTCGCCTATAGCTGTACTCGCTGCAGGAATGTCTCCCATCAGTGCAACAATGAGTACGCTGAGCAAACCAGAAGTCAACGAACCTCCAATCAGTCCATTCCATGTTTTGCCGTCTCCAAGAATGCGATTTCCGTCTTTGAGCGTTCGCCCTCCATCAATCGGCCAGGGGCCATAACCGGTCTTGGGCAGCCACTTCCCCCAAAGCATTGCAAAGGTGTTTGCCAGGAATCCTGGCATGTACAGCCAGAGGGTTAGGATACAGAGTTGTAAAAATTGCATGAAGTTCACCAAGGCTTGCACCTTTACCTAAGCCGCTTAGAGGGCGGTCTTTGAAGCATCCCCTTCGTATGCGCCATTTTCTGTTAAATTCCCAACCATCTGCCACGATGAGATTATGTGATGGCATGGGTGGAGCACTAACATGGCTGATAAGGTCGTCCTTGTTGTTGGCGGTGGTGGGAGGGAACATGCTCTCTGTATGGGCCTTTCTGAATCGCAGCACGTGACACAGATTCATTGTTCTCCAGGTAATGCGGGAACGGTCTCTCTGGCCATGAACCATTCCGTTCCTGCATCGGACATTGAAGGGTTGTTAAACCTTGCAAAAAAAGTGTCCGCAGACCTTGTTGTTGCTGGACCTGAAGCCCCATTGTGTGCTGGACTGGCTGACCGGCTTTCAGAGCAAGGCATACCCTGTTTTGGTCCTGTGGCGGCACTCGCTCACCTTGAAGGATCGAAACTTCATGCGAAGGAAGTCATGCGTGCAGCGGATGTTCCCACCGCAGCTTTTCACGTTCTTGAAAAAGGCAGTGACCTCGATGCGGCACTTGACGACTTCGCAGGACAGCCCTGGGTGGTCAAGCGAGATGTTCTTGCCGGTGGGAAGGGTGTTGTCGTCACCGCAGATCGAGTCGAAGCATTGGCATTTATTCGTTCATCTATCGAGTCCGATGGTCGAGTTTTGCTTGAACAATTTCTTCCGGGCGAAGAAGCCAGTATGCTGGTCGTCATGGACGGTTCTGGATTTGTCTGCCTTCCTGCAAGTCAAGACCACAAACGGGCATTTGACGGTGACAACGGTCCAAATACAGGTGGTATGGGTGCCTATTGTCCAGCACCCGTTGTGACCGAAGAGATTCGTGATTTGACAGTACAAACCATCATCGAACCTATGCATGCTTACTTGCGTGGCTTAGAACAACCTTACCGGGGCGTCCTCTATGTTGGCCTCATGATTCCCAAATCAGGTCTTCCAAGCGTTGTTGAGTTCAATGTTCGATTTGGTGACCCCGAATGTCAAATTACACTGCCATTAATCGAGTCTGATTTGTTTGAATTACTCCACGCTGCCGCAACCGATGGTCTTTCACAGATGAAGGTCCGTTTCAGTCACCTCCACGCTGCTACGGTGGTGCTGGCTGCAGAGGGATATCCGCAATCGCCTGTCAAAGGTCGACTCATTCGAGGCATGCCATCCGAGCGTCTTTCCTTCTCTGCTGGCGAAGCGTGGGTAAACCATGCAGGAACGGGTCAGAATGCAGATGGTGAGTTGATTTCGACGGGCGGACGTGTACTTTCATGCAGTGCCATTGGACCTACCCTTGAGGACGCAGTGGAGATGGCTTATGCTTTACTCAATACCATTGATTTGGAAGGTTCACATTTTCGAAAAGACATCGGATTCCGGGCTTTGTAAGTCGGTTTGGAGCCCCTGTTAATCCGAGTTTTCAACATCTGTAAACCACCCTCAATGTAGTGCAGCAAGGCATTCATCTGTTGTCCGTTCAGCGGAGTCATTAAAAGAGGCTCTAAAGTGGCGAAGACGCTTCAGCCTTGCTGCTGTCGCGCAAACACCTTTGAGGGAAAAAATATGGAACAAATAACTGGCACAAAAACCACTGCGCCAGCAGCACCGTTGGGATGGCTTATCGCTCCCCTGGCAGTTCTGCTCGCACTCGCAGCGATCAAGCTCGTCGACATTGACTTCGAGCTTACCACAGACAACCTGGCACCGATGTTGATCGTCGGCGTCGCTGGCATCTTGGGACTCGTCCCGTCGATGCTGAACCAATCTGAATCCGCTTCTGTTTCCAAGGCCACTCTTTCCCTCTCCACTTTGGCCGTGGCGCTTATCGGTGCTGAAGCCATTTACCTGAGCGACTACGGAGCATTTTCTGGTCTCTTGTTTGCCTTTGTCACCTTCGGCGTTCATTTCATGAGCAGCCGTGGGCGACACGAAATTGGAACCATCATTGTGTTTATCGCAATGGGTATCAACGTCGGAATGGTCGTTGCATCCGATGCACTCAGTGCTGACTCTGCTCGACTGCTCCCCGATATTTTCAATTTGGCACCAGAGGGTGAACAACCAAGTTTAGTCTCCACACTCAACTTGAGAAACCAGGCCATCGGTTACCTCTTCTTTTCATCACTGACCATTTTCGCAATCGTCGGTACGCTTGTAGCAACATTGACACGTGGTATCCTTACACCGGTCGGAGAATCCGGTTGGTTCAGTTTCTTGAACGACGACAGCAGTTCTGCTTTCAACAAGAACAACCTTCCACTTCAAATCGCATTGGTCGTTTGGGCTTTGGCTCATATTGGCAGCCTTTGGAACTTTGAGACCGCTGGCATGGCCGACAAACTCGCCATCACCACTGCTGCTGACTACCATGGAGTCGTAGGCTACTGGCAAGCTTTCTTTACTGGAATGGTTGCTTTAATCGTTGCTGGAATGTTCTCGGAACGCTGGCATACCCGTGCCATGACGCTCGGCTCACTGTGGACGCTTTATGTCGTATCGACATGGTTTGATGCAGGAATGGTTAGCTTGGATCTACTCGAAGGTAACTGGGGCAGTTTGATTTGGCTCGGCTTGACGTTCTTTATCGGCGTTGCCATTTATTCGATTTCAACCCACGAGACGTGGGGTGGATGGGTGAACCGTGACGACCACGAATACTCCGGCGCTCGACAATTTTGGAATCAGCACTGGTCCAGTGTGATGATTGGTCTCGCTTTCTTCTTCGGTCTGGTCATCCGTACTCAATGGTATGTTGTACCATCCATGAACGCTTTCGGAACTGGAAACTGGGACATGACCGGTGGTTCAGACCCGTGGTACATGAAGCGGGTTGTTGATTACATCCTTGCCAACAATGCTCACTTGATATTCGACGCAGACCGATTCTACCCGGTAGGCGGCATTAACCCTCGACCTCCGATCTTCACATGGTCAATTGCAGTTGTTGCAACACTTCTTGAACCGTTCTTTAACAACGGTGACGCAGTTTGGTGGGCCATTCTTTCCCTCCCTGCTGTTTACGGAACTTTGACGATTCTTCCTGTTGCTTACATTGCCCGTGAACACATCAACGAAAAGGCTGCAGTTGTGGCTGCGTGGTTGATTGCGTTCATGCCGGCCCACGTGAGTCACACGACTTGGGCACTGGCTGACCACGATGCTTTCATCATGCTTTTCATCACACTTGGATTCATGTTCTGGCTCCGTGCAGTGAAGTACGCTGGCAGTGAAAGATTGATGCGTACATCCTCTCCATCACTCCTGTCGTTTATTGCTGCATTCAAGGCCGTAGCACAAGAACGTCGAGCCGCCTTCTCAGCAGCAGTCCTTGCTGGTGTGAGTTTCGGTATCGTTTCGCTTGGCTGGAAAGGTTTCGTTGTTGGTCCATCGATTCTTTTCTTGGCATACGCTGCCCAAGTTGCCCTCAACATGTTCCGCCGCCGTGATTCAACAACACTCAATGTCTTGTTCCTCACCATGCTCGCAGTGAACTTTTTGATGGCTCTACCGTTTTATGGACATCCACAAATCGACCTCATTTTGAACGGAACTGGTCTTCAACCGTTCTTGTTCATTGCTGTCTTCGCTATCGCCATTAGTTTCGTAACCACTGGGTTCCGTGACAAGCCTTGGTTGCTCGTCCTCGGTGTTCTGGCCGGTGCCGGAACCGTATTCTTCATTGTGCTTTGGCTCCTCAAGGAAGCAAACATTTCCAATGCTTGGGATGTACTTTTCACTGGAAGTGGCTATTTCACCAAGACCAAGATTTTCGGCACGGTTGCTGAAGCAAATGCTCCAAACCGTGGACAATTGTTCGCACAATTTGGCCCGATTACATTTGTCCTATCATTGATTATGGGAGTTCTATGCCTTTGGTCTGCTCTGCGCGAACGAAAGCAAACTAAACTCGTGTTCGGTGTTTGGATTATTGCGGCTTCGTTTATGGCTTGGACAGCAGCCCGATTCATGTTCAATGCAACACCTGCCATCGCAGTTCTCGGTGCTTGGGGAATAGTCTCGCTTTGGAAGTGGGCAAACTGGGAAGGTATGGTCAAAGCTTGGAAGAAGATGGGTATTCGTTCTCCAGAAGACCGTATTCGTGGTGCACGAAAGGCACTTTGGCGCACACCTTCGTTCTCTGCCATCATGCTCGTTATGATCATGTTGTTCGGACAACAATTCACCTACGGTTTGGATGCTGCTATTCCATCCAGCAACAATGCAGAGGATGACCTCGATGAAACCATTTACAACCTCATTCCAGATGCATTCCGCTGGGAAATCGGTGGGTTTTCACTGCTTGACGACAGCAACTACGACGGAAACTGGTACCTCGGTTCCTTTGGTTCCGGTTTCAACGACAACGGTTGGAACTCTGCCTATGAGTGGCTCGCTGAACAGGACCAAGAGATGGCATATTCGGAACGACCTGCTTTCGTTTCTTGGTGGGACTATGGTTTCCAAGCGCTTGACACCGGTGAACACCCGTCTGTATCTGATAACTTCCAGTCCGGAATCCCCGCTACCGGTAACATGTTGCTGGCTCGCAGTCAAGAAGACCTCGTATCCATGTTCATATTCCAACTCGGTCAAGGTGACTTGTCTTACAACGAGGCGAACGCTGGTGACCGCGAATTTACTAACGGCTATCAGAACATCGTCGACTCATACCTCACCGCAGAACAGATGGACCTCTTCGAGAAGATTACTCTTAGTGTTGACATCGATGAAATGGTTTCGTTTACGAAATTGAACAGTTACGAAGTGTACCGAACCAACGATGACACAGTCTTGGCCAGAGGATACCATCAGACCGATGGTGTGTTCGATGATTCGGCGCAATACTGGAGAGTCTACGACGAAGGTGAACGTCTACTTTGTACCGATTCGCTTTCCACAACTTGTGTTGACGGTGATTGGTCCTCAGAAGCAGAAGCTGAAAACACCTTTTCCAACAACATTCGAACGGGTAACGATAACATTGATGGCGTGACTCACTACATTATTGGAGACTACTGGTACACCGCCGATCTTGTCGAAGAATATGGCTCTGTTTCCACACAAATACACCGCCGTAATGCACAATTGGCACTTACCGTCCAACTTCTTTCCAACAGCCTCGACTCCGATGACATCACCGACATGTACGATGACCTCATCAACATGGAAGGCTACTACAAAGTCCAAGATTACGAAGGTGCGCCCGGGGAAACGATTGAACGTGACCACGAAATCCGATACTACGCTATTGATAACCGACTGTACCCCCGTGCAGGACGTTACACTGCTGACATGAACTACAATCAAGGTCAGCCGATGGGTATCTTTGGAGCGCCAACAATTCTCAGCGGTCAAGACGTTTCAACCTACATGGATGAAGTCTACGAAACCATCCGTGGTGACTTCCCTGACGAAATGACCCGTGCAGAAGTAGACGAAGCCATTACTCAGGACTTCCTGAACCAACAATCTGGTGCGGATATTGACCCATTGCAAGTTGAAGATGTTCGAGTTGATCATAACTCGGCTTTCTTTGACACCATGCTGGCCCGTGCGTATGTTGGATACGGTGCCTCAACCCTCGGAGTTGATGCAGGTTCTTCCAATCCTCAACCAGCCCAGCATTTCGGCCAATCCGGTAGCCCGGGCAGTATTTTGAGTCAAGGCTTACCGTTGCCTGGTGCAATGACGAACCACTTTGTTATCGCGAATTGGTACTCTCCTGAGGCAAACTCTTCGGTTACCGCTGAAGAGCAACAAGTAGGTATTTCCTCGACCAACACATTGGTTAAGATTCTCAAGTACTACTCAGGTGCTGAAATCTCCGGTCAAGTCACGATGACTGATAACGGTCAGGCTTTGCCAGGTGTTCGCCTGCTCATTGAGCGAGACGCATTCTCCGGCGAAGGGACAGAAGATTTGGATCCTGATACCTATTGGGTCCCAATTGGTTACACAGATGCTGATGAAAACGGTCATTGGTCATTCGATGCACCTGCCGGTCGCATCCGTGTCAGCGCTTATGCTGGTGATTACAACCCTACCACCGCTCAGGACAACATTCGTTCAGGCGCATTCTCTCAAGGTCTTGGCGACATCTTAACCGAAACCAACGAAGACCGACAAATCAACGATATCTCCGCGATTCTCGGTGAAGTGGCTAACATGAGCTGGCTTGGTGAAAACCAACAAAACATCACTGCTGAACAAGCAGACAGCAATGCCCCAGTAAGCGCCGACTTTGACATATCTGTCGAAAGCAGCGGTATCTCTGGTCAAGTGACATGGAGCGGACATGAATCCTTTGATGGCGACGCATTGGTCAGTACAGACTTCGTGCTGCGCAATATTTGGTCGTTGACTGAGAACTACACATTGACAACCACCAACGGTTCGTTCACCTCGACTGACAGTAGAATTCTACAAGGGTCTGGTGAAGTCACATTTACAGAAAACGGTACCTTTGAAAGCGAAGGTGTTGCGTTTGCAGATGGATTTACTGGAACCTTTACCCGTTCGATTGGCGATAAGCGTGTTTACACGAGCAACGGTACATGGGATGGCAAGGGTACACTCGTCGCCTCATGGGTTGCTGAAGACAATGTCATGGATTGTTTAGACAATGAAACTGCGCCTATGCCAGAAAACTCAACGATTTGTGTACTTGATGCTACAACATCACCTCTCACCTACCTGTTGGATGGCGGCGTCGAAGCGAACGGTCGTTTGACTTCCGATGGTGTCTCAACACTCGTAACAGAACACGTTGGAGACTCGTTTGAGGCAACAGGTTCTTTCGAGGGTATTGGAACACTTAACGGCACTGGATTGTTTATCGGAATTGGAGACTTCTCTGGTGAAATGGTTCAGCCAGGTTCTTTCTACCTCACTGGTTTGATTCCAGGTGTATACAACATGATTGCACAACTGGATAACGGCAAGGAAGTTCTACTCCCTGACCCAGTCAATGTTGGTATCTCGCCTTCGTACGACCTTGCAATGAGTATGCCCGGTTCAATCTTTGAGGATACCTTGCAGGATTTCTATGAAGAAGCGTTTGCCAATGAGGTTATTGAACTGGTTGATGTGGACATCGGAATGGATTCATTGGTCGAAATTCACACGGATGAAGACGGAAATTTCTCATACGGACCTCTAGCAACAGGGGAATACTTCTACCGAGTGGACGTCGATAACGACGGCTGGTACGAGTTGAATGAAACCATCTTTGCACGTGGAGAATCTGAAAATTTCTCACTTGCCATGGATGTACCGGAAATGTACGATGTTTCATTGCAGTTAACTTCTCCAGTTGACCCGCAAACTCAGACTCCTTATGCCGATGTGGCAGAACGCACAGTCACGTTTACCAACGACGACCCTCAACTCGCACCGCTTAACGCTACATCAGATGAGACTGGAATGGTTTACATTGAATTGCCGATGGGTGCTTACACGATTTCTGATGAATCCGGTGATGACTATATCCTGTTTGACTACATTGTCGTCGAGCAAGAAGATGTTGCAATGAGCAGTGCTTATGCAATTGCGACTTGGGTCAATGGAAGCATTCGTGTTGTTGATGGCGGTCTGTTCGTTGGAGATTACACCTACGAAGATTGGGCTTCTCAGGAAGAGAACTTCAAGTTGGAACAGAGTCAACCTGCTGCAGGACTTGACATCAGTTTCGTTGCCAACGAACTCGCTTTTTCAGCAACCGTTGAAACGAGTGGAAACTTCAGTGTGCGTTTGCCGAGTGGAAATACCTTCCACATGACAGCACAAAGTTTGGTTTCACAGATGTCAGCCGGTCAACTGATCGAACTCACTGGCGACGCAGAAAAGAATCTCGGCCTCATGTACCTCGAACCGACTGTATCGACAACGGGTCTTGTCTTCCTTTACGATAACTCAACTTTGTGGGATTCTTTAGCGCCAGGATATGCAGCACAGGAAGTCATTGCTACCGATTCGACAGGTCTTGAATGGAGAACAACCATCGACGATCAAGGTGGATTCATTTTCGACCTCCAAGCAGGAGACTGGGACTTTACTGTCGATGACGCTCTTCTCAACTCAACCACTGTAACCGATTACGCTATTCTCACAGACACAGGCGCAGTGCCTACTCTGATTGAATTGTTCGTCAACCCGGAGCATCTTTCCATTGAGCTCAACATCTTCATGGATTCGGGCGCAGATGGTATCTTTGCAAATGGGACGGGCGTCTCACCCGCATTCTCATTGGTTCCACTGAACAACCATGGTCAACAATACAACTTCACTGCAGACGATTATACCTCCGCAGGTAACATCACCGTTGTTCTTGAACCTGGTCTTTACAGCATTGATTTCAATGCAACCGAAGCCACGGATGAAAATGCAACCGACTATTACTTGATTGGTGAGTCGTTCTTTGAAACACTGGTTGTTGGAATTGAAGCATACGAAGACTCCGTCTCGTATGCGCTACGCAACGAATTCCTTGTGACAGGTGTTCTCACGAACTCCTCAGGCGATGGAGTCGAAAAGCAGTTCCTGCTGCGTAATGCAGCAGATGATTTGTGGCACAACATTGCCTCTGATGTGAACGGTAGTTTTGCCTCTTATGTCCCTGCGGGTGACTGGGTTGCAATTGTTGCACCGTTCTCTGCCTCGAACGACAGTATGGAGACCTACCGTGAAGCCTTCACTGTAAGTGACGATGCTTCAATGCGAACGGGTCTCAACTTCTCTTCCATCGAAGTGGTTACCGTGAACTTCCAAGTTCAGGAATTGTACACAGACTCGAACATGAGTGATGTTCGTATTACGCTTGTCAGTCACGATGGATTTGGAAACGTTACGCTATCGAAATCTGATGTGAACGGTAATGTAAGCGAAACCATCATGCCTGGTACTTGGAGTATGTTCCTGAACCAAACAGAACCTCAACGCCAGTGGAGCCTCGACACTTTTGATGCCCCATTCTCAACCGAAGATGCTGTTGATGGTGTTCTCAATCTTGGTATTGTTTCACCAGTTCTCAATGTAGAAATTGGCGGAAAGGTCTTCTGGGACCTTGATGATAACGATCTACCCGGTGGCACTGAAGGCGTTTCAAACACTACGGTTACAATCCTTGGCCTCAACAACACCGAAGTCGATACCAATGTGTCCACCGATGAATTTGGTGTTTGGTCGTTGTTTGTTCCTATTCAAGATGAATACCAAGTGACCGTCTCGAAGGAAGGTTTCAGCACAGAAGTTTACAATGTGTCCAACACCAGCGCTTACCCTGTTTATTCGTCACCTGAATCGTACGATATCGAGATGACTGCAGGAAACGTTACTGTTTCTGGTAACGTCACTGATATCAACGATGCTGAACGCTTGAACGGGTCCGTTGTGAAGTTGTTCCCAAGCTCGGGCATGGCTGGTGAACCGATTGTGGTTTCCTCTCAATACGCAAACGAACAATTGACATGGTCGTCGGATATTTCCCCAGGTGAATGGATTGTTGTCGTTACCGAAGCAAACGCTGGCGAAAACGGCGGTGGAGTTGCGATCGGTCTTCTCGATGCAAGCATCTCAGATGGTGCTACACTTGATTTGGAAATGTCGCTTGGAGGTTGGCTTGACCTTACAACAACATGGACCGATATCCAACTTGATGAATACCATGCAGGTTCAGCCAGTAATGGTTCAATCTACATGAACGAAACTGCAGTTGTAACGATTGCCATTGGTGAGGAACTCGAATGGGACTTGCCAGTTGGTGCTGATGGGACAATTAGCGTACTCATGCCTGCCTCAGAAGTCGAAATGGACTCATCGTTTATTACCATCCAGCACGATTTGGAACTGGAAATGGAATACATTGGTGGTGCAGTAACAACCATTGCTGAAGGACGCTCTCCAGTATCCCTATCCTACACTCGAAGCATCAATTCTGATACATCGATCGCTATGGTTGAAGGCAGCGCTGTGAACGCAACTGTTGACGGTGAATTGGCTTTCACCGCTGTTGAAGAAGGCGAAGGATACCAACATATTGAATTCGATCTCGAACTTAATTATGAAGGAACAGAAACCGTCCAAGTCTTCGATGTTCTCGGCCAAATTGTCGTTTCACCGGATGAAGCGGATTGGAAGATCGAGTTCAAGAACGGTTCAACCTATGAGGACGCATACCAAGTTTCCCTTGGAATCGGTAACAGCAGCGAAGATACATCGGTTCAGTCTTCTGTAACCGTTGGCATTCGAATCACTGTGGCCAATCAGTCCACTGCTTGGCACCTTGAAGAGCCTCACACACTGAAGGTACGTATGCTTACTGACAACACGCCTTCGAGTGAAATCGCAGTTACGGTTCAAGTGCCACAAATCTATGACTTTGAAACTTCTGATGAAGACGAGTCAATAGGAATTGGTGCAGGTGGTAACAGTATGTTTGGATTTGTTCTCGAAAACACCGGTAATGGTGATGATTCCTATACCGTTGAACTCTCGGATAACATTCCTGAGGGATGGGAAATCACCCCAATGAGTTCAGTTATCACCATCGCTAAGGGAGATACACGCTCTCAGATGTTTACGGCATTTGCTCCTGAAGACTTTGACTCGGGTTCAAAGGTAATCACCGTCATCATCACAAGTGAAGACGGAGTGAAAACGGATTCCTTCGATGTGGAAATCGTCACGGCTGATATCAATCTCATGGTCGACCAGGGTGAGATCGCAACACTCTCGGATAACATTGCAAACAGAGCCGGAAAGTTGGTTATACCAATCAAGAACTCTGGCTTCTTGGGCAGTGACGATATCGTTGTTTCTGCGAGTATCCAAGGCGGCCGAAGCTTAGGTTCCCAAACAGTTTCGATTGAACCTGAGGGGACGACAAACGTCACATTCGACTTGGAAGCATCCGATGCTGCAGGTACAGTTCGATACGATGTGCGTATTGAAATCGTGGGCGAGGACAGTGCTTTCACTGACAAAGCAGTTGATGAGTTCGATTTCAAAATTGAATACTACATCGATGAAACCAGTGATGAAAGCCCACTTTTCACGATTCTTATCGTCGTCCTTGGAGCCTTAGTTCTCTACGGTGGAGTTCGTATTTCACGACGAAGCAGCAAGGGCTCACGTTTCTGATTTTAGACAACCCATTATATCCAGAGTTCGGAATGAACTCTCATAGGGGGCGTAGCAATGGAAGGACTTGACGGCGTTGAATTTCTCCCTGAACCGGATGATTCACGAATCCTTTCGGTGATTGATTCATCTGCTGTGGGCTTTCAAGACAATTGGAGGTCAGAGGTTACCGGTTGGGCTCCAATGCAAGCGGTGCCAATTCCTCGCATGCGTCGCCGTAAGATACTCGTAACCAACGGTATTGTATTTTCAGTATTGGTTATTGTTATGCTCTACGTGTGGAACTCCGGGTTACTTTTCCTTGAAATACCACCACCCAAATCGGAATGGGCGGTGGAACAATCACAATTTGATGACTTATCAGAAATGGGATTAACAGGGGAAGGTGTTCGAGTTTGTATGGTTGATACCGGTATTGATTTGAGTAATCCAGCTTTTTCGAATCTCCAAGTTACGTTCAAAGACATGATTGGGAACTCCAATGCTCCAGTCGATTACGGTTTTATTGCTCACGGAACGCTCATGGCCGGTATACTCGTTTCAAACAACCACCAAATTGGTGTGGCTCCAGGAGTTGAACTCGCCATGGTGGCTGCCTTGGGCGCTGATGAAGATGATCTGAACAGCGGTTCGGAGGATACTGTGGCACGATCAATTCGTTGGTGTCAAGACGAGTATCAAGCAGACATTATCTCCCTCTCGCTTGGAGGCGAACAAAACGTCGAAATGCATACAGAAGGGAGCAGCGTTTCTGCAGTCCGAAGGGCAGTTGACTCTGGCATCTTTGTAGTGGCTGCTGCGGGAAACGACGGTGGTAGTGCCGATGACGGTTTGGTGTCTGTGCCGGGTAATGTGCCACGAGTCATCACAGTCGGGGCATCAACCGAGTCGCAGCAAGTTTGGGCAAACTCATCAGCCGGCTCTCAAACACTCCCTAACGACGACTTGCGTCAACATCCACACATGAAGCCGGAAGTCATTGCCCCGGGTCAAAACATCATCAGTACTGGTATTGGAGATACATGGTTCTCGAGCAGCGGAACATCCGATTCTACGGTATTTGTTACCGGCGCTCTCTCACTTCTCCTTGAAGCGTTTCCCGAATACAAGGCATCATCAAATTCAGACGGCACATGCATTGATTCCGTCAAAAATGCGCTGATGAATTCTGCTCTCAAATACGATGATTCGTCAATCCATGATGACCGATGGGGCTACGGTCAACTGCAGGCTATGGCGTGGTATTCTTCACTTGAATCGCAATCACCTACGTGCTGATCTTGGATGCAAAAGCACGACACAACGGCATTGGCGGAGCCATTGCTCTTTGAAAATATGATACTCTTAGGTGGGATATGATATTTTAGTATGGGATATGATGATACTTTCGTTGTTGAATGATACATTAAAAATGTCGACAGAGGCGCAGTATTATATTCGTGATAAGAATAGCAACGGAACAGAGGCGTCTATTTTGAAGAACACTACATCTCACAAAAGCATATCGTTGGTTGCACTCCTTTTGCTCTCAACATTAACCGGTTTGATCGCTATTCCCACTGCATCTGCCGTAAACGAAACGAAGTCAGGAATAATTACCGGAACTGAAACTTGGACCGGTACGATGAATCTTAACGGGGACGTCGTCGTTGCTGAAGGTGCTCAACTCATCGTCAATGCGGGAACCGTAATCAACATTCCTTACGGATACTACATCGACGTCGAGGGTGCAATTTGTATCGGTGACAGTGCATGCGGTGCAAGTTCAGGTTCATCTGGTAATCAGGCTCGCTTTGTCTGGTCTACACCTACTGACTATACTGCTCAAGGACGGTGTTACTCGAACAACACCAACAACCCAAACTACAACGCTGATACTGCTTGCGGCTCTGGAATGATTATTCGTTCAACCATTGACCAAGCAATCACTTCAATCAAGTTCGCTCATTTTGAGAATGCATACGGCCACCCCTTTGAGACAAATCAAGTAAGTGGGAAACAATACGGTGCTCTTGTTTTCGATGGCTCGACGACAAACGCACAAGGACTCTCTTTTCAGAACATCAACACCTCCAATATTATGGCCATAGACCTTGCAGCACCAACAATTTCTGATTCTACCTTTACCTTGGGTGTTGACGGTAATGGATTCGATGCCGCAGCTGTCCGTGCTTACGGAGCAGGTGCTGGAATATTGGCAACAATGGAAGTATCGAATTCAGTGTTCACCGGGAACACGGAAGCGGAATGTGGAAACGACGGTCGAAGTCTGGTCTACATTGAGAGTTCATATGTGGACTTTTCGAACCTTGATATTAAGGATAATTCGTATGGATTCTTTATGAAAGAAAGTTCCGGCTCCATTACAGACAGTACGATCAACGTCAAATGCAGCGGCATTGATACAAACTCACACAAGGTCACCGGCACGATTAACCACACCTTGACAATCAGCGATAACACCATTACGACCGCAGATGGTTCCGGAATTACTGCTTACGACGGTGCGATTGTCGTTGCAGAACGTAATACGATATCGGGTGCAGCGGAGGGTTCCGGATTTGGTATCCGTTCATCCACCGTTACGGCCAACAGCAACATTATTGGTCCAATTGGCGGTTGGAATGGTCTATGGATCTACGGTACATCCGATGTTGTTGCTGAAAACAATACCATCCAAGATACGGCAAAAGAAGCTGTTCTCATCGGAGAATACCACTATCTTGACCAAGGATGGAATGTTCCAACACCTACTGCAGCACGACTTTATTTGGCGAACAATCAGATTTCAAACAACACCGGTACATGCAACTCTCAAATGTACGGCGGTGACTTCCCATGTCCTGCAATTCATGTGTTCATGTCCTCAGCAACGCTCTACGATAACACAGTAACGAACAACGGCGGAGATGGAATGCGCATCAAGGCAAGTATCGTGAACGCTCAACGAAACACAATAGAAGTTTCAGGCTTTGCCGCAAACGTCTCGCTGTTCGACGATAACTACGGAAACAAGTACGGCTCAATCGCTTACTTCTCCGAAAACACATACACCAACGCCACTCAGGTCTACAACATTACCGAATCGCGTGTCACTGTACAGTCGGAATTCATCCCAGACGCAGGCGGTAACGAACTGTATCCAGTTCAATTGCGCTGGCTCGGCCCAGAATGCCCATACGTCCTCGACGAGTGTTTGCAGGTTCCTCCCACCGCCATCATGCCACCAGCGTTCATGCCATTGGCTCTTGAGGTCGTTGAAAACTCGACCGTATTCTCCTATGCGGACTTACAGAACTTCGATTCATCGAAGATTCATGTTCAGAACCAAAACTCTGCATGGGGCAGTCAAGTTCGAGAAGGTGAACTTGTCCGATATCAGGTGAAGGCTCAGAACAGCAATGTGGTGGACGCAACCGTCATCATACGTGATGCAACTGGATTGCCGCTCTACTCCCTCACAACCGATGCCTTTGGTTTCACGCCAGAAGTTTCACTTCCATCCGACTTTTTGCTTGACCGTAACTGGAACCATAATGTTGGTGAGACCAACGTTCAAATCCCTGGTGAATTAGATGCACAAGGAAATCCAGTCTTTATTGATGAAAACTCATGTGCTGATGGATACGATAACGACGGCGACACCAAGGTCGACTCGGATGACGCTGACTGTACCGGTGGCCGTGAACTTCCGTTCTACACCGTTGAAGCCTACAAGTTCGGTAAGGGTCAGAAAGATTTCAACTTCGTCCTCAGCGGCGGAATTGATGATGTCATCAATCTTGTGAACATGAAGCCGAGTGTTACCGTAACTCAAAATGATGGATTCTCGTTTGCTACAACTGCTTCGCTAAGCGGTAGTTCTTGGGATGGAATCTCAGGTCCATACGCTTTGGACCAAATTGCCTATGAGAACCAATTTGGTCTCATCAAGCGTGTAGAAGTTCAACCACCTGGTTCGACGGATTGGTATTCAGCAATCGATACCTCGGGAGCGAACGGTATGATCTCCAAATCGGTGCATCCGTTCAAGACATGGTCCTTTGAATGGGACTTGTCCGCTCACCCTGAAGGTGAAGGTGATGTCACATTCCGAGTTCGCTCTTACGACGGTCTGGATTACTCACCGGTTGAAGTTCGAAAGTACAAGTTGAACTTAGTTGCTCCAACAATGCTCGTCAATTCGCCTGCAGACGGTTCGTCTCATACCACCGGTAAAGTGACTTTTGCCGGTACTGCAAGCGACCCTTACACCGGTACATGGGGCAGTGACATTCAATCGATATGGTTTGACATCAACGGTCCAAACGGCTACACCGCGAACTTCGAGGTTTCCGGCTCCACTGCATGGGCTTACGATTGGATTTTCCAAGAATTGCAAACCGGGCAGTATGATTTCCGTATTTGGGCGTCTGACAGTGACTTCTGCAAGACGAAATCCAGTTGGGTTGATTGCGTACATGAAACACGTAGCATCAACATCAACACCGACAACGCAATTCCATTCGTACAGCTTAGTGAACCGTTGAACTCTGATATTATCCGAGCGAGTGAAACGCAATTGATTCAAGGTGTCGCACTTGACAACGATGGATTGGTTACTCGCGTCGAGATATCAATCTTTGATCTTGCCAGCGGTGTGACGATTAACAACGGTCCAAACCCGGTTACGAACTTTGCACCAAACGGTGCTTGGTACACCACCTGGGACACTTCCGACCTCATTCACGACCAACAGTATGAACTGGTCATCAAGGCATGGGACGGTAAGGACTTCTCGAACGAGGAGCGTATACGAATTACAATCGACAATCCAACCGATGCCGACAATCTGGTACCAGAGTTCAACTCGACAGGATGGGCCAGTACAATCACCTTGTTCTGCGATTCAAACCCAACCAAACTCGACCGCTGTAACGGTGGAATCAGTATTGACCTCATGGAACACTTCTCCGATGCAGACGGTGCCGATGATGGTAAGACGAACGGATTGAGTTTCGATATTTTCGATGACCCTACCAACTTAGACGATGACTTCTACGGCGATTACCTCACCCTTTCAGACACGGGTGTTGTTCGCTATGATCCAGCGTTTGTGACTGGACTCTCGAACGAAGTATCCGAATGGTCCTTAGTCGGTCTCATGTTTGTAGCTCGTGATGCTTATGATTCAGTTGCCTATTCCTACAAAGTCAATGTGGTCGTTGTCGAAGTGTCCTTCAGTGTTGTTCGAGACAACACTGGACTTTTGGGCCCAGATTCACCAGCATACTTCAGTGGCCAAGGCTTGCCCAACAGTCTGGTTGAAGCGCGATTTGACAGCCTCAAGGGTGTTCGAATTAACCAAACACGGGTCAATGCAGACGCAACATGGTCGATGGAAATTTCCAGCAGTCAACTTTCAGGAATGGAAGGTACGAGTAATATTATCTTTGAAATGGATGATCAAGTGTACACCGTTCCTGGTGAGAACAGTGACGCAGTATTCAAACTCAGCGTCAGTGATGGCTCTGAATCGAGTTCGAATCTCATGATGATTGTTGCTGCAGCGATTGGAGTCATCGTGTTGCTTGGTGCGGGAATGTTCTTCTTCCAAGTGGAGTATGATGACATGGATGAACTCACTGACATTGCTCAAGCGGAACAAGAGGTTGCATCAGCAGATCCTTACGCTTGGGCCAAGGCTCGTCAAGAACCAGTCAGTATCCCATCCACTGCTGTTGCTGAAACACCGGTTGCTGCTCAGCCAGTCGCGGCTGCTGTTCAACATGCAGCTCCACAATCCTCTCAACATCCCGGGTGGCTATGGGATTCTGAATCCAACAGTTGGGTTCCAGATCCAAACTTCACTCCAGAACAGTGATGCACCTTCTGCTCACATGGGCGGAAGTGTTGAAGAGTAGAAAAGTGCGAGGTGAGAATATGTCTGTTCAACCAAAGCCTGGGGTGCAAGAGCGAATACTTCTGCATCTTCTTGATTATTCAGATTTCAAGAACAGCGTAGAAGTCCCCTTTGCACTCTCGCAGATGGGTATTGCGAACGCTGTAGCGATTGCCCGCTCCAATGTGCCTCGAGCGATTGCTGGACTCAAAGATCAGGGCTTGCTGATTGAACGGCAAGCACACGTCACAGGTGTTTCTCGTAAGCGCAAGGCGTATTTTCTCACCGACCCTGGCATGAACGTTTCAGAAGATACGTGGGAGCGTCTGCGAAACTTCCAATTGCGCAGTATCATGGACGATGGGATGATTATCAATTCGACACTGGGAGAAATCAATGACCATCTCGAATTTTCTATGCGACCTGTCGACATTATTCGATACATGGACGATAACTGTGTTCTCGATACCCGTTCACTTTCTGCAGATTTAGTCGAGCGGGATTTGTCGAAACATGTGGAAAAACAACTGGTGACATCGCTTGGTGACTTACCACGGCTACGGCATTTCTACGGCCGTGAAAAAGAACTCGATAACATGGCAAATTTGATTGATGCTCGTGCAACAACACTTTTGATACCCGGTATTGCGGGCATTGGAAAAACAACGATTGCTTCAAAATTAATCGAGCGTTTCATGCACCGACGTAATCTGTTGTATCATCGTTGCCAAGATTGGGAAGGTTCCCGTTCGTTCTTTGAATCGATTGCTGATTGGTTGGCCAACATCGGTGATTCAACATTCGCTGACTACTTGGCAGCAACCCCTGTCCCACAACCCGCTGATGCAGCACGGCTTCTGGTAGATTCCCTCGAAGGTACACCAAGTTTGATTGTCATCGATGACTTTCACAAAGTCGCCGATACCACGCTGCATCAGACCTTTCAAGCAATGTCGCTCGCATTGCTGGGCAGCGAAGAGGAAATCGGGCTTGTGATTTTCTCTCGTTCATTCAAACCTGTGGTTCCTACAAAAGACGCTGAAGGTCGAATTGCGAGTCTCGTTCTTCCTCTTGATGGTCTGGATTCGGATGCTGGGCGTCAACTCTTGAGCAGTTTTGAGAACTTGGGTGATGAACAATGGCTTCACATTCACGGATTATCGAGAGGTCACCCTCTGGTTCTTGAGTTGATCAACCGCGGTGCTTCTGCTGGTGCCTTCCATGAAACCCTTGAGAATTATGTTACCGTTGAAATCTTTTCGAAATTGAGCGGGGAACAGAAGCGTGTGTTGTCTGCTCTTGCCATATACCGTGAGCCTGTCAATTTGTCTGCCCTTGCTGAGCAAGGACTCGATACAGATGAACTTGATTCTCTTGTTGAACAAGGTCTTGCTCGGCAAGGCGATGTGGATTTCTACGATGTCCACGATTTGATTCGAGAATTTTTAATTCGAAGCCTCGAAGAAAGTACAAAGCAAGAGTTTCACGCCAAGTGTTGCACTTGGTACGAGAAACAAACTTCTGCACCTGCTGTTTTGATTGAACATATATTCCATCTTATCCGTTCTGGAAAAGATGATGCGGCGGCTGTACTCATTGCCGAGCAGGGAAGAGCACTGATTGCACAAGGGCACATGGAGTTACTCGGGTTGATGGAAGGTTTGACTTTTGATTCACTGGATGTAACAATTCATATGCGTGTTCGACAATTACACGGCGAATTGCTCGTTCTTCTTGGAAGGTTTTCGGAAGCCGAAGCAGTCTTTGTCTCAATCGCTAAACTGGATCCAAATTCGAAAGCCATTCGGTTGAGAGCGGAAGTACATTCAGCGCTTGCTGATCTTGCCTTGAAACAAGGTGATGCTGACAAGGCATTGGGTATGCACCGTGAAGCTTTAGAGAAATTCATTGAATGCGGTGATGCCAAAGGCGCTGCTCGTTCATACAATAACATGGGTTATTTGCTCCGGCGTAAAAACGATTTTACCAAGGCCCTGGAAGCATATGGGGAAGTTGAAAAAATCCTCGATGAATCCGACGGTACAGAATTGGTTGGGACTCAGTTGACTCTTGCTCGTGCTTTCTTAGAACTTGATGAAATTGACCGTGCCCGAGACCATGCCATCCAAGCGTTCGAAGTGTCCGATGACGGTACCGATGTACTTCTTCACGCACGTGCACAGGCTGTTCTTGGCCGGTACTATGCCAAGGTTGGCGATGCTGACGTGGCATCTCACCACTATACCACTGCACTTGAGACGATGAGTGTCGCAGGTGATTTACTTTCTCTGGTCGAGATAACTATTCTTCTCGGGGAAGTCTTGCAAGATGCTGGAAGAGCAGAGGACGCAATGGAACATTACCGTGAGGCTCTTGTCATAGCCGAAGCCAACGATTTGCGAATGCAGATTGGAGAGTTGCTTTCTCGACTTGGCGGTGTGGCACCAGACAAGCGCCGTCGAATGGAATACCTCCAAAGAGCGCTTGCAGTATTCAGGGAACTGGGTGCAAAATCAAGAATGCGGGATGTTCAGGCACAGGTTCATGCAGCCGTTATGGGCCGCTGAATTAATTGTAAGATTGCGGCCTGTCGTATTGCAATGAAGTTACACCGTCTGAGTAAACAATCCATACCGAAGTGACACCGGCAAGGACGACCGTCCCTTCGTGGGAACCTGCACCAGTTCCAGATAACGACACACTGGTATCAAGCGTCCCACCTTCGTGAATTAAATTAATCGAAGTATCTGTGAGTTCAAGCGTAATTCTCGATTCGTCTGCTTCGGTTAATCTCCAAGTCACTTTCTCCGCATATTCAACTGACCCCATTCGACTCGCCTCATCGGCTCGTTCAACAGCTGCAGCCAAGTCATCAAGGTTGGATTGAATTGCATTCTCGTTCCAACGTTCACGGGTTGCAGTTTCGATTTGATACGCCCAAATACTGAATGTAGTAAGCAACAAGACCCCTAAAAGAAAGGTAAAAATATAGCCGAGTTCAGTCGCAGCAGCGTGTTCATCTCTACGTAATTGTTTACTGTTCAAGATACCGCCTCCGTCATGTGTGCACTAAGATCAGCAATTTGAAGTGTAAATTGAATTGCTTCACCGTTGGTATGCCAAATTGCTTCGGATGTGCCGTATGATGGGTCAGGTACCCATCCAACATAGTCGTTGAGCAAATCAATACGGCCGGGGTAGACCGTCCAATCTTCACTCGCTTCAAGTCCATCCGCCGAGGATTGTGCAATGGCAACTCCGTAGGGGCTTGCCCATCCCCTTCGTACTTCATAAGCCTCAGCAGATGCTAAGGAGGAACGGTCTACCAACTCGATGTCGAGGTTCATATTGCCTGAACCACTGACGCTGTCTGCAGTAGGATGGAGGGAAGGTACAGTAGCTGCAAAGCGAGGTCCAGGTCCTCCTCGGTCTGAAGGTGAAACGACGATGTGAGGTTCAAACTCAGGGTGATTCGTGACGACGGCTCCACCCGCATAGGCGACTTCCATGCCAGAAATTGAGGATTGGAATTCGTAACTGAGTCGTGAGAGATGGAATCCCCAAACTGTGCCCAAGGTGGCGTGGTTTGAAGCACCGTTCTCTCCAATTAAACTGATTTGCATACTTGCGGGATGGTTTCCTGCCCTCCACGCATTTTTCAGGTCAACTTGACTTCTTCCACTCATCGATTGCCAAGGGAGGTCTGCGCTGATCCAACCACTTGCTTGAATGTTCATCGGTAAACAACGTTGAGCGCCATCGTGCATGGCTTGAAGTAATCCATTTTGACCTCGTATCGAATAAATCCGTAATGCATCGCCGTCTGTTACTCGGATTTGAGTTACGCCTTGACCAAGTTCAACGGTTTCATCATATGAATCATCGAGGAACGTTCCGTTGGCCTCACTACTACCTGTCATGTTCCATTCTGTGTAGTGTCCTGTGTGTGTGATGTGGAGTCGATGGAGTCCAGCTTGGTCGTTCTGGATGGTGTGCAACTGGCCGGAGGATGCACCGGTATCATCTGCAGGTTCCATTTGGAGGCCGGAGCCGGAAGCATTCTTTCTCCATGTGACAAATACATCCCCGTTCGCATCGAGCATTGGTGCCCCGTTGGTGTCGGCCGGTGGCCAAGGAAACACCGAACTTTGATTCGCTGGAACTGAAAGTCCACCTCCTCGCCAAGTAACCGTTACACTGTCCGTTCCGGGGTTCGAAAAGACGAGTTCGCCGTCAAAGGTTGGCGTCATGAATGAATGCCCAAGATGCTGTCCATTGATGCTCGGCAATGCCATTTGCCCGACACTTGCGTTACTGTTCGTTTGTAGAATCAATCTCGATGGTGAACTTGTAGATACGTGGACGACTTCGGGAGATGTGAGGTTGAACTGGTGTGTAAAATCAACCCCAACTCGGTTTTGATTGGATGGTAGCGCATAGTAGGTGCTTGACGTATCGTTCCGAATTGTGATTTGGTTTGCCGACTCGCTAAGGACTTGAATCTTGTTTTCTCCAGCAGGTAATGGAATCGACCATGAGCTGCCGGTGGAGTCGACAGGACTTGGATCATTGGGTTGAATCACGGCAGTACCGCCGTTGCCAACGGAGAACAAAAGATGCAATTGGTGGGATGAATGTATGATGGTTTCTCCAAGTCCACTCGCATCCAAAAGATGCATGCCATCTACCATCAATTGGATTTCGGACAGCTTTTCACTGCCGTTCAACACTTCGACTTCGATTGGTCCGAGAGGTAAAGCCAGTCCTGGCGAGGCAGTAAGGAGCACTTCATCGACCCACTCAGGGATGGTGAAAATGTACGGGTTTGATGGCCCAAGACGCAAGTCATCGATGCATACCGCTGTATTCATTGATTCAGGATGGCGGATACGCAGTTCATCATCGTAGTCGAGGGCTCCTTGGACCCGGAATGACGTGTCATCGGCCCATGTAGCAGAGTACCACATGCTGCTTTGCATCATGTTCCAGTTGAGGGTTCCGTCAACTGGAATGAGGTTGATTTCTGTAGAGTCTCCAGGCATGCCGGTTTCGCTTAGCGCTGAAGTTTGGTGCGCCATCAGTGTCATTTGTGCCGACATATCGTGCCGTTCAATCGATCCTTCAAGCTCTTCAATCACTGGAATCAACGAGACCATCATCATGGCAATAATCGATAATACGCCGCCGAAAAGAAGCACGGTTGCAACTGCAGCCGAGACCGCCTCTTCGTCCCGCTGGAGCATTGAGTTCATCTCGAGACCTCCACACGTTTTACATCGACTTCCAGAATGAGTTGGCTCTGTTGAGTTTCGACGGTGAATCCATCCGCCCCACTGGCCCGAAGATATGGCGCATATCCAGTAAAT
The DNA here is from genome assembly GCA_002506275.1 of Euryarchaeota archaeon UBA259. Taxonomy (GTDB): domain Archaea; phylum Thermoplasmatota; class Poseidoniia; order Poseidoniales; family Poseidoniaceae; genus MGIIa-L1. The sequence continues at coordinate 38,446 of DAXG01000027.1, read as the reverse complement.
GTGTCAAGTGTCCCTGAGGCTCGGTTCAGCGTGTGGTCTTCCAGCATCTTGTCATGGTATTGTGGGGTAATGAGGTCATTGAGTGCGTTTTCTACCGTGAACTTGAGATGGTAAGCATTGCCAGTAAAGAGCGTCTTTGGTCCAAGCGATACCATATTCATTCCAATATTTTCTCCCGAGCCAATGGAGCCGTTGATGGTGACGTCAGTGAGAACGATGGATAATCGTTGTTCTCCGGTCACAAGTGTGTCAAGTTCGATGTTTGGGAATTGCGAAACTTTCCAAGGCTCGTTCGGGAACTGTTCGGCACGTGCGTCGTTTACCAAAGCAATTTGATGCTCACCCAAGCCGAGGGAGGTTGAGATTTGAATTCCAGATACAATGTAGGAGGTACTTCTGTGTAAGGCACGCTGGTCAGCATCGTAGACCGTAATTGTCATCCAATGGTCTTGCGACGATTGATGCTGTACAGGCACTTCGTCGAAAGTTGCACCGAATACGTGCGTTTCAATGCCCAACGGGCTTTCGATTGTGACGCTACGAGCGGTCTCATTGGCCGCTGTAATGCCTATTGCTGAGTTGTTAATGTTGCGTACCGTGATTCGATCATCAGGTGTTAAATCAGCAGCAATCGTCCAGGTTTCAACCTTGATGACTGGCTGAATCATGGTTGATTTGAGTGCGAGCGTGTGACGGATGCCAGTGCCTTCAGGTGCGCTTCCAGCGACATCAATTCTGTCTTCAAATCGGTCGGCTATCCCGTTTGCACTGTTCCAATTGGTGTTGTCTTCAAAATCGGAAATGTACGGGTTGAGGAAAATCCACACACCGCCCATGATTGTAACGACCATGGCTAACATCATGACAACACCTAGAACTTCGCTGACTGCCCTTTGGTCTCGGCGTAGAGACGGGCGAAGTACAGTGGGGTGGTGTGCGTTCACAGGTAGCACAACCTTTGGTATCATTTAGCCATTGACCTTGCCACCCCCCCGAAGGGGGGTGATTTAGCGGTTTACCGAACCGTCGAATGAACGTGTGATGCATCAGATTCCTCGGCAGTTCGACCGATGTAGTGTGAATGCTCAGGTCCATCTTGGAGTGAGATGGAAATATCTCCACTAAAGATCTCATCGATGTGGTACAGAACAGTGGATTCGGCGAGATGCGGCTGGTTGTTTTTTTCCGATAAATGCGTCAGAGAAATACTACGAGTGGCCGGTGTGCAAACTTGTGCGAGAAATTCTCCAGTTTGGTCGTTTGAAAGGTGCCCCCCACGGCCGCTGATACGGTCTTTCAAAGAGAATGGATACGGCCCATTCATCAAGCGGTTATGGTCGTAATTCGCTTCAATAGCAATATGTTCACACCCACGTACATGGGTCACAAGTTCATCGGTCCATGAGCCAAGATCGGTAATAACTGCAGCACGTTGACCGTTATGGCTTGCGACAAAGGCCACATTGTCTGCTCCCGAATGAGGTACTGGGACAGGCAAAACCGATAAATCATCGCTGACTTTAACCAGATCTAACGAATCAAAGTAGTGGGTGAGTTCGGGTTGAAGGCCCAATTCTTCAGCAGTACGGTGGTTGGCTTGGACTTTCATTTTCCAGCGCTTTTGGGCGACCAATGCGCCACCCCCATGATCGCCATGGTGATGGCTGATGAAGATGAAATCAATTTCAGTTGGGTGTATGTTGAGTCGAGCAAGTCGTTTTTCCAACTGTGCACCGCTAAAGCCTTGGTCAATGAGCACTTTGGCATGTTCGGTCTCGAGCAAAGTCGCATTCCCGCGACTGCCGGTTCCGAGGTGCGTGAGTACCATCGTCATCTCAATCGGAACCGACTGGTCGCGAGCGGCCTTTGAAGACACCGCTTGAGTTGGTTGCAATGCTGCTCTTTTTCTCGTTCAACTGACTTCTCCACTTGAATTTGAGAAAGAAAAAAGCGGCGATTCAACGGTTCATTATTCCGCGTCTGTCCGAACATCGCTCCATCATCCTCATAAGTGTCTTGAGAAGCATACGAACTTGCGAAGCGTATGCTTTGTAGGCTGGTCTCCAAATGCGACGAAGTTTAACCACTCTTCTCACCACGCTTGCTGTTGTTGCAAGTTTGCTTTTCATGTCCCAATTTCCGGCTGTATCCTCGGTTTCGAACCTTCATCCGGACACAACCGACGGTTCCAAGCCTCCTTCAACGGATACCGACGGCGATAAAATCCCAGACGTCCACGAAAACCTGTTTGAAGAATGGATGAATTGGAGTGCCGTTGACGGCCGAGCAGTTTCGATTGAAGGGATGGACAGCAACGATGCATCCGATGCATTGTTGGATCTCGACAAAGACGGGTTGAACGCCACAGAAGAATATTGTTGGCCTTATCCGGCGAATTGTACAGAACCTGGTTTCCCCCGTGGACTCACCGGTAAGGTAGACGGTGAAGGAGAGCGCTCATACCTCGACCCTCGAATCTCAGACACAGATGGCGACGGAATGCCTGATGGCTACGAAGCTTACATGTGTGAACGTGTAGGTGGTTACAATGTCTTCACGTTCAAATACGAATGCAATACCTTTGACCCTCTCAATGCATCGGATTTGTACGACGACCCTGATGAAGACGGGTTTGACGTCAATCGAGATGGAGTTTTATCCATCACTGAACGGTTTTCTTCACCGGAAGAATACATCCAAGGAGCACCTACAAACCACACAAACGAACTGGACGGACTTTGGTGCTCAGCCACATTACCTGAAGGGTCTGTCTTCGAAAATTGGCCGTTCATTCCAACTGGAGCCAATGCCACATTCCAAAACTTACTTTCTGCATGTACTGAAAACGCAACCATGGTCATCGACGAAGACATTTGGCTCGGTACCGACCCGTTGCTTGCTGACTCGGACCGTTACCATTGGGACGGGTATTCTATTCGTCGCCTGTTCCCATCTTTCGGGGATGGAATCCCTGACGGTTGGGAAGTTCATTTTGGTCTTGAGCCTCTGAATCGTACCAATGCTTTACTCGACCCAGATAACGATGGATGGGACGCCAACCGTGATGGAGGTGTGTCGCCAGACGTCAGTCGAACACGAACGGCTCTGGCTCTTGGTGAATCGCTCTCGACGCTGGAGGAATATTTCGTCCACAACGATAACGGAAACTCTGTCCTACCGGGTATGAAAACAGCCTTACTTGGTACGCAGGATAACAGCGTCGAATACATGCCTCTCAGTTTTGATGCGCCTGCCGATGAAATGAGTTTGATTCACTATGATTTACGTGATTTAGATACTGATGATTTACACGCTTATGCAACCACGAAATATGGCCTTACGGTCTTCGACTATGAGCAAATGGTAAGTTACGATCACTGGATGCCTGAGGGCATCGAATTGCATTCTTCACTGCTCCTTTCGCAAGAAGACTCTCTCTTCGCACTCGCAGTTGCAACCAGCGCAGGTCTTGCCGTAGCACCGCTTCAGGCAGATGGAAATCTTGGACCTTTGAGTTCCTGGTCCTGGTCGCTTTCCGACGAACTGTTCGCGCTCACCATGCTCACCATCGACGGCCAGAACACACTTTTACTTGGATTGGGTAATGCAGGTGACGGTTCAGTGTTCGAAATTTCTTCGTCCGCTGAGATTATCGATCAATATCCAATTTCTGAGGATTTAGAGACCGCTCTGCGTCAATCCAATGCATCCGTGACTGAATTGGCCCATGGGCCCGCAGGTGGCGGAGCAAACATGCTTTTCGTAGGTACAGACCGAGGTCTGCTCACTGCAGAAACCACAACTGCTCGTGATGAGTTCGAGCCGAGTTGGAGATTTTACTACACTCCCGAAACCACTCCCTTCCCCACTTCAATTGATGAACTCCGTTCACTCTCGTTGGGAATGGTCGCCAATCCTGCTGAAGTCCGGACGATGATTCTTGATGGGCCGAATGCAGCCAATGCTCAAGTTTTATGGTTTGGTACGCCATCTGGAGTCCACATGTTGAATTTGGTAGAGAACTCCATTTCTCACAGTGGCCTGTTGGAGCATCCCGGTGTTGAAGGCCGATATGTTCGCGAATACAACAACATTCACGCTTTGCATGTGACCGGTGATGAAGTCTTGGTCGGTTCAATAAAAGGCATGTGGGCTATTTCTGGAGATTATTCAGCTGTTTATGGCTTCCAAGAACAAGAAACCATTTATGGTGAAATTGTGACGATACAGTCGCTGTTGATTGATGGTAACACAACAATTTTGACTGGTTCTTCTCCAGGTAAATACGCAAACATTGAGCTCATCAATCCAGGTGCGAACGATTCTGACAACGACGGAATGCCCGATGGATGGGAAGTCGCTAACGGCCTTGATCCAACCGATCCCTGGGATTCTCTGTTCGATGCAGACAGCGACGGCCTTGATCTTGACCAAGCCGAAGACGGATTCTTGGAACGACTTTGGACCAACCTTGATGAATACCGGTTTGTATCTCAATCTTTGAACGGCTACAACTCGACCAACCCCAAAGTTGGCGACACTGACGGTGATGGATTAGGCGATGGAAGCGAATACTTCGGGTTCTTCTATGAAACATCGAACCTTTGGTGCCACTACACTGTCCAGATGCAGTACGTCTGCGATGATGCAGCAGGACAGGCTGCCAATGCGACCTACCTTGGATTGTCAAGCACCGACCGTGGGACTGACCCGACGAATTTCGACAGTGACGGTGACGGAATGCCTGATGGCTGGGAGATTGAGCACAGGAGATGGATTGGTTCCTCGTTCACCGGCGGCAACAATTGGACACTGGACCCCAACCGTGCTGATGATGCAAACTGGGACGCAGACAGCGATGGACTGCCTAACCTTTGCGAGTACCAATGGTCTGTCGTTCGCAATGCAGCAGTCGACGGCTTGTTGTATGAATCTCATGGAGAATCAGTGAACTCCAGTTTGGAATGGTTTGAAGCAGACCCGAACAACATCGATTCAGATGGAGACTCTCTACCTGATGGCTGGGAGTCCGGGGGCTCATGCACATGGGATCCCTCTCGACAAGGCGTAAACCCGCTCAATGCTTCAGATTTGTACCAAAACCCTGATGGCGATGGATACGATATCAACCACAATGGTATACTGGAAGAAAATGAAGCATTCGTAAACTATCTCGAATTCCACGTCCGTTCGGACTTGTTCAACGGTAACCAAACCTTCACCGGCGAGTCATTGCCTAACGGTTTTTCCACTGACTTGTTCACCAACATCAGTCTCAACGGCGCCCCTGAAGCGTCATTCGGTGACCGTGCATCAGGCTCTGTAACCGCCCTGCAATCGGCCACAAGTGTCGGCTCTTCCAATCCTTTGAGTGCCGACTCGGACGCTGATGGAATGCCAGATGGATGGGAAGTTTGGTTTGCTCGTTGGAATATTCTTGATGATGCTTGGACCCTGAATCCTTTGGATTCTTCAGACCGTTGGCAAGACGCAGATGATGATGGAATGGCGAACTGGGAGGAATACAATTCCATCGCTCCAGAATATTCAGAAACCGACCAAAATCGTTCCTCACCTCAATGGTTTGTAACCACGGTTGGCTCGGCTTTTGCCTTGCAACAATGGCCAGGCAACACCGTTGAATTCTCGTTTGGTTCGTTCATTGAATCCGACCAAATCAACATTTCCGGGTGGACATCGGACCCGAACAATGTCGATACAGACGGCGATGGAATGATTGACGGAATCGAACAATTGTTCACTTCATGGAACCTCAGTGCAGGCCGTTGGACGCTCAATCCTTTGGTGGCCGGTGATGGTCTGTTCGATGGTGACGCTGATGGTCTCACTGATAGCCAAGAATTTGCCATCGCTGTTGAAAATCCAGAGAACGGAGTAGAACATCCTTCAGATGCTCCATTGTTGCATCTCGATGGTGATGTTCAACAACCGACTGAAAAGGCTCAACGTGTGTTCAATATGCTCATCACCAAAGAAACGCGCGGTAAACGCCTCCTCAATGATTTCAATGATTGGCAAGCTGGAGTCCCGCCGAATGCAATTTTATCTACGCTCTTAGGGATGTCCGATCCGACCAACCCTGATACAGATGACGATGGTATGTACGATGGATTTGAATATTGGTTCACAGAATGGGATTTAGAAGAAAACCGTTGGAGTATGAACCCCCTTATTGACAGCGATGTAAACCTCGATACAGACGGTGACAGTTTCGACTGTGACGGTGATGGTAACATTTCAATGGACGAACGGTTTTCGAATTTACGAGAATGGGAGTCAAGAACGTACGGTAAGTACAGTGAACGGTTCTCAGTTCCACCTTCGGCAGGTCTCATCGACTTTGGCGAAGATGCGATACAAGCCTACACCGAAGAACTTGGTTTTACCCTGGCTCAGGCCCAACAAGCGTTGTACGTCGACTTTGCTTCCAAAAATCAAGAAAGCGCAGACAGAATGCTGATGATTAACGAATTTAACGAGGAGAATTTTAACCGAACTCTACTCGGTGTTGCAGATCCCACGAACAGCGATTCTGATTCTGATGGTATCGAAGACGGTTGGGAATATTGCTATGCATTGTACGGCATGGATGACCCGACAACCATCAACCATTGGGCATCCAACCCACTCAATCCTTGGGATATTCATTACGATGGAGATCATGATGGATGGTATGACCGCTCTGCGTTTGACCAACCTGCAGAACAGGGGACTTGGTCCAGCCGAGTCTTTACTCCAGACTCAGCAATCATTCAATCAGGTTTTGGAGACCTGCCCTTCACGAACTGGATGGAGTGGGACAACCAAACTCGGCCAGACTTGAACGATTCCGACGGCGACAGTGTATCGTTTACGACTGTGGTTTCAAATGGCCAGGTTGTGTTGCATGAACAAGACTTCAATCTTTCAGATGGCCGTGAAGTGTTCAAGTACGGAATCAACCCGAGTGACAACGATTCCGACGGGGACATGCTTCCTGATTGGTATGAATATGCGAAGGCATGGAATGAAGATAACGACAACTACAGCACCTTCATGCAAATACGTGTGATGTGGATTGATGCGGCTACAGGTGGAGAATGTACGACCGACACCAATTCATGTCTTCCACTGTCACAGCAAGGTGCCAACGGTGTGTTGTCACGTCCAGATTTGTCCTTTACTTGGTTCACAATGAATCCGGCAGATCCTCTTGATGCAAACTTTGACCCTGACCAAGACGGGAACTGGGATTGTACAGGGGCCGGTTGCGTCTATGAACCGTATACGAATTTCCAAGAGTTCTATGCAATCACCACCCCCGACCTTTCCTCACCGAATGCAGTTCGTTTGAGTGGCCTCATTTATGATGGGGAAATCGTTCTCGAGTGGTGGCAATTGCGTGCGGCTATGTTGAAATTTGACGCATCAGGCGCAAGCAACGAAAATTACCTCAAAATGGACAAGTCGTTCGGAAATGATATACGGTTTGCCTATGTTGTTGACGACAAAGACACCAACTTCCTTCTCTTGGATTCAGGGGATGATGAAGTTCTCTTAGCAGGTAACCGTACCGATGCATGGGATATCTACTATGTTGGCTCGCCCAATACTGCACCTGTACGTTCGGTAGGTGAGCATGAATTCGGCTGGTACCTCCTTGATTATGACAACGATCACATTGCTGAAGGAACGGATCCGACCAATTGGGACACTGATGGTGATTGGATGGTGGACTGGTTTGAGGTTCACGATGACGAAGAAGACGGTGTCCGTGGTGACTCTTCACCTCTCCGTTATGATTCTCGCCAAACAGGATGATTCAGACCGAACCTGAAGGGGTTTAATTCAAAGGCCATAGCGCCTGTGGTGTTTCCGGGGAGCAGACATGCAGAACGAATTTTCAAACGGGCGCGGCATCATGTTCGTACTTTTTTTCATCATGGTTCTTTCACCGATGGGGCCAATGGCGGAAGTTTTCGTAGGTTCTGCTGACGCTGCCGGCGTTTCACGGCACATTTATGAATTCAGTGATGGTTCTACGGAACACGTGGCCTTGTACCAAGGTGCGAATCCAGACATCGGTGCTGAAATCTCATTGCCAAAGGGTGCGTTGGTGACTGAAGTTTCGATGACGCTTTCGGGCGCATCTGCTACAGGTTGGAGCCAAACCGTGACGGATGATCGTGATGAATGGATTGCAGGCGGAGCCTCCGCAACCGATTCGCGAAGCGGCGATTTGAGCCTCGACTTGGCAAACAGTTCATCCAGTTTCTTTGCACACGGTTTTGACGAAACCGTTAATCCTGCCTCTGATGCATGGCTCGATAACGGTTCATACGCTGTTCGACAACCGCACACATCGAATTCGACAGAAAGCCGATTCTCTCAGCAAGTTCTCAAAACTTCGTCGAATTTTAACAAGCAGAGTCAGGGTGCTGTACTGAAACATCATGACTGGTTGTTCATGTCCACTTGGAGTTCTTCAACCTTCCAAAACATTGTCCATCGACTTTATCCAAACAACGCTACCAAAGAGTCTGTAATCACATTGGACCAAGCTCAGTGTACTCTTCCAAATTTGCATTCGAGTACGTACTATGCAAACTACGGATTCCGTGACTGGACAATTACCGATGATGAACGAATGTTCGCCATTTTGTCTGGATACAAATACCACTATTCGTCTTCAGCACCTACACAGTACCACCGTGTTTTAGAGATGGATATTTCTCGAGATGATGTTTGGACTTGTATCGACTCTTACGATGTTTCACCTCAATATTCAGAGTATACCGCAATCGCCTATGATCGCACAACAGAAGATGTTTGGATTGTGCATAACGCACAACGACGGATTGTTCCTTATACATTCAGCGAAACGCCTGATGGAACTTACACCCGTGGAGATAACATGTACTCGTATTCATCATCATCCGGTAGTGCATGGGAGTGTGGCAAGACCGGGCAACAGGTTCGCGGTTTGGAAGTGAACGAAACGACGTTCTTCATGCGATGTCAAAAAGGCTCAACGAGCCAAGACAAGGACCAACTTGAAGCATGGACAATCTCCGGTTCTTCAACCTCCCTTGTTCCGCAATCCGGAACACGCCTCCTCTCTGCACTCGGATATGGGCTGCAATATGATGGGTCACGTTTTGTTACCGCGGACTGCGGTTACTCAACATGGTCTTCTTCGACACTTTACTACCGTGAATACGGCACAGGATGGCAATTTAAGACCACACCTGCGCCAGGTACAACCACTTGGCTTGGTCCAGTCATTAACTCAACTGAACCGGTGCTTGCTGCGAACATGCAGACCTATTGGTCCGCAGCATCAATCGGTGACCGTGTCGACTACTGGATATCAGCCGACAATGGGACGCACTGGGAGCCTGTAACTTCCAATTCCACGATTCATTTTGATTATCCTGGTAACGAACTTGTTTGGAAAGCACAACTCATCGGCTCAACTGCAGTTTCATGGTGGGTGGATGTCGAGTATGCTACAGAATATACCACTTCTGGCAGTTGGACTTCAACACCTCTGGTCACCGGGACCAAAGTTGGTAAAGTCCGACCCAACTGGCAAGCAGATGTTCCAGCCGGAACCTCAATACTCGTTCAGGTTTCAAACGATAACGGCTCGTCTTGGTTGCCTGCCTTGAACAATCAAGAAGTAAGTTTCCCATCGACAGAAGCAGGTGACACAATTCGTTACGCTATCAGCATGTCGACATCGGATTCAACACGAACGCCGCTCATTGATTTGGTCACATTGGAATACGAGGAAGGTTATCCAGACCGGCCGAAAATCGATGTTGGTAACGATTTGGTTTGGGATTGGGAATCGGTTCTTTTCTTGAATGAATCTTCTGTCGTTGCAAGTGACATGTCGCTGGTCAATGCTGAAGTAAAGTATCAACCAACACTTGTCCAAGCGTTTAACGCCCTCATTCCACAGAACGGTGAGGGCGATGTCCTCATTCCAATTGCGATTAAGGCAGCAACCTCTGGTCGCGTTAAGATTTCGAACCTCGACATTACGTACAAGATGCAAACCAGGGCGATTGACGCATCGCTTGAGGGTGGAATCATCTCTCCAGACGGTGTCTTTAGGAACTTGCATGTTCGAATCGCACCAGGTGATGACGTTGACCGAGTGACGAGCTCTCTGGTTGCGCTCAACAATTCATACGGCGAAAACCCTGCCTTTGAATGGGAACGCGGTGACACCTGTTCGGTCGTCAGCGATGCAGATGGTATCGTCCAATTCGATGCAGCAAACTGTACTTCTGTGATGGACTCAACTGGCCTGGTCACGATTCGGATGCCGATGTCTGTCAACTGGTCATGGGACGATGAAAGCAAATTACAAGCACTCATATCGGTTCAAGATGACTTGGGACAAGCCGTCGTTTCATGGCAAACTGAATCCTTGGACATGGTTGTCGAAAACGATATTCAAATTGACGGACTTCGAGTCTATGAAGAAACAGGCCGTGAACTCTATTCTCAAGACTGGGTCCGTGGAGGCTACCTGATGTCGTTTACTGGCGTTATACATTTCCAAGATTCACAACTCACGCCGTTGGGTGGTCAATTTGCACTCCGAATCTTGGGTCAAAATGTAACGTATGACGGGGATCCGATTGGCGAGCCAATCGAACTTACACGTGAACAAAATCCTGCGTTTGGCGCTTTCAATATCACCATTACCTCACCGATGGAATCGGCACCGGGTGGAATGGTATTCTACGTCGAGGCCATTGAATTGAAGAACGGCTCAACATTCACTAATCCTGGATACAATACCATCCGTTTGGTACTCGACGGTAACTCACCGTTGGTCCTAACTTCAACTCCAGCGGACGGTTCAGAACGCCATGCAGGCCCGCCAGCACCAGGTGGTCAAGCGCTTAGTGTCGTGGTTCAAGACTCAGTCGATCCCCCGAGCCAACTCACACTCAACTATTGGATTGGGTGCAAGGCAAGTGAAGCAATTGGTTGCAGCGACTACAATTTTGACGGATTACCGAATGCCAACGAATATGAAATGAAGGTGCTTAATTCACCGGAAACCCAAACTGGAGGTTTGAATATTTTTGATGGACTCATCGATGACTCAATGCTTCAACACGGCCAACTGGTTTCATATTTCATTACAGGCAAAGACGCTCAAGACAACGCTATCGCAATGGGCGGTGGACCCGTTTGCCCAGACAGCAACACCGCATGCGGCTATGTACCTGGGGAAACCGAACCTGATTGGGACAATGATTTGGGCACCTATCGTATCCGAGTTGAATTTGAGCCAGAGCTTGATTTGGACAATTCCACCATCCTCGGCCACGACGATTCGGCTCCTTTGCACCCAGGTATTCCTTACACGGCACAAATCGTACTCTCTGACCGAAATGGATGGGAAGATATTCAGTACATTCAACTGGCGCTCGGTGGAGATTACGATGATGATGAAAGTTCGTTGTTCATCTCCTTGACTAAGGGACATGATGGCCTACCAGTCGCAGTTATGGAGTCCGGCTCCGCAAACATAGCAGTATCGAATCTGTATTCAAGCGTGAGTTTAGATGAAACAGACAACAACCTCATCAAAATACTTGCACGTTTCCAACTCACTTGGACGTTCCCAGAAATATTTGATACCGATGGTGCCAGTCTTATCATTCCAAAAATAAAGGTGACCGACTTACCTTGCAATGACATCGAAGTTACTCCTTGTTTCGAAACCAACGAAGGTCTTGGAAACGATGCATGGAGTCTTGATAACGACTTCAGGTTTGATACAATGGAAGGCCATATTCGAGCAGTTGAACTGCGCGATGGAACGAACCATTACAATTCAGACTTTGATGAAACCCTCATCGGTGCTGGACAAGCTCTTCGCGTCAACGGTCGCGTACTTTTCTCAGAAGACGAAACACCAGCACCACCGGGTGCTTTTGACGTTGTTTTTGGAGATTACGACAACACTTGGACGACCTCAACTCGCGTCGATGGGGAATTCAGTCTCGACTTGTTGATTCCATCTGTTCCATCAGGACATCTTGATTTACAACTTGGTTTGGGTGATTTACCCGGTTTTGCCATGGATGAAACATCCACGACTCAGCGTGTTCGTTTGGCTGTTGATAGCGAACGTCCAACCATTGCCGCCATCACCTTAGATGAAGTCAATTCTGGTTCTCCACTTTCCATTGGGGCTTGTGGAGACCTACAGGTTATGCTTGAGACATTGGATGACTACGGTTTTGATCTCGATGAACCTGCAGTTGTCCACTATCGTGTACGTGCAGGTGAAGCAGAAATCTCCCGGGGAAGTGTTCCTTTGCCGGACACAACTCCGTTTGGTGAACAATTCTTTTGGACTGGTAATCTTGATTTGACCGATGCAGGGGCAACAACCCTTTTGCCATCCTATATGGTTGATATCTGGGTTTCAGGTTCTGATTCCGCAGGGAATCCGTTCGATACGACCGGCAATTCGATTGACGAGCCAATTGCGTCATGGTCTTTGGCTTTGCTCGGCCCAAGTATCGACCTCAATGCTGCAACGAGCAGTTTCTCATGGGACGACCCAAGTCCAATCGCACAACAAGCTGTGAACCTTGATTTCGAGGTCCGAAACCTTGGCGGTAAGGGAGATGTTGCTCTGGTTCTCCAACGTGCTGTTGAAGGTGGCTTTTGGGAGAATATCGCTCGAGTTGACATTGTAGCAACAGCGGGTGGTGAGTTGACAGGATCTCTACCGACAATAGCCGATGCAGATGTTGGTGACAGCATCGAGTTCCGACTTGTGGTATTGGTGGACGAGGTGGAAATGGACCGCACTTCTCTGGAACCTCTTTTCATCAAAGAACAAACCATTCGCGATGGCAAAGCGCTGGCTCAGCAAGCACAAGAAGGGACATTCAGTATTGTACTGTACATCGTCGCTCTACTTTCTCTCAGCATGGCTATGTGGCTCTTGGTGATGAACCGACGTATTCGTGAAGGAGAACTCGATCCAGGTGTTGAAGACCAAACTGAAGAAGTGCTCGAAGACCTTCAAAATTCCAAGGTGCTTCCGGCTATTGATCAAGACCTTCCGCCACCAAGTGGTTTGACATTACCTCAACCAGCGACTTCTCCTGCCCCGGCAGTTGCCTCGGCTGTAAAGGCTCCACCACCTCTACCTCCAACAGGTCTTCCTGAAGGATGGACAATGGACCAATGGAATCATTTCGGATGGCAATACGTCGAATCGATGAAGAAGTGAGTTGCTGACATGTCCGATGGAAACAATTCAGCCGTCGCTGGAATGGTGACCTTGCAGGAACGCATGGTCAATTTAATCAATCAGCTCAATATGCCCCTCATCGAAGTCAGTCTTGTTCTCAGCAAGCATATTGCGGGGCTGTCGCGTTCGCTCGATGAACACATAACGGCAACTCAGCAAGAGTTCCCTGAAACCGTCACTCATCCGTGGCCCATTCAGACCGGTGAGGATGACCAATCTGGATTTCAGTTTGATTTGGAGAAAATTTTCAAGATTATCGATGAAGATCGAATGGATATCTTAGCAACGTTGGTTCGTGTTACGCTGGTGGAAATCGATGCATCATTAGCGGAAGGATTGCTCGCTTTACGACCATGGGAGGCTCTTTCACGTACGCAACTTTCCAATGCCAAAAGTCCAGGGCAATTGTTTTCACCGCTTGAAATTCCAGAGGAATGGTAAGCAATGGTTTGAAAATAACCAGCACCAGCGCACACCATGGGCAGACTTCATCGCATCGGTATTGGCATTCTTGTGCTGCTTCTCATGCCTGCTCTATCCGGTTGCTTAAGCGGTGACGGTATCCTTGATGTATCGGGTAACCGAGGAATTCCAGGAAGCCTAACCCTTGCCTGTTTAGATGATTCCAAATACACTTCCATGGTTATCGAAATTGATTATGAACCGGGCTACTTACCCGAATCAACTTCGACAGATATGCTCAAACAACGTCTTGAGTCCGTGTGTGCGAAGCCGATGGGAATTAGTTTTGTGTTCACAGAAACTGATTTTTCAATCGAAGACACCTGGTCTGCAAACGATGTGCGCGAATTAGGGGATGAGGCAAAAAGTTCCTCTCCTCAATCGGGTTCAACACTCACTTGGCAGATTCTGTTCCCAGCGGGAACATACGATGACACCAGCGTTCTTGGCGTCGCAGTCGACGCATCCACTGTGGCGATTTTCAAAGACTCCATCGATGAGGCTGAAAATATTTTCCGCCGTCCTTCTGCAGAGAAAATAGAGAACAGTGTTTTGGTTCACGAAGTTGGCCATCTTTTGGGATTGGTAAACACAGTATACACTTCACCAGTCGATCACGAAGACAGTTCACATCCAGGACATTCCAACAACGAAGATTCGGTTATGTACTGGGCCATCGAGTCCACGAGTATTGCGAACTTCTTTGACAATGATTTACCGACGGAGTTTGACAGCGACGACCTCAATGACTTGTCCGGTCTTGCTGATGGCAGTATCTCGTGCACTGACCAGTTATGGCGGCCTTAGTCGTTACGTTCTGCGCTCAATTGGGTGGCTGCTCTCCATGCATCAAAGATGGAATAGAGCCACAGGCCAATCCACAGCACAATGGTCAAGGCAAGAGGTATTTGTAAGAGTGACCAGTCCATCGCTTTCCTATGTTGTCGGTTCGCATGCTGGCCGAGGAATAAGAAGGGGACTGCTGCAAGGAGTGCGGTTAACAGTGGACGTAAAGTACCCCACGCGCCAACGCCAAAAGTGAATTCTTTCCAAATTTCACGGAGAAGTCGAACAGGTCTCAAATTGGAAAATCCGTCTTCCTCCTCTTGGAGGTCCATTGGTGGTTCATCCGCCGATTCCATGCTCCCCACGAACTGACGTGTCACTACTTGTTTGTCAAGATGACGCAAGATGCGATGCAAGAGTATGAAAAACCCTCACGCTAACGAAGCGTCATGGCTCAGGTACTGGTGACCGGATTTGAGCCGTTCGGTAACAATCAACGGAACATTTCCATGGATGTTCTTTCTTCACTTCCCAAGGCGTTCAATTGCCCAGACCCGTGGTCAATGCGAAGAGCGAGAGAATTGGAACCCATCCAAGTCACAGTTGATTCAATGGTCCTATCGGTTGATGAAAAGGGTTCCACCGCAGTATCGAATCTCCTTTTAGCGGGCCATGAGTGGGACCTTATTGTCCATTTAGGTCTGTGTGAGTCATGCACAGTGCCACGAATTGAAACCCGTGCTCAAAATACACTCTCGATGCGAATTCCGGACAACTCCGGACGCCAAGTTTTCGAACAGCCCCTATCTGCACAGGGTGATTTATTCGTTTCAGTCCCGGTTAAAACTTGGGTAAAAAACAGACTGGAGTCAGTCTGGGAACTGTCGACGGATGCAGGCACGTTCATCTGTAATGAAACTCTATACCGAACCCTCTACACTCTTTCAATGCCTGGTGTCGACTCAAAGCCTTGCCTTTTCATTCACCTTCCTGACTATGAAGAATGTTCGTTGGAACAAGCCTCAACGCTCATTCAAGAAGTTATTCAACGCATGCTTTTCAGACCTGTTGTATCGGTTGTTGGAGGATTGGTGACTCGCAACCGCAGTTATCTTGTTGCTCGCCGTGCACCGCACGAAACACATCCTGGCAAATGGGAGTTCCCAGGAGGGAAAGTCGAGATCGAGGAAACAATGCAACAGGCTGTTGTGAGGGAGTTCAAGGAGGAACTTGGGTGGGATGTCACTGCAAAGCCTTCCGTTGGGGTTTGGCACCATGAATTAGAGATGTTTGATATTGCCTTGAACATACTACCTGTCGAGTTAAGTGATGAAGGACTTGACCTCATGGATTCAAGCTCTTGGACTGCTCATGATGCTTTGGCTTGGAGGGCTATCGATGATGATTCGCCACTCGATTGGTTAGGAAGCGATGAGCACATCGTTGATTGGATGAGGGAGACCGGTTATCTCTCTAAATCCAAGTGACAGCTTCACCGTCGGCACCCATTGTATTGTCATCTTGGATACTGCGCGGAACGGTATCACGACCCTTATGCCATGTGGCTGCTTCAAGCCAATCACCTAAGTTTTGGCCTTCAAGAACGACATGGATTAGACCTCCGAGTGGACGTTCACCGGGCAAGGGGAAGGCGACTTTTCCAACAATTGCAGCCTGTCGGAGTAATGAAAACTCTGTTTTCGAACCTTCAAAAGAAGCCGTCATTGCGTCCAAAGCCGTATCGAGAATGCGCTGTTCATGCAGTAGTTTGAGAAACGTCGCAAGCGATACATTCTGCCCAGTCCAAACTGTGTCGATTGCCTGACCGAGTTGCGGATTTTCGTGGTGCGTTGGTACGGGGAACTCGGGGAATATGGTCAGCACGGCAAGTTCCACTTTTTGCGGTACATCTGCTCCTCGTAATGCTGTCTCGATACGAATCTGCAAGTTTTCATTGACGCCATTGAGGCGCAGCATTGGTTCTTGCATGAACCGTCCAAGAACCCCCTCCACATGAACATGCCTTTCAATCGCTATTTCGGCGAACAGGTGAAAGGTGAGCGTACATACGGGTGGATATGAGTGGTTCAGGGCCGGTGATTGCAACCGTCCTGCCCGTGCTCAACGAAGAGAACTACATCGAAGCATGTCTTCAATCACTTATCCAACAGAGCCTACCAGCCGAGCAACATATGATTTTGGTTCTTGATGGAGGTTCGACGGATTCAACACGTGAAAAAGTCGAACGTATGATTGCTTTGAGCGTTCAATCGAAAGGACCTCGGATTGAATTGCATTCCAATACGGGCAAGTACGTTGCTCAAGCCCGTAACTTGGCGCTTAAGATTCTGCCATCATCCGTACAATTTACGGTCGAGATGATTGGTCATTCGACCGTCGACCAGGACCATCTTGAAGTCCGGTTAAGCGAGTGGAACTTGCTTGAAGAGGAGCATTCGAAACCGTTAGGTGGGGTTGGCGTGAAAGTGTTGCCAAGTTTAGGTCGCCACGGTGCGGTCGAATCTTGGATTGAAGGATGCCTCACATCTCCTTTCGGCAGTGGTAATGGCCAATTCGATGGATTCAAATCCAGAGGGCTCACACAGGTTCCAGCGTTTGCTATGCATTCACGCCAGGCTCTTGAGTCGGTGAATGGCTGGGATACAAACTTCATCACGAGTCAAGACAGCGATCTTTCAATGCGGTTACTCAACGCTGGTTTCACATTGGCCCGAACCCCTGCAACCCATGTGCGTATGGTCAAGCGTTCCACCCTGGGCAAATGGTGGAAGATGGGTCATCGTTACGGATTCTGGCGTGCTAAAATTTTACGTAAGCACCCGAAACGGACAAGCGTTCGAGAATTTTTACCATGGATTGGCGCTATCGTTACCCTGTCCCTCTTAGGAGCAGGTTCATCATTTACGGGAATCTTACCCGCATGTTATGGGACAGTTCTTCTTCTTGAAGGTCTACGAAGTGCACGAAAGGCAAGACGAATTTCGTTGATTTTTGGTGTCCCGTTCTGTTTGGTTTTACTTCACTCGAGTTTTTCGGTGGGTCTTGTCGATGGATTGTTTCGAAAGGGCCGTGCTTCGCAAGACCGATAATGTGTTCAAGCAATGTATGCCAACTTTCTTGAGTGTAGTAGGAAAGCGCAAGGTGTTGACCATGGTGAAGGAGCGTTCAGCAACGGCCCGTGGTATTGCGATATTGCCATTTCTGTTGATGGGTGCTGTGCATTTGACGGTCACACCTCTTCGTCAAATTTTTGACCTTGAACCACTGATTATGTATGTATGGTATGGAATTGCCGTTGTTCTTGGTATCGTTCTTTTTCGTAAAACTCGGACGGTACGTGATTTCGAATACCATCGTTCGCGTTCCATGAAGTCCATGAAGAAAGTATACCAAGCTGAAGAAGCAGGAGTTTGGCAAACCAATGTCCAACTTGATGGTAACCTCAGCCCTGAAGGAAAATTGGCCCTGCAAAGCCAAGTTGCCAACATTGACATGGAATCACCTGAACTTGAACTGCATGAAGATGAGAAAGTCGAAGTGGACTTACTCCTGGAGTCTGCGCAAGTACGACGGGCAAATCGTAGAGTTTCGGGAGACGAAATGTTCGGTGAAGAACAAGTACACTCAACCATTGGAGCCAAGCGTAAGGCATCACCGATGGATTCATTGCTCGATTTTATTGGGGCGATTTTCGGTCGGGGCGATGCAGATACACGACGTGAGGAACGACGCCAAGCAACGCTTAGGGCAGCATCCACTGCCGCACCTGTGATTGCTCAGCGACCAGTTGCTCCAATGCGCACGAATTCAAACCAAGATGATTCTGAACTGAAAATGACCTCGGTGAGTGACGATGGGGGAATCGATTCGGTCATGTCCGAAACAGGGGCCAGTCTCCCTGATGTTCAAGCATCTGCAATGCAGATGGATACAACTTACGCTTGGGATTCACCACCACCGGTATCCAATCAAGGCAGCATCGAGGAAATGGCCATGATGAATACCGCACAGTTCGCTACTGCACCACAGACCAGTGTTCCTGCACCACCGCCAGCAGGTAACCTCTGCAAAGGCTGCAGTTCGTCGATACCTGTCGGCGAACCGTTCTGTCTTCATTGCGGTCTTGATGCTTGAGGCGATGGATTTTGTGCGTGATGTTGAAAGAGGACTTCACTACCCCTAGGCTTGTTCGGTGAGCATATGTCTGAGAAACGTGACTATTACGAAGTTCTTGGTGTGGAGAAACAGGCGACTTCTGCAGAACTCAAGAACGCCTTCCGTAGTCTTGCCCGTAAGTACCATCCAGATCGGAGTGAGGAAGAAAATGCTGAGGATATGTTCAAAGAAATCCAAGAAGCATATGCCGTTTTATCCGATGATGAAAAACGCTCACAGTACGATCGATTTGGGCATAATGGGCCTGGTGGCTCTCCGTTTGGAGGCTTCGGCGGCGGTGGTTTCAACATTAACCTTGAAGACATTCTCGGCGGCGACTTCTTTTCCAACATATTTGGTGGTGGCGGTGGGTCTCGCCGTTCACGCCGTAGAGGGTCAGACATTCGGATGATTCACACTGTTGACATGTTCAAGATCTATGCGGGCAGCACTGAGGAAGTTGAAGTTGAACTTCCGGTCGCCTGTACACATTGTGACGGGACAGGAGCCAAAGACGGTGAAACATCGGAATGTGGAGATTGCAGTGGTCAAGGTCGAGTTCGCATGCGCCAACAAGTCGGACCCTTCGTTCAAGATGTCGTTCGAGAATGTCCGACGTGTGGCGGTTCCGGTAGTACAGCCGTTGAGTCATGTTCACATTGCCGTGGTAACGGCAAGGATATCAAATCCACGACGCTTCGATTTAATGTCCCAGCAGGGGCTGAGGCGGGAACTCGCTTGCGCATGCGAGGTAAAGGGGAACCAGCACCACAAGGTAAAGGTGAGAATGGTGATTTGTTTATTGAAATCGACATTGAACCTCACCCATGGTTTGAACGCTCCAGTGCAGATCTCATCATGTCGTTACCTCTCGGTTATGCTGACTTGGTGCTCGGAACGACCGTTACCATTCAACACGTTGACGGGAAAGAACTGAACATTAAGGTGCCAGCGTATTCGAATTCTGGAGACACCCTTGAAATTCGAAAACGAGGTTTACCTCATAGCAGAGGCAGTGGGCGTGGCGATGTTGTTGTTCTTCTGAAATTACATATGCCTAAGAAAGTCGACAAGAAGT
The DNA here is from genome assembly GCA_002506275.1 of Euryarchaeota archaeon UBA259. GTDB lineage: Archaea > Thermoplasmatota > Poseidoniia > Poseidoniales > Poseidoniaceae > MGIIa-L1. The sequence continues at coordinate 18,641 of DAXG01000027.1, read as the reverse complement.
CGAAAAAAGCTCTGCAGGATTTGAAGTCAGCCCTCGCGCCGAAGGACATTTTGGAGCGCATCAAGGATGATGCTAAGGATCGACGAAACTGATGAAGCAATCATTTCCTCCTCTTAATCCACGTCTTTCGACGGCATAAATATCGTATTAATCTTCATAACCTCTGGACATTTGGTCGTAGCATGTCCGAGAAGCGTGTACTGCGCAAGATGAAGAAACTCGCTTCTCGAATTCATGACAAAATGGAAGCAGTTCGTGATGTCATGGAAGATTTGGAAATCGAGTTCGAGTTACTCCAAAATCAGATTACAAAACTTGAATCCAAGAAGGGCTTGACTCGTGAAGAAAAAATCTTTGAGAGTAAGTCGACCTCACGCGCCGAAAATGACTCCATGGACGAATCAGAGTCGGATAAAGAAGAAGATGACGATGATCTGCTCGACTTGGAGAACACTTCCGTTGTAACCGTCCGTCCAAAGTTTTGAGCAGCATATGCGATTTGAGCGTAATGCCGCTTTCATCTCGAAGGTGATTTCATCATTCTTCTTCAAGCGATTGAATGTGAAGCGTTGAAGGAATCCTTACTGCGCTCGGTTCTCCGTTCATGCGCCCGTTGAGTTCGATATCGACTACGGAAGCAGTGCCGTTGATTTCCGCCATGATAAATGTGCGATTTCCATTTGCCATCGTGTCGAGGAATACTTCCTCACCTCGGTTCAGGAATCTCGGTTCAACATTTTCAACATTCCACGCCTGACCAACTGGCGCATCAAATCGAAGTGCTGCTAAGTCCCAATGGCCTTCAACAATGTGAATGCCGACCATGAGTGGTATTGCCCCTTTTGATTTCGCAATCCTTTCGTCGAGTTTCCATACCGCCATTGCAACGGTATCGGTTCGGTAGTCAAGGTCAGGCTTACCCCATGCCGAGTTTGCTTCATCCCACGAAAGTAATGTCACGGCCTGAAGAGCTCGTGCAAGATTCGCACGCGATTGTTTTGGTGTTGTTTCGCCTGAATCAAGCAGTGATTTGAACCAGGCAAGTTGTTCAGATTTCATCGAGAATTCTCGTGCTGTCTTCAAGTTGCGGTATTGGAGTAGGCCGAAGTACAGGACTGGCAAAAGGAACAGAGAACCGAGGAAGAATCGAGCTCGAACACCCCACTTTTCGGCGTTCTCATCGGGCGGGAAGTACGGTTCTTCACCTTCATCAATAATTGAATACGAAGAGGAAAGAAGATACGTCAGTGACGGTGACTCCTCTCCCCAAGGATGTGGCGTGCTGTTCGTTGCATCAACCAAAGCGACTCGCAGAAAATGCGTCCCCGGTCCAACCTCAAGTGATGCCTGAATTTTACCGTTGCTGAATGTACTGCGACGTGAGTCAATGACTTCCCAAGTTTCTTGGTCCATGCTCCATATCTCCAACTCAAACTGCTCGATGTTCATGCTCTCAAGGGAGAATCGAACGAGATGTTCTGATTCGACCCAACCGTCCACCTCCAACTTGTACACATCGGCTGTATCGTGTATGGAAAGGGTCATCTCACCTTCAATCGTGCCCGAATCGAGGCTCATTGAGGGCCATGAAGAATTATCACTGAGGCGTGATAACGGACGTACCGAAGGTGCTTCAAGGCCTGAACCAAGGTCTGAAAAATCCTCCACTTGAACAGTGACATAATGCACTGGTGATAGCAAATGAACCCGCACAGCACTGATGTTCGGATACGGGTAAAACACATACGCTGGGTCTGTGGTGATGTTCAGTTCACTGCCCAAAATCCATGTACCACCAACGAGTTGGTCTGTTCGGATTGACGTGTCAAAATACAACGGTTGGAAGGTGAACTTCTGAGTCTCATTCATGGCAAGCGTTGCCGAAGTGGAGTGATGCCCTACAAGGTTTAGATTGTGGGGGTTTTCAATCAATTGAACCGATGAATTATCGCTGTAGCGCATCGTCTTGATTGCCCAACCCGTATCTGCTACACTGGCTTCGATTTTGACCAGTACCCTGCCGGATTCATCGAAGTGCCAAAGACCACTTTCTCCAGACTCCGATGCATTCAGTCCTTGCGCCAGAACAAGGGTCAATTCGTGGTGGGTTTCTGCTGAAGAATTTTGAGAGTAGACAGAGATCGTCATCCCGTCGGTTGCATGCATCACCTGCAATTCCAATGTATCTCCACCGGCTATACTGAATGCCACGTATTCAGTGCCGACTTGTTCATGGACCCCTGTGACAAAATGTTGCGAGGAATATTCGCCAAACGGTATTCCATCAAGGTGTCCTTTAGAGGGCTGGATGCATTCAGTTGTATTGAAGCAATATTCGAGGACTCTTTGCTCCCTCTCCTCCAGAGGTGCTGGTCGAACCGATGGGAACGATTCTTCGATTGTTTCAATCAAGGAATAGCGTACCGTCTCTGAAAGTGGTGAATGCATATTGAGTGTTGCAGTTCCATTAGCGTTCGATTGAACAGTGATTTGACTCGTGACTTGATGGACGACGCCAGCAAGATCCAGTTCAGCAGAGCATTGTTGGCATTCAAGAACGAGACTTGTCCATTGACCTTCTTCGATACTCCACTGACGCGAGTGGTTGTCCACACCATTCGAGGTATAGCCGATAACTCGGCCGTCGATGTAGAGCAAATCTTCCGTTCCACTCTCTGCTGATGTGACGGGCAGTGGTGCCAACGATAGAAGACAAAGCAGACATGCCATGAGTACGCCAGCACCCATCCGGCGCTTTGCCATGTTGCCGTCCATGCATGTGCCTGCCAAGTATGCTCTTTGAACTTAGGCCCTTCTTCGTGTCCAATGCTTGAAGAAGCAATGGCTTTTGGACCAACCATGGAGGATGGTCTGGGTCGAACCGTTGTTGCACGTTATCGCTTTGCTCGACAGTGGGCATTGGGTGACCGTAAGAGTCCGGTATCGTCGACTCCTGCACTGGTTTTACTCGATGGAGACATTGAGGTTGAACCTCATCTTGCTCCGTTCCGTTCCTCGACCGATGGTGCAATTCCAGCAACGCTACATTTTGAATCGAGACTTCCCCTCTCGCCTCCGGACTTTTCGACCAACTCCCCTTCATGGAGTGTGTCGATTGGACATGTATTGCCTCCATCGCTGGATGAGGCTGATGCGGGTGAAGTTGCAGGCACCGCCCAAGTTTTGCCCGTCTCTTGGCAGCGGCTGAATCACGATGCTAGCCTCACAGACCCTGAATTGAAACCCGATGTCGTGGTTCTTGTCGATGCGGTGCAACTTGCAGCCCAACCAGGACGATTGGTTGAGGCAATATCGATTTTGAAACAACAATTTCCTGGTGCGCTCTTGTGGACACCGGGTCTTGGGGGCCCGGATAACTTGGCAGTTCTTGTTTGGTTCGGCGTCGATTTGTTCGATCTCTCCCGGTCGCGTCAGGCTGCTGCCGCTGGAGTGTTGTTGACCGAACAAGGACCAAGGCACAGCGTTGAATCAATGAATGAATCTACTGATATGGAGGCACAAGTTTCACACTGGGTGAATGCGATAGCATCTGTGCGAGGTGCATTGGCAACCGATCAGATGCGTTCCCTGGCTGACCGCCAATCACTGACAAGTCCGAGATTGGTTGAACACCTTCGCCGTCATGACCTCTTGTGTCAAAATATTCCAGGCCTTCTCTCATCACATGTTGCCTCCAATTTCAAATTCCCTTGCCATTCTGCATCAATACAAACAGATCCTCTCATTGCCGATTGGGAATCTTATATTTCCACGAATTATACGGCGCCTGAGGGATTGGATACAATTTTGGTTTTGCTTCCATGTTCCGCCAGAAAACCGTATCGACTTTCAAAATCACATGGTCGGTTCATCCGGGCAATTGGCACCAGTGCATGCCACGAAGTCATGGTCACATCACCTCTTGGTTTGGTTCCAAGAGATCTTGAGGAAGTTTGGCCTGCAGGTCACTATGACGTCCCAGTTACCGGTGATTGGACCGGGGATGAACTCGCAAGGATTCAGCGTATGTTTCACATTTTGGTGGATCGGCACAACTACAAGCGAATAATAAATCATTCAGGCATAGGATTTGAGCACGCTTCGCTTGCAGTCATTGATACTCGGCAAGGCGATTCTGCAGGCTCACACGATGCTTTAGAACGTCTTTCGGAAGCTGTCCGTGATGCAGTGGATACCTTTAGCGCTCGTGGCCGTCGCACAGAGAAGATTTTGCTTGACAATTTCGCAAGCATCTCTCGCAAGCAAATGAACAACGATTCGTGGCTTGCCGATATGAAAGTGCGTGGTAAACCCCCACGGTACCGACTCGAACGGGATAAAAATCAGATGGCACTTTGGTCCATCGACCGCAGTGGTTTTTCGCTACCGAAGGCCGTCATTCCAACATTGGATGAACTTGAGGCACTGCCCAAAGTTCACCTTCGGCCAGATATTGCTTGGAAAGGGGACATTTTCGGAACACTCGTGGAATCGTATGACGCATCAATTCGCGCCGGTAGCGATGTCTTGGTGTATCAAAACAACACGGTGATTGGGTTGGCTCGCGCTCATGCCCCGGCATGGGAGTGGCCGAACACGCCAGGTCGACTTGCAAAATCCCATCAACGACTGTAATTGAAGCCTTCTTTGACCTCGCAATCCTGCGTTGAGACGTGGTGAAAAGCGCTTGGTTGAAGCGGAGCGGTTAAGAAGGGGTGACAAGTCGGCTTTTTCCTTGGAGTTGTCCTTATGGCACGGATGTATAAATCACGCAAAGGAAAGAGTGGGTCCAGTAAACCCTATGTCAGCGAAGCACCAGAGTGGTCAAACACGGATGCTGCGGCGGTAAAGCAACTTGTTATTGATCTCGGTAAGGAGGGTCATTCCTCTGCTGTAATCGGTACAATTCTACGTGACCAACACGCAGTTCCTAACGCTCGGCTCGTTCTCGGTAAGAGAATCGGTGCGGTTCTCATAGAGAACAACATTGGTGGTACCTACCCTGAAGACTTGATGAATTTGATGCGACAAGCAGTCGGTATCATCAACCACTTGGGCAGTGGAAACCACAAAGATCTTCACAACAAGCGCTCGCTTGAAATTACTGAATCTAAGATTCGCCGACTTTCCAACTATTACAAGTCTGAAGGTCGATTGCCATCCGATTGGCGATACAAGCGTGAAGAACTCCGCCTGATGGTCGAGTGATACTTTACGCTCTTCCTTACAATGTGAGGCTTCATCAACGGTCACCTTTTCCATTCAAATGGTGAGACCATGAACGACTTGCTTCAAACTGCCCCGTTTGTAGACATTCAATCCCATCTTGTGGGTCATGTTCAACGGATTCATGAAGCGGAAATGGTACACATCCATGCACCGGCTGACTTGCAGGGTTTGCTCGCTTTAACGATACTTGAATCTGCTTTTCTTGATACCGGGACATCGTACAGACGACGATTTTTACCACCGCACCAACATATTCCGCGCGATGAACGTCAAGAACCCCAATCGTCGCTCGACGGCCTCCTTATTTTCATCGATCCATTTGACGACACATGGGCATTTGAAGACTTACCTCAGACGGATTTCATTCACATTACTCCGCTGTCTGTCACCGTGCGTTTGGGTTCAAATCAATCTGAACGTAGGGGGGCATTGGATACTGTCGCTCAGTGTGCAGCCTTAGCTGCTGCGTTGTCTCCCAATGGTCAAAAAACACGCCTCTTACGGCCATTTGCTTCAACTGGCCTTTGGCTTCGTGAAGCGCTCGATACAACATTCGATCCAATACATACTTCGATGCGTGACCATCTGCGGGATGAGGGTGCTTTCAGAGTGGTCCCACTACCGGATGTCCCTTCACCTGCGTCGGGGATGATTCCTGACCTTTCAGAGCGAATGCTCGCTCGGCTGAGAAAGGGTTGGCCTCAGATGGATGCTGAGGCTCGTTCCGCAGCGCTAAGCGAACTCCTGCTTCCGGCCCTCCAAAACCCATCGCTTTCTACTCCTCGTTTAGAAGAACTTGTTTGGCATCGATTGATGCTAGGCACCTCAGATGTCGACGTGATGAGTCAAGTTCACCTTGCAGAACAATCGTGGCCCAAAGAAGCAGGAGAAGCGAAAGTCCATGCCTCAAAGTTGGCTGATATTTTCTTGAAATCAGGACTTTTAATCTGAATCTGTTCATCGACGGGTTGAAACCCGAGAACCAATTGGGATGTTCATGGCCATTGAACGATTGCTTACTGGTAGTATACGAGACCAAGTTCAAGATTTGATGTCGACCGAAGACCTCGTCATCGAAGCATTCCGAGATTTGGTCAAGGATGAACTTAAAACTCATATTCGAAGTAAAGTCGAGGAAGACCCTGAGTTGAAAGCAGAAATTAAAGAGGCTGTCGCCTACTATTTCCATACGAAGGCACGAACGGTTTATGCGGAATTGAAAGCAACCCGAGCTGCAACCCGTCTTGGTCTACGCCTGCTTCCTGACGATCTACAGGGTGAGGTTGGCGAAGCAGTTGTTTCACTCTTTGAGAAAGAATTAGGTGCGCTTCTTGAGAAGGCACTTTGATACGGTTTGTTCACTAAAAGGCGCTTCTCTTATGTGCCATGCGCGCTGGGGTGATATTGGTGAAGTTATGTCTGCACGCCCGCTGCTGATTGTGCTGATTTTTTTAGCATCCATCGCTGCTCCCTTTTCAGACGGTTATTTAGGAGAGGCAACAGCAGAGGATACGCTGGTTTGTTGCGACTCAGCTTCAGCAACTTTGCATCTGCTTGGCTCTGCTACTGCAGGTACCATGTCTCCGTTTTCTCAAGACCTCTCGACTGACTCACCGTCCTCGGCAACCATAGCGAGTTCTGTAGCCTCCGAAGAGACCGTTGCGAAATGGGTACTCCCTAATGTTTGGCCAGGAACCATTCCAGCAAACACTTGGGAGGTCTCGATTGAATACGAACTTCGAGATGCAGCTAGCGCTCAAATCAATGCCACAGCCTCCCTCAAGATTGGTAGTCAAACCTTCAGTGCAGCAAACGACCCTGGGAGTTCTGTTCTTGGGCAAGGAACAGGAACACTCACTTTTGATATCGATGTAGATGCAACCTCCATTTCCGATATGGGTGCAATTGAACTTACTCTTACCGCTCGCTCACTGATCTTCACGATTCCAACAGGTGATGCCCAACTTGAGTTCTTTTGGGGGTCTGAAGACAAAGATTCGTTCATCGAGGCAGAAATCCCGCTTTTTGATATGTCTTTAATGGAACCAGAGGTTGAAGGGTCGGATGTTTATTTTTCAGTCTTGATTGATTCAAATTGGGGCATGGACCTCCTCTCAAAGTCTGATTCTTTGCGTATTTTCGTTGCGGGAAGTGAACTTTCAGGCGACCCAATTGAGACCGGTGCTGACGGTGCCGTTCGAGTCACATGGACTTGGCAAGGCGCTAAGGGCGGCATAGAAAGTGTGAGTGTGGAAGCTCGTCTCACCATTGAATCAGGCGGTCCATCTCTTTCTGGTTCAACCACTTTTGAAATTGAAACATTCGATACCAGCGGTGGAACCGGGACATACTACCCTCCCGACGAGCCTCTCAAGACAAATGGAGATGGAAGTCCGATTGCAGTTACTGGGACTTTTACTCTTGAAAAAAACTCCAATGGTAAACTCCAATTGGACCGAACGACTCGACTCGAAGTCGGAGGAGAAATGGCATTTTGGATGCGATGGGGAATGGACCATATTGGTGACGAAGTCACAACTCTATCGCCGGTTTTGAAGAGTTTTGATGCAGGTGTGGTCTCAGATGATGAACGCGTCAGTCGTAACATTGAGCAGTCAGAAGTCATGGAGATGGAACGCCAGTTGCTGAGCACGACTCTTCTCAACTATTATCTGAATACTGGCCTTGGTCTGGAAGTGGAGGATTTACTTGGACATGACCTCCTCGAGTTCCAAAATCATGATGTCAATATCGACTTGAATGGAGAGTCTCAAGTTGTGAACCATCCGGTAACCGTCGTTATGACAACAATCATGCAGTTCGGCGTTGATGATGCGCCAAGAGAAGGCGAACGAATCAAACTCATTGGTGGCTTCATTACTGCCCAACCTACTCCCCTTTGGTCTGATGTTTCACTTTCACTGAAGGGGACGTCGTCCGGTATGACCTCATTCTCATTCCCAAAGGTATCTTCGACTGACTCAGTCACCTATCGGCATCTACGTATGCCTTGGGGTGAATCTCTGAGTCTAGAAGGTTCAAACATTGATACCGATGATTACTTTTCTTTCCAAATCACACCAACCGGTTCAATCGCAGCGACACCTGCAGTATTGTCTATTCTCGTGTTGTTCGGTCTGTGTCTTGGTTTCGTGTTCGCTCTTTCCTTTTCCCGCAGCCGTCGCCGTAGCATTCTCTTCCTCGAGTTGATTCTCGTTCCATTGGCCGGCGTCATCCACATCCTTGCTTATCCATCTGTCTATGTTGGAGCGGCCGTGGCTATTGTGGTCGGTATCTGGTGGGTTACTGCTGTAACAAGTCCTCGTAAGCGAGGACACCTGATAGAAGAAGCAATTTCAGTTACCACTCCAGTCATCAACTGTCCTGCGTGCTCTACACCAAATCCAGTCGAAAGCCAAGTCCGTCCACTTCGATTTGCCTGCGTTGGCTGCCAACGCGTCATTCGAATTGAAGCTTGATCAAAGGCTCAAACTTTTCAACGATTGCACAAGGTTCGTCGCTTCTTGATAATCGCCTGGTGAGAAATAGCCAGCAAATTCGCCATTCGTATCAGTCGCTACAACTGCTTGTGGTCCTCGCTTTTGAACTTCGGAAAGGACTGATTTCAGAGTATCACTAAGTTTGACTTCGAGAAAATCCATTTCCATCCATTCTGAGCATTTTGAAGTGTTGGCATCAACATTCTCGGACAGAGCCTTGAGGAATTGGCGATGTCCTATGACGCCTTTCGTCTTCGAATCTTCATCGAGTACGACCAATATTCCACCGGTCATGGTAAGCAAACGACCTGATGCTTCAGCAATGCTGTCATCAATGCCAATGGTCATGTGTTCATCATCAAGGTCTAAATCTGCCACCGTCTTTGCCATCGTCGTCACTGAGTAGCGGTAGCGTTCCAGAATTATATTCTTACCCGTTCTTCAAGAATGGGTGAACACGAGTGTTGATGCGTCTACAACTTTTGCATATCCTATTCTTTCAATTTGCAGCATTGTTCCAATCGGGTAGTCGTGCTTTTCGATCTTCCCTTCAAGACGGATAATTTCACCGTCCTCAGCGAGTAAAAGGGTGCCTTCTATCGCATTGGATTCACTCAGCCAGTGTACAATGGAACGCCGGTCAATACGGTCAATTGAGCCAACGGTCGCTTGATCTCCGGTAACTTCTACATTTGCAAAACCTTTCAATCGAATCTCTTTCTTCTCGGCATCTTCTTGTTCGACCCACACAGCGTTACTGGTTAATCCAAACGTTCGTGCACCAAGTTGAGGATGATTCGGATGTACATCGACCTCTATGGAATCTTGGTGCTCACCGACCAGTTCCAGTTTTTTCGGATTTCGAACAAAAGACAGACGTGGTGCATCATCATCGATGCTTTTCGTATTGTGTGAGTAGAGCGTTGACAGTGGGACTGAAATGTCTTTTTGGGTGACGCCTAACTCGATCCAGAAGTTTCGTAATGCTTCGGCAGTAATTCCTCTGTTTCTTAGTCCAGTCAGCGTTGGTAATCTCAAATCATCCCACCCGGTAAACAGACCGGCTTCGATATCTCTGCGCATTTGTGAAGTCGAGAAACCACCCCATTCGTGGACCTTTACTCGACCCCAATACATGGTTTCAGGATAGGTCCAACCAAAGTGTGCGTAAAGCAAAGTTTGCTTACGGGTTGAATCCATGAGATCTTTTCCACGTATGATGTGCGTGACGCCTTGAAGATGATCCTCAACAGCACTTTGGAAATCGAGAAGTGGCCAGACACGGTACTTCGAACCAATTTCTGAACGTGGGTGCGGGTGTTCGGCTGTATTCTGAATTCGCAGTGCAGGCCAGTCGCGCAGTGCAGGGTTCTTCAAGTCCATTGCCGTTTTTACACGCACGACGGCATCACCTGGGACGAAGGTACCGTCCAACATTTTGTTCCACAGTTCCATGTTCACTTCAACTGAATTGACTCTGCACGGACATTCAGTTTTTGAAACACGGAACTCCTTGAAGGCTTCTCCGCTGCACTGGCAGACATAACCAAAATCTCTCTGCAGCATCATTTCTGCATGTTCATAATAATGTGGTATTTGGTCGCTAGCAATAACAATTCTGTGGGGTTTGAATCCCAGCAGCCATTCTGCTTCCTCGGGTATCTGGTTGTACGCTACCGGCAAAGGTGGTTTGACAACCGTATCGGTATCATCGAAACGAAGAATTAACTCTCCATCCCATTCTTCCGCATATTTTCCGTTAATGACGATTCCTCGGGCATGTCCAAACGAAAGTGGTCCGTTTGGGTTTGGCGCAAACCGGAGCACAACTTTTCCTTTCGTTGCGTTTTTGAGTTCAGGCAAACCTTCTCTCCGTTCCTTTTTCTCACGCTTTTCGAGCAAATGTGGAGCCTCCAGTTCCAAAATCGCTTGCAGTGCCGCAACGCCCTGTTCTGCAGCCATAGCGTTTGCATCAGCTACGGCTTTAGCGATCAAAGGTGAAATGATTTTCCCATGGGGTCGAAGGTCACTTCGAGTGCCCATGAGCCGGCCGATAACGGAACCTGGAGCAGCCTTGCCTTCGTACTCGATTGCATTTTGCAGAGCAAGGTGTCGGAACGATGCAAGTGTTTCTTCATCTGGTGTCCATGTCATGGGGCTCAACCTTTGCTGTAACCTTTGCTTCATCAAGTGCTCGCCCATCCATCGGGTTATCGGTCGAACAATGTCGATTGATGTTTATCTGTGAACGGACGTTTTGGAGGGTCAATGCCGTATATTTCCTTCCATGCTCTGGTCACTGTTTTCCAAGACCAACGCAGTGAAGGGTGCGGTGTTTTTTCACCTAAGAGGGCTGGAAGTGCTGCTTTGGTTTTGGGGTCGCTTGGATACCCAGAACCAATGGGTGAACCAATTTCTTCTGCAAGCTGAAGTATCGCTTCATCGCGTTTGACCTTGGCCAAAATACTTGCCATACCGACGATGGCATGGTTCGTGTCTGCTTTATGTTCTGAGTGAATACTGGAATCCTTCCATGGCCAGCCAGGAAGTCGAGCTGCTATTCGGTCACTGAACCGTTGTTCGTTCACATCACAGGCATCGTTCAAAATCGAAATGGAATCATGGACCTTTTCCCGTATCTCAACAAGAGCCTCTGCAAAAAGTTCCACTTCCAGCAAATTGAGTCCCGTCGATTGAACGGCATGGTCGATACGTTCTGGACGGCACACGATGAGTGAGTGATACCAATTTCTTTGTTCAGCGTGTTCATGAAACCACTTGACGAGTTCGAGTCTTTTCTTATGCGTCAAATCCTTTGAATCTTTGACGCCTCGCTCAGTTAGCATTTGGACATCGTCAACTGGAAGGGCAACAGCACCAACGACCAGTGGGCCCAATACTGGCCCTCGGCCAGCTTCATCAACACCAACATTCCACATGCTATCACTTCAGATGTCAAAGTCATCGTCGACCGGCAGAGCAAGATTGGGTGGTTGGGTCCGAACAGGTTCCTTCTTTGGCTGTATTGTTGTCGGGAAGACTTCCATTCCGGATACAGGTGAGGCGGTTTTTGCAATTTGCTTGTCGGCGAAGAGCGAATTGGCTGATGCGAGTGCATCGTTCGAACTGTGGTATTCAAGCACTGATGTGGCTGCTTGTGTTAACGCTGTATCGACCGGAGCACTTGCTTGCTTATATTCTCCTGAACGCTTTTGGAAAGCCTGCTTGAAGTGTTCAGGGTTGACTTGAACAGAAGCGTCTTTGACAACTTCCGGCTCAGTTGCACTGAATTTGTTCATCCAATCACCAGCTGACTGCTGTGGTTGCGGTTGACTCAACGCCTCGAGTTCACGTCGCTCTAAAGTTCGCGCATTTCGTGAAACAACTGATTTGTAGATGACCACCCCTGATATCAACACAGCGCCAATCATAAATGACCATGCTTTGAGGATTTCAAAACCGAGTGCTATCATGCCGAACACATCCAATGACTCTTTTTCAAGTTCTTCTTGCCAAGTAACACCGAGGTAATCTCCTTTACTGGTGTGTACAAACGAATTACTCGGTTCAAACTGGGAGCGAACTGAAGTGTTCACCCAAACAGTACCGTTCGTTGTCTGGTCTTGTGGAAGGTCAACCCATGCTCGAACCGTAAAGTTGTATCCGATTGGAATGTTACTCACTTCAAAGGACCGTGGGTACTCGATGCCTTGTTCATAGACTGCGAAACTTGGAGGTATAAACGACATAGGGGTGGAGTGTGACGATTGCAATTGGACCAGCAAACCGTCCGCTGTGTTGCCTTCATTTCTCAGAGTCAAGGCAATCGAGAGTCGACCATCGTTGTCGATTTCTTCGACTACGTCTGTAAAGTTCCACTGAATCACAGGTGCAATTTTAACGGGAACACGTGATGTCCCAACGGATGTGTCCGTGTTAAGAAAATACGTCTCAATAACGACCTCGCCAAGTTCGAAAGCCAATGCGGATGCGTTGGCTGTAATCTCGATAAGTGTGAGGTTCTCATATTCACCGGGCTGCAACTCAGTTGTGGTTTGAATCAACTGAGCGGTAACAAAGTCAGGAACTTGAGTGATCGAATACTCAAAGGAGTCAACAGCATTCCCGCCGTTGTACACTTCGACACCAGCAGTGCATGTTTCAGCAGGTAAGAGTGATTGACATTCATTGGTACGAAGTTCAACGCTACCGTTTCTCTCCCAACCAATAGAACCGCCGACATCTATTGTTCGTAGATTGAGCATGGCGCCTACAGCAAACACGCGCACTCGAACATCGAATTCCCCTGAATACTCAAACGGTGCTTGGAAACCAATTCTGATGGTTCTGGATTCGTTTGGTTGGAGAATGTTTTCTTCAAGTCCATCAAACAAGGCGACAGTCCAACCATCGGACGTAATTCGGTCAAAGTTCGGGATGCCAGGGATTGGAATCCCTTGTGCATCGATGGCTTCGAGTGTGATGTTGAGATAGTTTGGTGAGTTTCCCGTATTTCGAACATCGATGGAAACCCGTTCAACACCACCTGGTTCAATGACCGCATCCGGTCCGGACTGGTCGATTGAAGCATTTTTGTATTCACTCATGAGCATATCAAATGACCATTGCACGACATCGCCATCAATGCTTGACACGGCACTGATTTGGAATCTTGGGCCGTTGTTAAACAGCGGTGAACCATCAATGACGAAAGGTACATCCACCCACAGGAAAATGAACGTGACCGAATCAGGCTGAATTGTTTCATAGGCGTTTACTCCATCGGTTGAGTTCATCGTCCATCCCCAATTCCAATTGGAGGTCGAATAGAGGTTGAAGGTCACTTCATCTTCCAAAGTGGCGTTGTTGGTGATGTTCATGGCAACCGAAGTCCGTGTATTCTGATTGACAATGAAAGATGAAATTCCACTGGAGCCAAAATTTAGATTTGAATACGGTGCGATTTTGGTATGGAATGATTCTGTTTGGTTCCAGTTCACATCATTGAGCGAAGTGAAACGCAGCGAAAGATTGTACACTCCATAAATGGCATCATTGTCTGCCGATATATTGAATTTAACTTGACGCAGGTAACCGCTTTCGACGGTTTTGGAGTGCGGTAAGCCAGTGGCAGTCAATCCATCAATTTCCGCGACCAAATCAAAACTAAAGGTGTCTTCAACTTCTCCGAGGTTATGCAATGTGAACAGCACTTCAACCAATTCACCGCGGTGAACTGTCACTTGATTGAGCCCAATGACATCGAGTTGAGCATCGCGACTCTCGGTGGTCACAGCATGACTCACGGCCCCAGCAAAAGGAACCATGACATGCATCAGTATGAGCATCCCAACGAACACACTGCGCATAGTCTGTCCAAGCCATTCACCCTTTGAACTTCACCCAATTCCTGCATCAAGTGACCTTCGCAGTCTTCATCAAGCAGGAGTTCGTCGTAGTGATATGCCTCCTTTCTGGCCCTTCGGGAAAAAGAAGCAACCTCTGCAAGTAGACGAGCCGGAACCTCAAGCGATCGTCTATCGAAAGGATTCAGGTTCTGCCAAGGAAACTCTTGAGGATTCATCCCATCGAAAGTCGGATGACTACATGGCTGCAGTATCTCTTTTTGGAAACGGGGACACGACCATTAAGCGTGCAGAAGAGCAATCGCAATTTTACGAAGGAATCGTGGACTCAAGTTCACTCAAATCACCTGCACAAGAGAACTTCACGTGGGTTCATCATACGGACGGATACCATTACAAGAAGAACAACGACGGTTCCTTTGATTCAGTTGCTCACCAAAAGAACGATGATGGGACGTATGTTCCGTATCAGTCTTAAACAGGGTCGGGTAAAACAGATTGCAGTGCTTGAATATCAAACTCAGCCCCATTGAGTGGGACTTTGAGCTCGTACAGTGCGCTGACAGCGGGGTCCATTTCACCAAAGCAGCCAACATGTTCACCGTTCACAATGACTTTTGCACATCGCCCGGCCAGCCAAGGTCCCATTTCCCCACCAAGCGGTTCGATGGAATATTCTGCAGCACCTAAATCTCTCATGAGCGCTTGAATACGTCCACGAACAGCTGCAAAACCGCCGCTTTGTTCTGCGACGAGGAAAGCGAATCGATCGCCGTTTGAGTGGTTTCGTACGACTGTTCCCAATTCATAGACGGCTTGAGGAAGGTCGTGGTGTCTGTTTGATGCCATCAAGCGAAACAATCCAGGAAGCAAATATTGCCGAAGCAGGGTGTGTTCAATCGTGATTGGGTTCGTTATTCGTGTCACATCACCCATTGCAGGCCATCGCATGGCTTCAAATTGGTCGAAATCGTTGGAAAGAGTGAGGGATTGTATCTGCATCAGCCCAAGTCCTTGCAGAGATTCCCGAATTCGTCTACGAATCTGTGAATCCGAACGAGGTATTGCTGTCATCGGTGCTTTCGGGACATCGTGGCCGAGGTCTTCGTACCCGTGACCGATAGCGACATCTTCGACCAAATCGATTGGATGTAAGATGTCGAATCTCCACCTTGGCATGGCGAAGGTAAGAATCGTATCGCCTTGGATGACGTCGGACATCCGGTTGTTCGGATCCTTCGTGAATGTTTCAGCAGGTGTTCGACCGAGGAACTGGCCACCCATTCTGTTTGTGGCTGTGCCGATTTCTTCATCGGTCAAACTGCGGCCAAGTAATCCATCGAGCAGTCTTTGAGTTACTTCATGGTGAATGGGTTCTGGATGCGGTAGGTGCTCTAAAGTACCGTTGTAACCGTTCACTTCGATGGACTCAATTTTTCCACCTCGCTCTGCCAGTTGAAGGGCAATGAGCATCATGCTCGATTCGCAGGCTCGCCGGTCCCAACCCGTTACTTCAATCAAAAAGTCAGTTGTTAAATGTGTGACCGTTGTTTGGACACCGTTGATAATTGGGGGGAAGGAGAGAACTTGATTGTTAGAATCTGTAATAATTGGATACAAATTCAGTCCATCAAGCAAATGAGCATAATCTATGCCTTTGGGGTGCGATTCCAAAATTTCTTGGAGTGACATATCTTTTTCCATACCGAGAGGGCAAAATCGAGTAGTTGCAGGAACGGCTTGTACCTTGAACGGAGGCGATAGGGTCGAGAGGTCATGGACACCGATGGATGCCCTGCGTCGGCCTCGACCCAACGCAAAGTGCAATTTTTCTTGGTGGTTCATGAGCGTCTTGATGAAAGCGTCTTTCTCTTCAGCATCGCCTGGAATGTTGACTCCACGAACAATTGCACCGACTACAATGGGTCGTATGTGCTCCAGTTCAGGTTCCACCGTCATTGTTACCGAGCCTTTGGAAACTTCCATGCTCGGCTCACTCTGCGCACCGTGGAGGAAGGGTCGGATGGCTTTAGCGAGTGTTTCTCCAGACAAAAGGTCCGGTCGGTCAGGGAATATTTCAATGTCGAGAACATTCTCATCACAGGTGTCAATATCTGTTCCGAGGAGCGGCAGTTGGTCATCCATCTGTGCGATGTCATGCACCAAGCCATGCTTTTCAAGCAGCGAGCGAAGGAGTTTTTGTTCTACTGAAATTGTCGGCATTGTATCAACTCAACGTGAAAACCAGTGCGGTAGTGGGCGGTCGTATCCAACCAGTCGTAGGCCGCTGATGGCAGCGGTTTCGTAATCGAGCGCTCTCAAATGCTGACGCTTGAGTTGGTCTATCGAATCGAGTCCAAGGCGCCTAAGGATTGTTGAAAGTTCGTTCGAAAGGCTTTGGAGCCAGTGTGCCAAATCCTGTGCGTCTTGCATTGGAACTTCGCAGCAAATAACGTCAATTCCTGACGCACGAAGTACCGCTAAATCAGTTCCACTCGCTGAAAGGCCAAGCAGCATTCCAGTTTGAGTCGGTGTTCCGGCGAGATGGCTTTTAGTTGACCGGCCAATCATTGGAAGGGCTGCGGGTTCAGCAACACCCGAGCCATCCTCCATTCGACTTACTGCGAGGTCTAATCCATGGTAAGATGAGCGGACATGCAGCGATTCAACACGGCCGATTGCATTGAGGAATGCAATGGTTTTGTCCATTCCAATTAGGGTTCTCACTGCCACAATGAATCCATCAATTTCTTCTGAATTCATGGCTGGTAAATCATCGATGTCGACCATTACACCGTTCGCATCTTTCAATGATTCAGGTGCATCTGCAAGATTTGATGCGTTGAGAAGAACAATATCGATGGGTCTTGGATTTGTGTACGTGATAAACGGCTGTTGAGATAAAATTTGAACTTCTAAGGGGTCACTGTTTTTGCCGAGTTTAAGTGAATCACCGTTGGTAACGATTGGCAGCAGTGGAAGTGGCAAGGCAATGGGTGTGTTTTCCCCGCTGCGTTCAGCCAATAATGTGACAGTGTCACATGTTTGGTAGGGTATTGCGTGGTTCAATTCACCTGCAACCAACCCTATGCTGGACAAATCGGAACTCGAGACAGGAGGTTCTGGAGATTCGACCTGCAGGAGGGGTGAATGAACCAAGCAAACTGCGTCCTTCGGAACGTCCATTTCGGAGTCATTGAGTTCCTTATTGATGGATTTGACTTCTGCTGCAGTGAGGGGTCGCAGAGCAACACCTGCGGGTGGAGTTGGGCATCGCCCATTGATTACGATACGTCCACCGGTCATTCCAGCTCCAGGGTCACTGCCAACGTCACCGTGGATGACGATAAGTCCATCTTTCATTCCACCACCGATTCGAGAACCTGCTGGACCTCGGACAAGCAGTAAACCGCCGTTCATCATTGCACCAGCATCGTTACCAACACCGGCCATGATGCTGATTCGTCCGCTTCTCATGGCATACCCTGCGAAATTCCCTGCGAGTTGTTCGCAAACGATTGTGTTGCCACGGTTTCCAGCACCTAAAAATGATCCTGAATCGCCTTGAATTGTGAAATTCCCACCGCTACCAAAAGCGGCAATCCATGAGCCGAGTACACCAAGCGCTCTCATGCGCGAGCCTGGTGGAAGGTTTGGGCACAGTCCAAGTTCCCCGTTCTTTGGCACAGGTTCGCCCGCATTGGTCCATCCAATACGCAGTATTGCGTTTTGTTCGGCTGCTGCCACGAGTCTTGGTCCAAGTTTCTTGTTGATGTTGAATGAGCGTTCAACAACCTCTCTTGGTTCGGCCATGTTGTTCGGCTGTTGCTTCATATCCAAATAGCCTCCCGTAATTTGGCTTCACTTCATTTCGTTTGAACACTGTTTTTTTCGCTTCGTATTTCCAGCAGTTTCGACGATGTGTTAATAGAGGGTCTCCAAAGGCAGGTATATTGAGAACCATGACCATTAAGGTTGCAATTAACGGATACGGAACTATTGGAAAGCGGGTTGCGGACGCAGTCGACGCTCAAGATGACATGGAAATTGTGGGCGTGACAAAGACCCGTCCTGCTTTTGGCTGTGACTTGGCTGTTCGAAAGGGCTACCCAATCTACTGTACGTTCGATGATAAGGACCGCATCGCAGCGTTTGCTGCCGCCGGATATACGTGTCATGGCGGTTTATCCGATCTGCTCAAAATTGCAGACATTGTTATCGATTGCTCACCCGGCAAAGTAGGGGCTTCCAACAAGGAAACGTACCAAAACGCTGGAATCAAATGGATTTTCCAGGGTGGGGAAAAACATTCGATGACCGAGATGTCATACACATCATCTGCCAACCACAAGGAAAATTTGAACGTTGAAGGGACCCGTGTCGTCTCGTGCAATACGACAGGCCTTTCTCGTACTTTGGTGCCGTTGTATGAACACTGTGGGGAGCTGAGAGTTGAATGCACGATGATTCGCCGTGCAGCCGACCCAGGTGACTCAAGCAAAGGTCCAATTAACGCCATCAAACCTGTTCTCAAGGTGCCTTCACA
>DAXG01000029.1:26654-105323 GCA_002506275.1 Euryarchaeota archaeon UBA259 | reverse complement strand
CAATCCAAGTGCTTCATCGTATGAATTTGTATGAAGGCTTTGTGTCCCACCGCATACTGCTGCTAACGCTTGTATGGTGACTCTTGCAATGTTGTTGAGCGGTTGTTGTGCTGTGAGGCTGACTCCCGCCACTTGGGTGTGGAATCTCAACATTGCTGATTTCGGATTCTTTGGCGAATAGCGTTGTGACATTAATTCATACCACAACTGACGTGCAGCACGAAACTTGGCGGCTTCTTCAAAGAAGTCGTTGTGGCAATTGAAAAAGAACGAAAGACGGGGGGCAAAACTATCGACGTCGAGATTCTTTTCAAGAGCAGCCTCTACGTATGCAAGTGCGTTTGCAAGTGTAAAAGCCACCTCTTGGACAGCAGTAGAACCAGCTTCGCGTATGTGATAGCCAGAAATGGAAATGGTGTTCCAACGCGGTACATTCACTGAACAGTATTCGAAAATATCTGTGATGAGGCGCATGCTTTGAGCAGGGGGGAACACATAGGTTCCACGGGCAATATATTCCTTGAGGATGTCATTTTGAATCGTCCCGAGAACTTGGTTTGGGGCGACGCCTTGTTCCTCGCCAACAGCGATATACATCGCCAAGAGTACCATGGCTGGTGCATTTATGGTCATGGAAGTACTGACTTTGTCAAGAGGAATGCCATCCATCAATTCACGCATGTCAGCGAGTGACGATATGGAGACGCCGACTTTACCGACTTCGCCCAATGACATTTCATCGTCTGCGTCAAGACCGAGTTGTGTTGGTAGGTCAAAGGCTACCGACAACCCCTTTTGGCCTCGCTCTAGAAGAAGTTTGAATCTCTCATTTGTGGCTTTGGCACTGGAGAATCCGGCATACTGCCGCATTGTCCAAAGGCGGGAGCGGTACATTGTGGGGTGTATGCCGCGAGTGTAAGGCGGCGAACCCGCATCACCGAGTTCAGCCGCATTGACGGTTAACTTGGAAAGCGTTTCAGAAGTGCTCTGTAAATCTAAATCCAGACCGCTGAGTGTCTTCCAGTCTTCTCTGCGCTGACCGACCATGTACCCTCCATGAAGAGGGGCTTCATCAACACTCCCACTCAATGGTGGTGGCCATCTGGCCCGTGTGCATGCCCATGACTGATTTCATCATCGGATGCTTCACGGAGTTCTACGATTTCCACCGAAAATGTAAGTGCTTGGCCTGCCAAAGTATGGTTGAAATCAGCGGTCACAGCTTCTTCTGTGAGTGCTGTGATCGTGAACGGAGAAGGGCCATGCGGCATTTGGGCTACAAGTTGCATTCCAACTTCGAGAGATGCCTCTTCCTCAAGTTGAGCAAATTGGGCTCTAGGAATTTCAAGAACTGCAGTATCGTCGCGTTCCCCGTATGCGCGTTCTGCGGAAAGCGTGAATTCACGCGTTTCTCCAACCTTAGCACCCATGATTTCTTCTTCAAAGCCAGGAATCATTTGCTTGTGTCCAACCAGAAATGTCAAGGGTTCTCGACCTTCACTGCTGTCAAAAACATCACCGTTTTCAGGCAGTGTTCCTTTGTAATGTACGCTCGCTATTATGTCTCCAGTTACTGTTAAATCTGCCATAGTATCACCTTCTTGTTGTCATTCGAGAAACTAAATCTCTTAGTTTATCTGCGACTTCGCGTGGAAGAATTTCTTCTTCGACTTTCAATTCAATGAATTCTAAAGAATCGGCAATACCGATTCGCTCCCCTTTGGCCCATATTTGCCCGAGAACATTGGAACGATGTTCCTCCGAAACAAGATCCGAGTCGAGGACGTCTTTTGCAGCGTATTTGTATTCGAGGTATTTTTGGCGGTTGAGTTTCTTTTCCTGCTTTTGTCGCCCGCCGCCCTTCTTGTCACCGCGCCTACGCTTTCGGCGTCGGTCTGTTGAAGGCTTAGCAACAGCAGTTTGAACTTTTTTGAAAACATCGTTACGGGAACTGGTTGAAGTCATAGACGGAGCACTCGTTGCAGTATCTACGGCGGAAGGAACGGGTTCTGCAGAAACAAACTCGACGGTTGAAGGAGCATCTGCCAACTGGAGTTCAGGTTTGACGCCTTGAGAATCGACTCGTTGAGCTTTCGCATTTTCTCGCGAAGCTTGTGATTTTCTTCTTAATTCAGCAAGTCGATCTTCTTTCGAAACTTTCACAGGTGCTGCGGCCTGCTTTTCTACAGAGTTTGTGAATGTTGGTGTTGGTGACTCTTTGGATGAAACTGGCGAAGATTTCTTCTTTTGGTTTTCTTGAGTGCCAAGTCTTTTCAGAGCTTGTTCACGTCGCTTTGCCAAATCATCATGCGCATTTTGCTTCTGTTGTTGCGGCTGGGGAGTAGGTCTTGCTGCTGGAGCATTGCGGCGTTGGGTCTGAGAACGTTCACTCATTCTCTTGTTTCTTTGGGCGCTTGCATCACGCGCAAAAGGATTGAATGGCTCATCTTTTTTCCTACGTTCGCCGCTAATGAGTGATTCCCCCAATACAATGTCGTTGATGACTCCTTAAAAACAATTAGCGTTGAAGCAATCACTACACTGCCCAAGTCACCTGTGTTTGGTCTGTCCGTAAGTACTGATCAACAGCACTCTGTTCGAATGGAGTGACACGTCCATTTTTCAATTCAATGTACCCAAGCAGTCCAATCATTGTACCGTTATCGATGCAATACATTCGCGGTGGGGCATGGGATGTGGATTCTCTCTCTTCGGTCATTTGCTCACACATCTCACGTAGTCGTGAATTACACGCCACCCCTCCTCCGAGAAGAAGTTCAGTTTTACCCGTATGAGATAGGGCACGTTCAGCAACTTCGACACAGGCAGCAAAAGCATGCTCTTGAAGAGACCAGCATACGGCACCGAGTTCTGCACCGTTGTCCAATAAGCGTTGGGCTGCAGTCATAACACCCGAAAATGCAAGGTCCATGCCACGAACAGCGAACGGCAATTCGAGTTCCGTTAATCGGGGAGATGGGTTTTGTGCCAACCATTCCTTCGCAAGTTTTTCAATAACGGGTCCGCCGGGGAAAGGAATGCCTTGGGCGCGTGCAAATTTGTCGAGCATGTTGCCAATACCAATATCGAGGGTTTCTCCAAGAACCCTGTAGCGGCCATCAAGGTGGGCGATGACTTGTGTGTTGCCGCCTGAAACATACAACAAAACGGGGTCGTTACAACCACATTGTTGGCGTCCAATTTCGATGTGTGCGACACAGTGGTTGACGCCGATAAGGGGTGCATTCAGTCGACTGGAGATGCCTCGGGCAATGGCTGCTCCAACGCGTAGACATGGACCAAGACCCGGTCCTTGAGAATATGCAACTGCAGATATTTGTGATGGAGACAATGAATACTTGGAGAGGAGGTTTTGGAAAAGGGATTGAGCAATTTCTTTGTGGTGATCTGCTGCCTCACGCGGATGAATTCCACCTTTGTCTGGGCGAACTGTGTCGGAGACGGCGGGGTGTGGAATACCTTCTGGATCGACTAATCCAAAAGACAGCGTGTGTGCTGTAGATTCAATACCGAGGGTCCAACCTTGCATCTCAATCGGTTTAGCCAGAGAGCCATTGTTCTTCAACCCTCAGCATCCAGCATGTAATATGCGAACCGTTTTTGTCGATGTCGGCCCATTGGCACATCTGTCTGGTGACGGAGCGGTTGCAGGTGATCTGTCTGCCGATGTGAGTGATTATGTCAGCCCCGCTGGAAGCGGTATTGTGGTCATCGATGGGGTGATTGAACGTATAGCAACCAGTGAAGAACTGTTGGATGAATACGGAATGCCAACAACTGAAAATGACCTTGGAAAGGAATACAAAGTCGTCTCGCTGAATAACAATGCAGTCATCCCAGGGTTTGTTGACGGCCATACGCATTTACTTTGGGCCGGAGACCGGTCGAGGGAACTTTCTTGGAGGCATGAAGGCAAAACTTATCGCCAAATCTCTGAGCTCGGCGGTGGAATTCAAGATACTGTGCGGTCAACGAGTGAAGCTACAGATGAGCATCTCATCGAACGAGGCTATGAGCGGATGCGGAATTCACTTCGTTCAGGTACGACTCACATGGAAACCAAAAGTGGATATGGCTTGACTACTGAGTCCGAACTTCGTTTGCTTCGAATCGCAGCAGAACTGCAGAGTATGAAGCATCTACCGACGCTCGACCTCACATGGCTTGGAGCACACGATGTGCCTTCAGGTATGACTTCGGAGCAATACGTCGAGCAGATCATGTCGGAACAATTACCCAGTGTACTTGACCAGGGTCTTGCCCGTTCAGCCGACGTCTTTTGTGAACCGGGTTGGTTCAATGTCGAACAATCGGAAGATATCATGAAGGCATCCCGTCAAGGAGGCCTCGACCTACGAATGCACATTGATGAATTCAAAGACGGTGGTGGAGGGGGGCTCGCAGCTGACTTATGCGTCGATACTGCCGATCACGCTCATTACACAAACAGTGAATCAAGACTTCGAATGAAAGAATCAGGAGTTATGACAGGATTCCTCCCTGGCACACCATATGCAATGGGTTCCAAATGGCCGAGTTTCAAACAGGCGCTTGACGATGAAATCCCCTGGAGCATTGCTACCGACTACAACCCGAACTGCAAAATCAACAGCATGACGTTTCTTGGCTCGCTCCTCGTACAACGATGTGGAATCCATCCAATGAACGCACTCATGGCTGCAACGCGTAACCCCGCAGAAACAACCCCCCACCCATCTGGGATGAAGCACGGGCGCATTGAAGTTGGAGCAGTTGCGAATTTCAATGTACTTAACAGCGAATACTGGGAGGCTTGGTGCCTTCAACCCTCGGAGCCACCAATTCTTTCGACATGCCTGAATGGAAATTATATCCATCATTGAATTATATTTATATGCTATTCAAAAAGGAATTGAATCATAAATTGAGAAAGAGGGAAAAGAATGGAAATCATAAATGTATTGGTTGAGACGGTCGTATGTTCTGGTGCTGAAGGAAAAGGAGCGAGATTCAAAAGAATGCTCGAAGCACGGCAAGAATTCAAACGTCGACAAGATGGTTGCGTCGCAGCTTGGATCGGACAGTCCATCGATGGACAAAGCCTCTTCATTGTCCAATCCGTATTTACAGATAAAAAATCATGGAAGCGGATATCGGAGAAGATTACTGAATCTCTCGATTCCAAAGATGGCGGTCTCGAAGCAGTTTTCGGTGGCCCGCCACTGGTTGGGATGTTCGAAGTCCCACTCGATTCACTCCAACTTCCGAATGAAGCATAAATTGCATATATTTCAGTAGGGCTTTGTGTCGCATAATGTATGTTATACGACAATGGCCCTAATGTGGCAATGGACGGCCCGTATCAATCCACTACAGATGTAGAGCAGTGCACCGTTTAGAAAAGGATTCGCCGATAAGGTGTCAACAAATTTGCATTTTTTGCCTCCAAGTAGGGGGGTTGGGTGGTAAAAACCCAGGAAAGTGAAGACGTACAATTTGGCTTCCTTTGATAGAAGATTCTAAGACAAAGAGCCATGTCCAAAGAGTGATTGACATGGCGGTAGTAGAGGGATTTTGTCTGAAGTGCAAAACCTATGGGCCCATCAAAGATGGACAGCTCATTAAAATGAAGAACGGCAGAACGCGTATGGCGGGCACCTGTTCTCAAAACGGCTGCACCGGTAAAATTTCCAAGATCGTGAGTTAATGCCTAAAACTTCCACCGATGTGATTTAATACACCGGTTCAGTGGGCAGGATACCTAGGGCTCGTGGTCTAGGGGTTATGACGTCGCCTTGACATGGCGAAGATCGAGAGTTCAATTCTCTCCGAGCCCACCATTCGAATCGTAACCCATTTATGATTTCCGACTATTGAGCCACCATAAAGTAATTAAAAAAATTATTTTTTGATGTGAGAATGAGTATATTTCATTCCGAAAGGATTTCTGGCTCTGGTAATTCCAGATCATCGGGGTCAATCAGCGAAAGGGGTTTCTCGTCATCTTCGACCGTGAAATCAGTCGAACCACCTTTCCATGAAGCGATGTCCACTATCTCCTGGAATTGTTCGTCAGGTATTGCCAATTGGTCGGATAATGAATACATCATGGGGTCGACTGCTTCACGTTCAGGAAGAGCACTTGGTAACGGTGCTTCTCTTTCTTCAAGATGAATACCGGAATGGAAAGTGCCGCATTCCGCACATCGAACTGAACCTTTTGGTTCAATACAGCCACAAACTGGACACGCTGATTTGCCTTTGAAGGCACTCAGTTTGTCTTCAACAGTCATCCTTTCACTCCAAGAAAATATCTTTTTGGTAGCCAGTGACAAGGTCGCCAGAACCGTCTTCTTCGATGGTTACTGTTTCTTCCTCATCGTCAAATTCAATGATTGTGCCGAATACATCCTCATCCTCAAAGGCGAGGCCAATGTGGGAGCCAATATCGATTTCATCATCGTCATCCGCGTCCTCTTCTTCATCATCTTCCGACTCATCGTCTTCTTCGTCATCAAACACTTCTTCCTCGTCATCCAACTCTTCTCCATCGTCTGCCTCTTCCTCGACATCGGCTTCTGATTCTGCATCTACTTCATCGTTCGAGTTCTCGGTACGTGCTTCATCTGTATCATCTGAAACTTCCTTCATCGCTTTGGATCGAGCCCTCCAACCAGGGACAACTACGAAATGCATAGCAAGCGAGCCGAGCAGCCCAACAGTTCCGAGGACCATCATGAGGATTCCATCCCAATAAAATCCAGCAGGCATGGAAGATGAATCTCCCGAAAGTGGAGTAAGTGAGTTTCGACATTCACCGACTTGTACATCTGGTTCGCAAGGATAAATATCTCCTTCCTCCCAAGATTCATATCCGATTTTGTAGCTGGTTTCCAATGCGATTGGGCCACCTTCTCCACTCACGCTGAGAGGTCCAATGCCCCCCATTCCGTTAATCAACCACGCGGCTATGAACAGTCCAAAGGTCATATGTATGAGAGGCCAAACAACATCATTCCACTTTTTACCCATCATTTTTCTTTGAAGGTCAGTAGGGAATGGCTTGTCCACTTTCTTCGATAGCCGTGCCTCGTCATCGATTGCATCATCGGTATCATCAAGTGATTCGAGAATTTCGACAAATTCAATAATGTCAATGGTCCCGTCGTTATCTTCGTCTGCGTCAGACAAGAACGATTCTATGTCTTTATGAGTCACTTCTGAACCGATTAAATCGGAAATGGATTCTTTGAACTCAGCGGCAGAAATTTGGCCGTTGCCGTCGTTGTCAAGGGCGTTGAAGAATTTATTCGGTGAATCGCCTGATTCATCCATTGCATCAGAGATGAGTTGCAATATGGACTGTGGTGATTGAATCTCATTGTCAATCTCATCAACATCATCCATCTCGGCAACATAACCCTCGTCGAGTTCTTCATCCTCAAAGTCCTCAATCTCTTCAGATTCAACATCTGGTTCATCCTCGACTTCATCAGACTCAAGAACATCGTCATCTTCTTCATCTGGGTCAACATCCATTGAATCCTCCATGGAATCGTCCTTTTCTGACCCCTCATCAGAATCTTCATCTGTGTTTTCGAGTGGTTTTTCATCTTCGTCGGAATCTCCATCCACTTCATCGACGGAATCATCCTTTTCGGGTTCGGTGTCGGTCGAAGGTTGATCAATTTCTTCGGATTCATACTCCACTCCAGTAATAGTTTCATGTAGTTCAGATAGGTCGATTTGACCGTCGCCATCTTCGTCAATGGTATTTACCAATCGTTCGACTTGCGAGGGTGGTAAATCTGCCAAGTTGAGGCTTAACAAACCGGTTTTCAATTCGCTCGAATCGATGAGATTATCGTTGTTTGTATCGAACTTTTTGAAGAGAGTTGGAATGCTGATGCCTGTTGTTTCAAGCCATTTTCGTAGAACTTCGACAACGTCATCTGCTACGAAAATTGTCCCGCAGTGAGGGCATTTAGTTGAATCAAGGGGGACCAATCCGTGGCAGGCACCACATTCACCAAGAGCTTCATCGGAGACTCCGGTAAAGGAGATGTTACACTCAGGGCAGTTCTCTGAATTGAGTGGCACGATTGCTCTGCATGCGCCACATTCAGCCATTGGGACTTCTTCTTTCGTCTCGTCAGACATTTCCACACCTGCTCTTCCCAGTGCATCGTCGGATATAATGATTCATAGACTTTGAATGATGAACTCGCAATACGAGCGGTCAAATGCGGCGGGGGGTAAAAAATGGAAATCGGCAAAATATACACCTGTGAGTTTGTGACTGATGAGGAAACTCTTGCTTGGGTCGATCGTCAAAGCCAATCCCAAGAGGGACATGTTTTGTTGTTTTCTCGTCTACCACACCGTCGACTCGTCGAGCACCTTGACATCAACACTGTCGAGGCGTATTGGCTCACTGAACGAGTCACTGAGGGTGCAATTCGTCCCGACCTTGACGGCATATCGAACATCATTTTATCCCACCTTTCAAACCATAATGGAGTTATCATGGTTGAAGGGTTGGAGTGGTTGGTCACTCAAAACGGAGAAGACAACACACTTGCATTTGTCCGTATGTTGAGGGAATCAGTTCATCGAAAGAATTGGACCATACTTATCCCCATCCGCACACTCGCCTTCGATCCGCTGTGGTTGGCACGCCTACGAAGGGAAGCCCCCGGAATAGTTCTGAGTGAACGCTCGGATTCCGAAGAAGATATCCAAAATGAAGGAGGTCAAACCGAGTTGGAACCGGAGCCAGTGGAAACCATTCCAATGAGCATACTCGAGGATGGCTCGCCGCAACTCATTCAATTGACACGATTGCCACGAATTGGATTCACCACATCACTGCTTCGTAAGCGTATTCTTCAATGGAGGCGGATGGGTCTTGACGTTTCAGAAGTTGAGCCTGCGCTCAGTGTAATGGGCGAAGAACAAGCATACGACCTGTATTCGGTTGTAGAAGAAAAAGTCCGTAAAGCCGTAGATTTAGACCGATATCTCACAGCCCACCGTGATCGATTTTCAGCATCTGAAGAAGCATCAGCGCGGTTTCGGATTCGACAATTAACTGGACTCGAGGAACTTTCAAAGATGTACTTGGAACCTTAACGGTTTAATCTGCCAACCTCTGCCTCAATGCGGGCAAGCCATTTCGAATCGAGAAGTTCATTCGCTACTGCGATAAGGTCGCCACTGGTACTACGGTCTCCTTGAAGTGGTTTGACAAGAGTTCGAACCCTCTTTTTGAGAGCGTGAACAAATGGTGACGGTTGAAGGGGATTGAGTTCGAGGGCTTCGCATGCGACCACCAATTCGCATGCAAGTACTTCTGCGAGGCGGGATGTTGCTTGAAGGAGATTCCACGTAGCAGTTGCACCCATACTCACATGATCTTCTTGCCCAGCAGATGTAGATGTTGAAAAAATAGTACGTGGGGCTGCATGGCCATGAAGTTCGGATAATGAAGCGCCGGCCACATACTGTACAATCATCAATCCAGATTCAAGTCCTGAATCTTTGGCGAGGAATGCTGGCATTCCACTTCGTGCAGGGTCCAGCATTTGGTCAATTCTACGTTCTGAAATGGATGCCAACTCAAAAAGAGCTGCTGACATCGAGTCTGCCGTCAAAGCAAGTACTTCGCCATGGAAATTCCCCTGGGAAAGCACCTCATGCGGGCCAGGGTTTGAATGATCGGGGAATACCAAGGGATTATCAGTGGCACTGTTGAGTTCAATATTCAACGTGTTTTGAAGAGCAGAGAAGCGCTCATACACCGCTCCATGTACTTGTGGAGCACACCGAAATGAATAGGCGTCTTGGACTTGGTCGCAATTGGCATGGGATTCCATAATCGGTGAATTCGCTAAAATTGTTCGAATCCTTCTGGAGATCGTCAACTGACCTTCATGCGGTCTCGCATTATGTACTCGCTCGTCTGCAGGAGTGACACTGGCCTTTCTCGCCTCAATAGAAGTACAAAGAACAAGGTCGGCATAGACCATGAGATTGGTCAGCCTTTGTTCAGAAAGTGTAAGGAAACTGCACATCTGACTTGTACCGTTAATGAGAGACAATCCGTCTTTAGCACGAAGCTCGAGCGGAATGAGTCCGTGCACTTTCAATTGGTTTGCTGATGGTTCAGTCGTACCGTCCGATGTGAGCACATCTCCTTCCCCTATCAAAGCCAGCGCCATATGCGAAAGAGGGGCGAGGTCGCCACTTGCACCAAGACTTCCGATACGTGGTATCGCAGGAATGATGTCGAAATTGAGAAAATTAACGATTTGTCCTAGGACGTCTGGATGAACACCTGAGTGCCCTTTCGCGAGTGAATTGATTCGAACAGCCATCATAGCGCGTACTGATTCCTTCGACATGAGTTCACCAATTGCTGTTGCGTGTGAACGAATGAGATTGACTTGAAGTTGAGTCAAATCACCAGGTGAGATTCGTTGGTGGACAAGCGCTCCAAATCCCGTATTAATCCCATAGACCGTTTCGTCGTTTGTAAGAATTCTTTCGACCACAGAACGAGCGGAAAGTACGCGGGCCATTGCGTCGGTTGAAACCTCCACTTTTGCATTACCTGTTGCAATGTGCATAACTTCTGAAGGTGTGAGAGTGTGTCCGTCGAGTGAAATTGTAATCATTGTGAATCCTCCTTAAACAGGTCATTCAATAGTTTGTCATCAGCATGCTGGGGCAAGGTAACTCGGAGTAAAGGTTCAGACTCCATTGCCCTACGTATAGCAAATTCCGCACCTGAGTTTCGAGCCCAAGCTCGACGTGCAACTCCATTGTTGACATCCCAGTGAAGCATTCGTTGAAGTTTTAATTCACATTCATCGCTACCGTCAAGAAGCATACCGAATCCTCCATTCATGACTTCACCCCATCCGACGCCACCGCCGTTATGAAGGCTCACCCAAGTGGCCCCTCTGAAAGCATCGCCCACGAAATTTTGTACGGCCATATCTGCGGTTTGTATCGACCCGTCACGGATATTTGCAGTTTCTCTGTAGGGGCTATCTGTGCCCGATACATCGTGATGGTCACGACCAAGTACAACGGGTGCAGAAATCCGTCCAGTTGCGATCGCCCTGTTCATGGCAGAAGCAATCTTTCTTCGCCCTTCATCATCAGCATACAAAATCCTTGCTTGGCTTCCAACGACCATATCATTGGCTCCAGCACCACGAATCCATCGGATGTTATCGATCATTTGTTGTTGAATTTCTACAGGTGAATCTTGAAGCATTTCCTCGAGAACTTCACACGCAATTTCATCGGTCACCTGCAAGTCAGACGGGTCGCCAGAGCAGCAGACCCATCTGTAAGGTCCGAATCCATAATCGAAACACATGGGTCCCATGATATCTTCAACATAACTCGGGTAACGGAACGATGAACCATCAGCAGACATGACCTCAGCACCGGCTCGGCTTGCTTCAAGGAGGAAAGCATTTCCGTAATCCCAAAAGTACATGCCATCGTCTGCTAATGCATTGATTGCGGTTGCATGCCTGCGAAGCGTTGAACGTACTTCTTCGGCGAATTTCTCAGGATGTGAAGAGAGCATCTTCGACGCTTCATCGTAGGTAAAGCCGGCTGGGAAGTAGCCGCCTTGGAAGGGATTATGGAGACTGGTCTGGTCGCTTCCAAGGTCCACTGAGACGCCTCGTTCTACCAAACGCTCCCACAACTCGACAATGTTTCCGACAAATCCGATTGAGATTGGTATTTTTAATTCAGCAGACGCCATCATTTGGTCGATAGCATCGTCTACATATTCGGTAACGGTTGTCAACCATCCTTGTTCATGACGTTTGTATGCTGCGTGCGCATTCGATTCAGCGACGATGCATGATGCGCCAGCAATAACCGCAGCTTTCGCTTGAGCACCGGACATGCCTCCGAGTCCAGATGTAACAAAAGTCACACCTCCGAGCCCCTCGTCGCCGCCGAGCCCAAGATGAGCTCGTGCTGCATTGAGCAATGTAATGGTCGTCCCATGTACTATGCCTTGGGGGCCAATGTACATGTAGGAACCCGCAGTCATTTGCCCGTATTGAGTCACACCAAGAGCGTTCATGCGCTCATAATTATCCTGAGATGATGCGTTTGGGATAACCATGCCGTTGGTTACGATAACCCGCGGGGCGTCTTTGTGTGAAGGAAACAGTCCCATCGGATGACCAGAATACATGACGAGCGTTTGCTCATCCGACATTTGAGAGAGATACTGCATGACCAGGCGGTATTGAGCCCAGTTTTGAAAAACAGAGCCGTTACCACCATAGGTGATGAGTTCATGAGGGAATTGGGCGACAGCAGGATCTAAATTATTTTGAATCATCAGCATTATCGATGCTGCTTGCAACGATTTGCTGGGATATGCGTCAAGTGGGTGGGCTCGCATATCGTATTCCGTTGGGCGGTACCTCCACATGATGATGCGGCCAAAAGTTTCCAACTCTTCGAGGAATTCTGGAGCCAACGCCTCATGGTGTCTTGATGAGAAATACCGTAGAGCATTTTTTAATGCTAATTTCTTTTCTTCATCGGTCAATATTTGACGCCGTGGGGGCGCATGGTCAACAGATTCGTCCCACAATGGAGGTGATGGGATTTGGTCGGGAATACCTTCACCCAAATGCTTGTTCAAAGCACTGAAGTCTCCGCCCATGTCCATTGGTTGATGCTCCCGCCCTTGAGTATTCGTATTGGTTCCTTACGGAATTGTTGTTTGAGTGTTCTGTCTTGAACGATCAGGGCGCCATAGTGTAAACACAATTCCCGATATCATCATCAGCACCGCGAAACTCTGGAACCCACTTTGGAGTGTTAAGTATCCGTTCTCCAATAAGTAACCAGCCGTTGCGCTTGAAGCAGAGAAGGCAATTGACATTGTCAGCATATCGATTGAAAACACTCTTCCGCGAATTTCATCTTCGACCCATCGTTGTGTAAGGATGGTCGAAAGAACCCAATTTCCACCGCTTGCAGAGTGCGCGAACATCACAAGAATTACCGTCAACCAAACATTGACACCTAAGGTCAATCCAACGATGAGGTAGAAAAACCCTGAAACCACGACAAGAAGTCCAATGAGAAACGGCCACTGTTCTTCGTTGGTTAAGAACCGACGTGCTATGATTGGCCCTAAGCCGGTACCAATTCCTCGAGCGAAGAAAAATAATCCGAACCCGATGGCTGCCCCGAAACCGTCAACATCAGACCCAGCGACCACTAAGAATACGCCAGCAAGCCCCCCTCCCGCAATATTCCAAGATGCTTTTGCGAAAACGACACGTAAAAGGCGTGATTCGTCAAGGATTCTTCGTAATCCTTTCTTTATGTTTGAAACAGCGGTAGAAAGGAGTGGACCATCCATTTCTTCACCAATCGTTTGAGGGAGTGTCAGTGGAATAAGCAGTACAGTGCCTAACAAGAAGGTTAGTGCATCGATGATGAATGCGGCTTCAACGCCGTACAGTTCGACCACAACACCACCGAGCATGGCTCCGATGCACAAAGCTGAAGACCATGATGCGGCATCTAAGGCATTGGCTGTTGCAAGGTTTTCTTTTGATACAATATTCGGGAGTGCAGCACGTTCTGCAGTAACATACGCTCCATGTAAAAGCATCATCACTCCTGAAAGGCCAAGCATCCAACCAATGTCCTCTGGCCCGTTCACGCCAAGGAAGCACAATGCAAGGAAGATTTGGATAAAGTTCGATGCAATCATAATATGTTTGCGATTCATTCGGTCAGCTAAAAGTCCACTAATCGGTTGAAGGAGCGCAAAGCAGAGCATTCGAACTGTAAACAAAATCCCCAATAGGAATTCGGATTCAGTATATTCGAAAATGAGAAGGAACAGTGCGATGGTGTTGAACCATTCACCCAGCATAGATACAACAGAAGCAGACCAAAGTCTTCGGAATTGTTTGTTGGTCTTGAGGAGTTCAAGATAACCGATACTTTTCATTCCTCTTCATCCCCATGGAAATCTGCAAGGGTAACTTTAATCCATTTTGACGTAGGCGTATTGGAGTCTTTTGCTGTGGAACGAAGTGGTACCAAGATATTGGCTTCGGGGAAGTAAGTTGCGATGTTCTTACGCGGAATTTCATAGGCGACCAATTGCCACCCATCAGCCGTTCTTGTCTCACCTTCAAAATGGCTGGTAATGGAGACCATTTGGCGGTTTTTCCATCCACGCTCAGCCATGTCCAAAGCGTTCATCAAAACAATTCGTCGATTCCCGCTGACGCCTCTGTAACGGTCATGAACATCGTAAATTGTGGTGTTGTATTGGTCGTGAGACCGTATTGTCATCATGATGAATTGCTCATCATCGATGCGGACATCAGGTAAGTCGTGAGTTGTGAAATGGGCGCGTCCCGATGGCGTGTCAAATGTTCGTGAGTCACGGGGTGGATTCGGTAACAAGAATCCGTTTTCGAGGCGCACACGCTTGTTGTAGTCTTCAAAACCAGAAAGCGATTTTTCCATTAAATTCCGAATCATGTCATAGTCTTCGACCATTCCGCTCCAATCAATGGGTGAATTGGTGAAGAGGTGTTGTGAAAGTTGAGCTACGATCCAAGGCTCGCTCCTTAAGTGACTTGACGCAGGAGGGAGTGATCCGGTCGACCTGTGGACGATTCCCATGGAGTTTTCCACGGAGACGAATTGAGGCCCAGTGCCTTGAACATCCAGTTCGGTGCGGCCCAAACACGGTAGTATCAATGCCTTCTTACCGGTCACCAAATGCGAGCGATTGAGTTTGGTGGAGACTTGAACTGTTAAGCCAACCTTACGCAAACCTTCAGCTGTCGCCATCGTATCTGGTGTAGCAGAAATGAAGTTCCCCCCCATGCAAAAAAAGACGTCGACAGCGCCGTCTCTCATGGCTTGTATTGCGCCCACGACATCATAGCCATGTTCACGAGGAATAGAGATGTTGAG
The DNA here is from genome assembly GCA_002506275.1 of Euryarchaeota archaeon UBA259. GTDB lineage: Archaea > Thermoplasmatota > Poseidoniia > Poseidoniales > Poseidoniaceae > MGIIa-L1. Next base: position 90,320 of record DAXG01000029.1, on the reverse strand, counting down.
TCCCTTTTCCATCCGTTCAATAAACGAAACCGGTGCTGCTTCCCAGATTCCAACGGTTCGGTCACCTTGAACATTGGAATGCCCGCGAACGGGACAGAACCCTGCCCCAGGCCGACCCACATGACCGCCCATCAAGAGGAGGTTTACGACTTCCTGTATGACTGCAACTCCATTTGGCTGCTGTGTAAGACCCATCGCCCAGCATGCAATCGTTGCTTTTGAACGGGCTACAACTTGGCCTACTTCGGAAATAAGTTCACGTGGAAGGCCTGAATCTCGAACGATGGCATTCCAATCTGTATCGCGAGCTTTTTCCAGCATTGAGTCGAAACCTCCAGTCTGATTTGCGATAAATTTTGAATCAAGATGACCCAGTTCATCGTGAATCTTGATGAGGCCTTTGAGTAAAGCAGCATCTCCACCGATTTTAACCGGCAAGTGGAAATCCGAAAGTTGAGTGGATGAAAGATTCATCTTCATATAATCTTGAGGGTGTTTGAAGCGCTCTAATCCTGCTTCAGGGAGTGGATTGACATGGATGAGAGTAGCGCCCTTTAACTTCGCATCCCTTAGTGCAGTGAGCATACGAGGATGATTGGTGCCGGGGTTCTGGCCAATGACGAGAATGACGTCTGCATGATTGAAATCATCGAGATGCACAGTTCCTTTGCCAATGCCAATTGTTGCACCTAGACCTTTACCACTTGATTCATGGCACATGTTCGAGCAATCGGGTAAGTTGTTGGTTCCGATGCTTCGCACCATGGCCTGGTAGAGAAAGGCAGCTTCATTGCTGGTTCGCCCAGATGTGTAGAACACTGAGCGGTTCGGATTCTCAAGTTTGTTCACCTCTCCTGCAATCATTGAAAAAGCATCATCCCATGTGATCGGAACATAATGAGAACTCCCTTCTTCAAGCACCATCGGATGAGTGATCCTACCTTGCTTGTTGAGCCAGCGGTCACTTTGCATAGAGAGATATTGAATACTGTGCTTCGAAAAAAACTCTGGGGTCACGCGACGCTTCGTCGCCTCATCAGCAACCGCTTTAGCGCCGTTTTCACAGAACTCGAACTGTGTTCTGTGCGATGGGTCAGGCCATGCACAACCCGGACAATCAAAACCCTCTTGTTGATTGACCATGGTCAATGTCTTGACGGTGCGAGAAATGCCCATGTTTTGGAGACCATGCTTGAGGGATGAAGTTACGGCTGGAATTCCGGCTGCCATTTTCTTCTTTTTCTTGATTTTAAGCGGAAGAGTGTCCGGCGGGGTTTCGGCTCGTGCGTGTTCCCTCAAATGCCCACCAAGCCGTTCTGAGCGCAGGGGTTTTCAAGGGTTTTCGTCACACATCATTGTAATACGCCGATTCCAACGCTCGATTCAGTTTTCATAAACGAGAATATTCGCATGCCGAGATGTCGAGCAGTATCTGCTGCGAGCGTAGAACACGCCCCAATACAGAATATTGTCCCAATACCTGAACGTGAGGCTTTGGCAACGAGATCCCACCCACATCGCCCAGAGAGAAGTAAAAATTGATGTGAAAGGTTGGTGTTTTGAATCAATGCAAAACCAATAGCTTTGTCGACAGCATTGTGCCGACCTATATCTTCGGCGACACAATGTAAGCCTATCGATTCACTCCATAAAGCAGCGGCGTGCATCCCACCGGTTTCACGGAATCCATCTTGGTGCTTTTTCATATCTAAAAATGCGCTAAAAATCAGATGATGGTCGTATTGTGGGTGCTGTTCAGTAAACGGTTCCAGTGAGTCAATCAGTTCCTCGAGTCCGTCTGCCTCGCATGCGCCACAGGACGAAGTAATAATTCGTTCATTTGACGGCCGCGGGAGAATTTCCTCACCAATTTGGGCTTGTACTGAACCAGAAGAATGCGTATGGACTTTCACTTCCGAATGTCGGATGTCTCCATAACCTTCAGAATAAGCATGCCCAACAAATAATTCTCGAAGATTGGTTGGGGTTCCAAGTAGTCTTGAAATTGGTTTGGATTGAGAGGTGAGCTCAATAAGACATTCAACTGCCAATGCATCTTCTTGGATTCGAAGTTTACCGTCGATGAGTCTGTGGATTCCAACACGACGGCTGCGGGCCATGAATGTCTATTCGTACTCAACTTGAAGTCTCTTCGGGTCGTTCAATATCAAAGAATTCGAATTGAAGTTCGACAAGTTCTGCGCTTGATTGGGCCGCAGCGTATGCTTCAAGTGGTTCCTTGTTCAATTCAAAAAAACGTTCACCCCAACGGAAAGCACCCAATACTTCACGGGCTTGGTTTTCTCTACCGATGAGGTACAGTACCGTAGCAAGTGCTTCAGCTGTTGTTAATCTACCGGGTTTACCCCAATTAACGGGATTTGCGGCAAGCAAGAGGGGGAGCATGCGCGGTTGGAGACGCGTTCTACGCATAACCTGTGCAACACTGTCTTCGATATGGGCCCAACTGCAATCCAGTCCAACAAGCGAGCCACCATTGATGAGGAGTTGATGATCTTCAGGGCCGAACACCTTACCGCAGAGAGGTTCGAGAATTATGCCTCTTTTTGGCAGCGAGTTCACACGTTTGTGTAACTTCATATTACCACGCTTAGAGGCAAGTACCGCAGTGTTCTTTTTTGGGTCATCTTGGGCCAACCAAACCGCATGAACAGATATTTCCGGCACCGAATCACCTGAGGTCATCGAGGTAATCACCAAGCGTCATGCCACGTGAACTTGAGTTGTCCACACGTTGAGTATTTTTTGAGGTTGGAGCCTCAAATAATGAGATGGATAAAACCCGTTCAAACTTACGCAGAACGGAGTCAGTAGGACGTTTGCCGCTTTCTGTAGATTTCACAATGTTCACCGTTTCAGCCATTCGCTTCCCAAGAGTTGGCTGATTCCAACCCTTTGCTTTTCGTGCTTTCATGATACGCTGAGCAAAATCATCGACCAATTCTTTTTCTGCCTTGAGCATGATGTCTTTACCTTTCTTGCCCTTTGCAGCATAAGCAGTTTGGTGTGCAGGTCGAGCGTGCATACTTTGTGCTCGGGCAAGACCGGGGGCAGTCTCTTTCGGGCCAAGATTCATCTTTTCAGTACAACGGGCACATGCAGCAACCTCTGCCTTGCCCATTTTGACGTGTCGGACTCCAACTTTCATTGCTCCACATAACTCACAGTCTGCCATGTACTCACCCAATTGATGGTTGTGTTGACTGTCTTTGAAGGCTTCGGAACATATCGAAGCAATACAATGAAGCGACGACTTAACAAACTGTAGCCACGAGGAAGGTTTGAGTCCTATGAGTTCAGAGGTAGAAAAAAGCGGCACTCCTCGTACATCGCAATCCGATGATGACCTCACTCTTCTCGAAGAGGATTATCAAAAGTTACTCGAGGATTCACAAAATCTCATCAACGAACGTTCGTATCTTGAAACAGAGATTCGGACGCTCAAAAAACGAGCAACACGTCTTGATGATGAAGTGCGCTTGCTCAAAACTCCACCACTGATTATCGGGCATCTACAAGATGTTCTGGATGAAAGAACCGCCATTGTTCGCTCGTCAAATGGAACCGTGTTCCAAGTCGCATTGAACCAACGACTTGAGCCAAAGAAACTCAAGCCAGGAACGCGTGTGGCACTCAACCAAGATACGCTTGCGGTCATTGAAATCCTCCACGAAGCATGGGACCCAATGGTGAGCGGTGCTGAAATGGTCGACAAACCGGACATCACATACGACTCTGTTGCGGGACTTGACGAGCAAATTACAACGGTGAGGGAAGCAATTGAACTCCCCTTATTGGAACCGGAATTGTTTGAGAAGGTAGGAATTATACCTCCGAAGGGAATTTTACTCGTTGGCCCACCTGGATGTGGAAAGACCCTCCTCGCCAAGGCCGTAGCAAATCAAACAGATGCTACATTCATACGCATGGTCGGAAGTGAACTTGCGCAGAAATACATCGGTGAAGGTGGCAGGATGGTAAGGGAACTGTTCTCACTGGCTAAAGAAAAGTCACCGTCGATCATATTCTTGGATGAAATTGATGCAATCGGTGCCAAGCGCTTGGATGGTTCAACCAGTGGTGACCGTGAAGTTCAGCGAACACTCATGCAACTCCTCGCTGAACTCGATGGTTTTGATGCACTTGAGGATGTAAAAATTATCGCAGCTACAAACCGTCCAGACATACTCGATGACGCATTAATGCGCCCGGGTAGATTTGATCGAATCGTTACGATTCCACTGCCTGACCCTAAGGGTCGTCAAGCCATGCTCAAACTCCATACATCGAAAATGTCCACTTCACGATTGCAGATGAAGACCTTGGTTGAAAAAACTGAAGGGTTTTCTGGTGCAGAAATCAAGGCCACGTGTGTTGAAGCAGGCATGATTGCCATTCGTGACAAGAGGAATAAAATCTCCCAAAGCGATATGATGTCTGCCGTCGAACGGATTTTGCTCAAGAAATCAACAAGTGGCATCACTTCATCTCCAGATGCCCTTTACGGATGATTATCGTAAAACCTAGCGTTAACATTCAAAGTCCGTCGATGCAGGCAAGCATCTATGGAATCCATCATTGAGTGCGTACCGAATATATCTGAAGGGAGAGATCTCGAGAAGATCGAACGCATCACATCGTCGATTCGACATATATCTGGTTGTGCAGTATTGGGGATAGAACCGGATGCAGATTACAACCGGACAGTCATTACAATTGCAGGAAATCCAGAATCCGTCGAAAGGGCGGCATTCACACTTCTTCAAAAGGCAATAGAAGAAATCGACATGACAACACATGAAGGTGAGCATCCCCGCCTCGGGGCTGTCGATGTCTGCCCATTTGTGCCGTTACGTGGCGTGTCGATGGAAGAATGTTCGAACATAGCAAAGCGACTTGCAGTACAGGTTGCCGAAGAATGCTCGGTACCAACATTCCTCTACGGATATGCTGCACTCCATGAGGACAAAACATTACTTTCAGCCATTCGAAAAGGACAGTATGAAGGATTGGAATCGCGGCTCTCGAACGGTGACACAGAACATCATGAATCAACAAGGTTGCCCGATTTTGGACCAAGTCAATGGAACGACAAAGTTGCCCGTTCAGGTGGGATTACCATCGGTTCCCGCGATATCCTGGTCGCCTACAACGTTAACATCGATGAAAAGGATGCACTTGTTTCCAAAAAGATAGGTTCGTTGGTTCGCAGTTCCGGGCGACTCATCAAACAAAAGGACGGCAGAAGAATGCGCGTACCGGGTATGTTGACTTTGGTTCAAGGCATGGGAGTCACACTCGAATCACATGGCATCAGTCAGGTGTCAATGAACCTCCGAGATGTACGCCAATGTCCTATGCATGTGGCCTATGAAGCATGTAAAACCTTGGCCGAAGATCATGGACTTCAGGCACCCGGCAGTGAATTGGTCGGTTTAGTACCACTCGAAGCAATGCTTGATTCAGGCCGTTGGTATGCACTCGAAGGCGAAACTGATGAGGAAATATTGGTTGCGGCAGCCATCAATGGCTTGGGTTTGAGTCAACTTGAAGAATTCGTTCCCACCGAGCGTATCATTGAGTGGGCAGTATCGAAGGCGGTGGAACAATGAAATGGATGGACATGAGCCTTCAACAGTTCCAAGATGCACTCGCTTCCAATGACCCCACTCCCGGAGGTGGTACTGCTGCTGCGGTAGCACTGGGCCAAGCATCTGCATTGACTCGGATGGTTGTTCAACTTACGCTTGGAAAAGAGAAGTGGCAAGAGGGTTGGAAAGCGGCTGAGGCGGCTGAAATTGTGATTGGAAATGTGTATCAACGTGCTGGCGAATTGGCACAACTGGATAGCGATGCCTTTGATGGAGTTATGAATGCGTTTCGAATGTCGAAAACTTCTGATGAGGAGATAAAGAGGCGTAAAGAGAGCATTCGTTCGAACACCCTCAATGCAGCCAAAGTACCCTATGAAACTGTACTTTTAGGAATGGAATTGTTGTCGTGCCAAGCAGCACTGGCCAAACACGGTAATGCCAATGCAGTTTCTGATATCGGCGTCGCTTCCTTATTGGCAAGCGCGGCGGTAAAAGGTGCACTTTTCAATGTCGAGATAAACCTTCAATCCTTGCCGGCAGACATGGGTGTGGAAATGCGTGAGCAGTGTTCACACATCCGTTCCAAATGCAGCGAAGTGTCACGAGAAATCATGCACGCCGTACATGATCGAATGTCGGCGTAATCAACGAACTTGTGAACCTGTAGTGATGTCTCCATCTGTCGTAATGAGACGAACATTACCCTCACCATCATCCGCAGCAAGCATCATGCCTTCGGAAGTGACACCTCGGAGAGGTCGCGGTTTCAGGTTGGCAACAAAAACTACGTTTTTTCCAACCATTTCCTCTGGTTTGTAGAATTCTTTGAGCCCAGCGCAAATCGTGCGTCCATTCTCAGTACCATCGTCAAGATTAACAACGTACAGTCGGTCTGCATTCGGATGATCTTCAACAGTCGAAATCTTTCCTATACGAAGGTCGACTTCCATGAATGTTTCAAAATTTAGGTATGTTGTTCCTTCTGGTGCTTCGGTCATATCGTTCGTCTCCACTTTGGGTTTTTTCTTCGATTTTTTACCACCTTTAACGCCGTGGCTGGGCTGTTCTGTTGCTTGATTTGAATCCGCAAGAGATTGTTCTGATGCAAGAATCTCTTCCAAGTCGAGCCGCTTAAACAACGGCTCAGGTGTTGAATTATTCCATGAAAGGGGTGCATTCCAGTCAATCGCTGAATCCCAATGGACTTCGGAAACATCTCCGTCTTGGCCGAGTGCTTTCCAAAGTTTCGAAGAACTGAACGGCAAAAACGGCTGCATCACGATTGCTAAAAACCGGGAAACTCTCCATCCAAAAGCCAAGCGTGACAAAGAAATATTTCTCGATTCAATGTATTCCTCGTCATCTTGAACTTTCAAAAACTTCCAAGGAGTTGCAGATTGAAGCATTTGATTTCCAGTCTGTGCGGCGTTCATTGCGAGCCTCAAAGCTTCTTTGAAACGATGTCGGGTGAGTGATTCAGTAATTTCAGCATGGATCGACTCTAATTTCTCTTGCACATCACGAGTAAGTGAAAGGTCATCGTAGGGTGCGAATGGTCCGTTCGGAGTTGATTCAAGACGTGCACCCAATGTCAAAACTCTGTGAACGAAATTACCGTAAGCAGCAATTAACTCACTGTTGATTTTTTCAACGAAATCAGGCCAATTGAAGTCCGTGTCATGGTTTTCAGGCATGTTGATGCCAAGATAGTACCGTAGAGTGTCTGGATCAAACCGTTCGAGGAAAGATGGCAGCCAAACTGCATGCTTCCTTGATTTTGAAAATTGACCGCCTCCAAGCATGAGGTATTCCATGGCAGGAACATTCGATTCCAGAGCCAAGTCACCCGGCCCAGGGAGTTCGACAGCGTCGGCGATGGTTTTTCCATTCGCAGCATGGTTGAGACCCATGATAAGCGCTGGCCATATGACTGTGTGAAACGGTATGTTGTCTTTACCAAGGAAATACAGATGCCTTGGGGCTGTACCTTTTTCATCGACACACCACCATTTCTTCCATGCATCAGCACCCAACTCGTGGTTCGATGTGGCATAATCTTGAGCCCAAATGCGAGCACAAGTGGAGTATCCCTGAACGGCTTCAAACCAAACGTAAACGCACTTCCCATCCCATTGTGCCTCGTCCAAGGGGAGCGGAATCCCCCACGACAAATCTCGGGTCACTGCACGTGGACGAAGGCCCATGTCAAGCCATTGTTTGGTCATGGCGCGAACATTTGATTTCCACGATGAATGCTGTTGCAATGCATGCTGCTCAAGAACGTCTTGAAAGAGGTCAAGACGATAGAACATGTGGTCGGTATCTCGGATCTCAATCTTAGCATCTGGATTCATTTTCGAAACTGGATTGAGCAGTTCAATGGCTTCGTAAGTGGCTCCACACGAATCGCATTGGTCGCCTCGTGCACCGTCTTCATTGCATGATGGGCATGTGCCTTCGACGTAGCGGTCAGGCAAAAACCGTCCACCTGATGAGCCATCAACGTTGTTCTCATAGAATTGTTTCATCGTTTTGGTCTCAAACAAACCTGCTTCCATGAGTTGAATAAAATTATCTTGAACCATTTGTTTATGACGAGGATCAGAAGTCCTGTTGAACAGTGCACCGCCGTATTCAATCCCTCTCGAATCGACACGAGGCTCCCATGAACAACCAAGATCCAGTAACGCTTTGGAATTGATTGCATGGTAGGTATCTACCACATCTTGAGGCGTTATTCCATTTTGCTCTGCAGTTACCGTAATCGGTGTACCGTGCTCATCCGAACCGGACACCATCAAGACCCGATTACCTCGGGCACGTTCAAACCTGGACTGGATATCCGGAGGAAGATAGCATCCTGCAACGTGGCCCAAGTGAAGGGGGCCGTTTGCGTACGGCCAAGCGACACAAATGAGTACGTGTTCACCAGACATAAGGCCCCTCATTTCAACGGAACAACACATTGCTCTTGACTTTCACCCTTGTCAATCCTCAAAGAGTTGAATCTTGAGTTGTGTCAAACATGTTCATGGTACATTTGAATAACCCCTTGCTTCTGCTTGAGATAGGCACCCGCTAGGAGCACAGACCCCACATGGCAATGACCACCCTCATAGTGTACGCATCAATTGCTCTTGGAGTCTCCTTTTTGTGTTCAATTCTTGAGGCAGTCGTCCTCTCAATCCCTCACACATACATTGCTGTTCTTGAAAAGGATGGAGACAAGAACGGTGCTGTATGGGCCAACCTCAAAGAAGATGATGCGGTTAAGCCACTCACAGCCATATTGACTCTCAATACAATTGCTCACACAATGGGTGCAGCCGGGGTTGGTTCAGAAGTCCAATCCATTTGGGGAGAAGGTGCTCTGACCATTGCTTCAATCATTTTGACCATTGCCGTGTTGTTCCTTTCGGAAATCATTCCAAAAACTCTTGGAACTGCATATTGGAAACAACTTGCTCCAATAACCGGTAAACTGCTTGGGGTAATCGTACGTGTTCTTGCCGTACTCATCGTTCCAATTCAAATCCTCAAAACAATCTTGCCCAAAGGGGACCACACGCTGGTCACTCGTGATGATGTAGCCGCACTCGCTGATTTAGGGGGCGAAGAAGGAATCATCGAAGAAGACGAAGAAAAAGTGATTCAAAACCTCCTCAAGCTTCGTGATATCAAAGTTGTTGATATTATGACTCCACGTGTCGTAATGACTTCGTTTCAATCTAGGAGTACCGTAAAAGAGGTTCTGGATGAGCACAAAATCATCCGCGTTTCAAGGATTCCTGTTTACGACGACACCATTGATGATTCATCAGGCATTGCCATTCGGTCTGAAATCTTGATGTCTGCGAGCCGCGATGAATGGGATAAGCCAATGAGCGATTTCAAGAAGCCTGTTATTTCATTGAAAACCTCTGCGAATGTGGATGAGGCGCTCGAAATGTTCCTCGAAAAGCGTCAACAGTTTGCATTGGTACGGGATGAATTTGGAGGGACTGCAGGAATTGTTACCATGGAAGATGTTCTCGAAACCCTGCTCGGCGAAGAGATCGTCGATGAATTGGATGTCGTTGACGACATGCGAGAACTGGCACGCGAAAAGGCAGATTACTCAGAGCAAGAGTGAATCGAACGATTCCAGCCACGCCAACAAGAGATGTTCGCGCTCCGTATTCTTACGTGCACCTGAATGTGTAAGCGATTCGATGAGATGATGAGTGAGTGCATAATCCTCTCCTGCATGAAGCACCAATGCATCATAATGCGCACGGCCAAGTCTGTTGTCGTTCATCGATTGAAGGCAAAGCATAGGTGCATCAGGAAGTCCCCATTCCGGGACGTCAAACTGTTGCAATGAATCCGTGGCAACAATTTCAGGATGCATCATCTGCACATCTCTGTAGAGGCGCTTAAGATGCATCGAGCGCAATATTTTCGGGATGCGTAAGTGTTTGCAAATTTCATCGAGGATATGTGAATAAAGCGTGAGGGGTGATTCCATGATCACGCCAGAGATATTGAATCCAAGTGGTTCAGTCTGTTGACTCGAAAGTCGAGAGCACATGTAGCCGCCCATGCTGTGACCGTACAAGAACACGGGAGCTGGTTCAGATACCGAAATGTATGTTCGAATATTTCTTAGATGGAAGCCGATGTGTTCGGCAGAGGTAATGGCATTCCATCTGTGAAGAGGTGATGATTGGCCATGGCCAGGTAGTTCGAGGAGGACGACATTCCATTTTTTCTCTACAAACCAAAGAGCGCGGTCTTCGATTGAGGCCGACGTACTACGCCAACCGTGAATAAAAATGATAAGAGGATTCTCCGGAGCAGATGAATGCACCTGAATGTGTGTTTGGAGGCCTTTATGAACTCCGAAATGGGATATCCACTGGCTTCCTTGAGCCGAATTTTTGGGTTGAAGTGGGCGAATAAAAATGGCCGTGACCATAAACTCAAGATACGCATTAAAGAGACATACAATCGTGCAAATCGCTCCGACAATCAACATTGGAATAGAGGGTTCGGCAACAATGAGCAGCACACATACGAGAACAAAAGTAAGCAGCCATAATTGTGTACGTAGCCACTTCCGGTGAAGGAAAATCATTCAAACACCGGAATCATTTTGATTTTTTATCCGTCTTCGAATCTGCTTTCGATCCAGAATCTCCACTGGCATCGTCGACTTTTACTTCATCCGTTTCGATATTTTCAGCAAGTGTTGCTTTTTCCAGTTCAGCTTCCTTTGCCTTATCTTCACGCTTGAGTTTCTTCTCGGCTTGGCGCTGGGAATATCGGTCACCGTAACTACCCATGCTCTCAAGTTTAGCAATAAATGCAGAAGTTTCTTCACCAGCAACAGGAACGTGCTTTACCAGGTATGCGCCGAAAAGAGAATCATACAATCCTTGCTTGAGATCGCTGCGACTCTTGAAGGAAGTATTCACGAAATATACTGCAATGAATGCAATACCGAGGAAGGAAAATACGGATGCAGTAATTTGCTCAGAACCCTTCGTGCCTAAAACAGACTGCAAATTGACAAGCAAGAATATGACGCCAGTTAAAGCAAATATGCCTGTTGAGTTTACCAATAATGCGTGGAGGAAAATTGGTTTATTACCTGAAGAATTGACATTTTTCGTACGGGATACAAAGTTTCCAAGGGTTCTACCCGACATCACTGGCACGACTACCAAGTTGAGAATCAGTGCGATAAGGGCGATAAGAGCAAAAATCGTCGTGAAAGCATCGAGAATTGTCACTGAGAAAAGGAACATGAAAATAGGTCCCAAATTAACAACGAAGTTGGTAAACCATGCAATTCGGCGCGCGTTTGCAGATGCAATTTCAAAGTTTTCTGGCAATCCTTGCGGTCGTGCTTTTACTGCCTTCGCAACAACAGGTTCTGCGATTTGAACTGGAGCGGGTGATGCTGCCTTTGCTTTGGGCACTGCCTTGGCGACTGCCTTTGCTTTTGGGACTGCTTTCGCAACTGGCTTCTTAGCCGCCTTTGATCCAACATCGCTTGCCTTGTCGAGTAATCCCATTCTTCCACTTCCTTACTGTCCATCACCGCTGCCCGGTTGATAGAGGGTTGCTACTGAACTGTAGACTTGAAATCCAGGTGATGCAACAAATGAGTTGATAGAATCTTCATCCATATTCCCAAGTTGAGCATCAACAATCGATACGAATTGTGAACGAAGACCGTCATCTGCAGCACTCGGGTTTTCACCAACTTGTTGATAGATAGAGAAATCCGCACTCGCAATGAAGTCTGAAACAATGTCTTCTGGAAGGGCAGAACCGAGTAAATCATCGACAATCGATACGAATTCAATGAAAACATCTTCGCCAGAGTCTTCGGCCACTGCAGCTTCTTGAACTTCAGTTGTTGAAGAATCTCCATCGTGAAGCATGGCCTTGATCGATTTACGTTCATTCATGAGACTTTCAAGAATTGGTCGAAGTTGTGAAAGTACCGCAGAGTCGCCCGATGCTTTAGCAGCCTGATATTCGGGTCGAAGTGTGCGGATTTCGTCTTCAATTGCTGAAAGTTGTGTTTGAAGGTCACCATCGTCTTCTTCAAGAAGTTGTACAACTGGAGCATCGCGTATCTCCGAGAGTTTTGCTTCACGGTCCTTCTTCCGCAACACAACGATTTCACGGTCTAGAGAATGCCCAAAACGGTCAGCATATCGGTCCAACAGTGAACCCGTATCTTTCTTGCTCAATCGGTCGATGTGACCGTAGATTTGTTGGAGTGGTTTGTCAGAGCGTTTTGCCCACATTTCGCCGTACTCGTTTGAAGCGACTGGTGCAGGAGACGGTGCCTCAGGCAAGGGCATAGGAGCAGCGGGGAGTGGTGCAGGTGCCGGTGCCTCAGGAAGAGGCAGTGGAGTTGGTGCGTCCGGAAGCGGTAGAGCTCCAGGCGGAAGCGGCATGCCCGGTAGCGGTGGAAGTGGCATACCCGGTGCTGGAGGGTTCTGAGCGTTCTTTTTCTTGCCTTTGCGTAGACCCATGCGGTTCACCTCTAAACGGTTGGAAGCGGATGGAGTCTTGAACCTTACCTCTTAATCTGCACAAGATAACCAAAGTTCAAACCTCTCTGAAGCCGTCAAGATACAATTTCTGCCCAACCTTTCAAAACGAGGAAAGTCGCACCCGCTTCATGGATCTCAAAACGCTCACCCGTCTGTTTGTCAAAGACTTGATCACCAAACTGGCAAATTGAATCATCGACGATCATTTCCACTTCAAGCATGTCTTGGGTGCTGAGTGCAAGCGCTTCATGCAATGCAGAATATCGATTTGAACCATCGGGGTCGAGACGCTCAAGAGGAAACTCACTTACCCGCATTCCAGATTTCCCATGAAGCGAAGTAGGCCAACGAATTTGCCGTCGTACGTCAATCGTAACCACTTCATCGGTTTCACCTGCAGAACCTAAAACCACTGACGCATCAGTTTTCAATAAATCCAGAAAGAGTCCCTCGTATTTTTCGAGAACTCCAAAACTGCCGTTGCGTAGTCGTTCAGCCCGAGCATCATGATTAACGACCTGTGCCAAACTCTGAATTGAACCCTTACCTTTGGTAGAAGTACGGCCTTCTCGTTGAGATTGCGAGAGAAGACCCTGGTGAAGCGATTCAAGTTCTCCACTGAATCCTTGGTCTTTGCGAGCAATCATACGCAGTTTGTCAATCATATCTCCCATACCGTTGCGTATCCTTCTGGTCCAACCTTCTGAAGTCAAGTCGTGGTAACGAGCTAATCCTCCCTTGACATCCACGCCTTCGCCGCGTATGTACGAAACCATTTCTCTACGCGCTTCGGAATCAAGGTGGAAGAGCGAAGGGTCTCGATAGTGCAGGTGGAAACCACGATGGCCAGAAAAAGTAACTTGGAGGTATTTTTCATCAAAGCCAAATTCAGGTTGCAAAAAATCATTCCATAAGGACCAAGCTTGTTCTTGAATGACTTGAATCATGCCGGGGAAATCACGGTCTGTTACACCAGGTAAGTGGTCACCGTCCAAATCAAAAATAAGGTCGGCGCCGAGCCAATTTTTGTCAGACATTTTCATTTCAAACGGCCGTTCCCAGTAAGCGGTTGAATAGAAACATGAATGCATTGAACGTTCTGTGATGAATTGGCGGACTGCATTCATGTCACTGAATCCCTTATGCCGAATGGGAGGTGAACCACCGAAAGGAATGAACATCCATTCACGGGTCTTCAAACGAGGAGGTGTCCAAAATTCTGAACTTCGATAGTAGGTACCGAAGCGATGTGCAAATCGTGCCCAACCTGCTGCCATAGAATACCCCATTAATGGCGAAAGGGTGAGGGTTATTGAACAAGCCGAATCATTCGGTCATCCAGAATCGTTCTTCGGCTTCACCGACTGTTGTCGAAGTATCTGCACCTGTTGCTTCAACGTAATGGTCCCAGCACATGTAGTACTTACCGACAACCATTGCGTTACCGAAAGTGAGGCGCATTCCACATGATTCACATCGAGGTCCGATTTCGCCGTTTGGCGCTTGAGCGAGTGTGATGTGGTCGTGTGGCATAGAATCCCTCTGTTTCACCGGAAGAGCATTGAGTCTTTGAACTTGAGGTTCATTTCATCACCATTCTGCATTTTCCCATTCGCTGGTCGAACACCAGTTCAGTAAATCAATAGCTACTTCACAGGATTCTGCAACTTCCGGATTTTCATCGTGAAGAAATTCTTCAAGCACCGGTTTTGCTTTGAGATTCCCGATTGCTCCGAGTGCTTCAGCTGCCTCATGGCGGACCATTATGTGCTCACCAGCGTCACTTAGTCGCTCAATCAAAGCAGGCAAAGCAGTATCGTTTTGCATTTGACCCAAGACGTAGGCTAATTCGTGGCGCAGAAGGGCGCTGGATGCTGAGAAGCCAGAACAAAGAGCCAAACATGCCTCATCTGAACCAAGATTGCGCAGTGAAAATACACTTCTCATACGCTGAAACATAGGAAGTGATTCATCACACAAAGTAGCAGCCCATGAAGTGACATCACCTTTGAATTCTGCAGGAGCGGGATCAACTGAACCGTATTGGCTCACACCGGGCATCCGCTTTTCGACGGTCATGTCCATCACTCATTCGATCCGATAAAAGCCATACTGGCGGTGTCAAAATCATCCTGAATCATTCCGATGGCTTGACCTTCGTTGATGAATTGACGCACGGAAGCACGACCTTCCTTTTCATAATCGATGGTTCGGTCATTCACATACATTCCAACGAATTTCCGGTTGGTATCGTCGTCAATCCCCCGACCCCATTTTTTGGCAAACTCAAGTGCTTCACCAGGAGACTTAAGAGCAAACTCAATGCTCATTTTTGTGTACTTGGTGATGTCCTCCATCACCTCTTGGCCTAGATCACGTCGCACGACGTTACCGCCCAAGGGCATTGGCCAACCGTCTGTGCGCTCATTCCACCAAACACCGAGGTCAACATGGACCTGGAGATTATGATCAACATAGGTTAATTGCCCCTCGTGTATGATAAGTCCGCTCTTGTAGGTTCCGTCGAGAACTCTCGGTATGATTTCGTCAAACGGTACAACCGCAATATCGCAATCGCCCCAAGCAAGACGGAGACCAAGATATGCACTGGTTTTCAACCCAGGGACTGCAATGGTTGACGAACGAACTTCTTCCGTTGATGTATCTGCTAGGGAGACGACCATTGGACCGTACCCTTCACCCATAGAAGCACCACAGTTCATGAGTGCATAATCCTTCGAAATTTCGGGAAAGGCATGAATCGAAACTGCCGAGACTTCCAATTCACAGTTCATTGCCCGATGGTTGAGTGTTTCAATGTCTTGCAATTCATGAACGAAATTATAGCCCGGTGTTGGAAAGGCACCGGTTGTCATGGCGTGAAACATAAAGGCGTCATCAGGATCTGGAGAATGGCCAATGCGTACTATCTTGTTTCCGTTTTCGTCGAGAGGTAACTCTGCCATCATGGTGCTCCCACCGACGCGACCTTGATGAACCAACCGCATGAAATGAGAACAAAATGAAACAACGAATACGAAGTATTCAAACCTTAGTGGGGATTGGAGAAACTGATGGCCCTGAACTCGAGAAGGTTAAGAGTTCAGACACTGCTTTGCTTAGCAATTTTTCTTCTTAGTTCTGTTTCATCGGTTGCCGGCCAATATTCGGATATTGCCTTTATTGATGTCACCATCACACCAGGCGCTGAAGAATCCCGCACGGTCGATATTAACGGGAATGAAACGTATATTGCCAGCGGCTACGATGGCTTGGTTGCGGTTCATTCTCTTGCAACTCTTGAAATGGTCGAATCATTTGTTGTTGATGGCGATGTCCTTGACATCAAATTTTCACCCGATGGTTCAATGCTTGCATTTGCCATGTCCGGCTCGGTCACGGACTCCGACACCATTCAGATCATCGACATGGAATCACTCGCCTTGACCTCGAAACAAAGCGGTTCGAATTCTCGTTCGGAGAGCATACAATGGTCTCCTGACGGCCATCTTTTAGCCGTCCCAAATTCGAACAATGGAGTGAATTTGTTGAGAACATCGGACATGGAAATCGAGCGAACTCTGAATGGCGAACACAACACGAAGGTGACATGCATCGATTTTTCATCGCTTGGGAGTTATATTTTGACGGGTGATGAAAGCGGACGTGTCATCATGTGGTCCCTTGATGGAAACCCTACTGGTAAACAATGGGACCACGATTCTAAGGTCGTAACATGTGATTTTGATTCGAGCGATGAAAAACTAGCGGTGCTCACAGAACAAGGAGAAATGGCAATTTGGTCCTTCTCGGGCGGAGCACTTGGTGAGAAAGATTTCGAGGGTGGTGCGGGATTGCATTGGTCCGTGGACGACAAGCAAATTCACATTCTCGAAACTGGGCAAGCTCAAAGGATACTTACGATTGATTCATCCTCCTTGGGCGATGTAGTTTCCATTTACCTTGCCCACCAAGGCATGGATTTCGATATTGTTGAGAACCAGTTTGGAACACGCCAAATGGCGTATGTAGCTACCGATACAGGCCATATTGCCGTGTATGGAGCGGCAGTTTCGGCAGTAGGTCAGGGCGAAAGTGGAGCCGACTTAGATGGCGATGAAATCCCAGATGAGTATGACGACGACGACGATGGAGATGCGATTCCAGATGCTCGAGACAACAATTGTGAAACCTTCACTCAAGCATGCAGCAAAAACCCTGATGTAGAAACGATTCGACAAATCAACATCCGTTTCAATTCGACTGCGATGGTTCTTGAAGATACATTTACTCTCGATATAGAACTCTCTTCTGCTGTACGCAATTTATCAAGACGTTCAATTGTGACTGATGCTCAACTGAGCGAAGAAGAGGCGGTTCTCTTTGCAGATGCGACCTGTAAAAACATGAATCAAAATCACTACGTGGGTTCGTGGAAAGATGCCATACTCTTGTCTTCAGGACAACTTACAGATGCCCACGTTGAATGCAGCATCGACCGTGGAATGTCTTTCATCGCCATAAACGACCAAAAAACGCATGTTGCAATAACCTATTCAATACATTTCAACCTCAGTGAAACCGCTGTATATCCGCTTCAATTTACCCTGAAATCACAGCCAAGAGCTACCGACGCATCTCTAGCACATCATGCCGAATTGCATCCAATCGATGTGACGGCAGATGGTTCAGCAACCACACAATTCTACTATTCACCGTGGTGGGTAAGTGAAGGGCCACTAACCGTCACCCTGGAAGAAGTCGACATTGAAGAACCGGATTTCGTTGGTAAAGTCGCAGATGCATTCAGCAATAATCCTGTGCTCTTTGTTCCTGTCCTCATGCTGATTGCTGCAGGAGTTGTCGTGCTCTTACGAACAAAAAATGCAATGGATCTCGAACTTGATATGGAAGATGAAGACAAAGCCGAACCGGATGAAAGCGGAGAGTTTGAGAATTCAGAAGAACATGCTGAAAACGATGTTGAAGACGACGGTGATGATGAACTGGGAGAGATAGATGACGAAGAAATTCAACCTGTTGAAGAAAAACCAGTACGAACTCGCAGAAAGTCAGTACGTCCGAACACATCCTCTGACGGCCCTATTACAACCGTCAAACGAAGGCGCCTCGACAGTAATATAGCCCAACCGAAAGAAATTTCAAAACGTAAGACGGCATCGAAGAAAAAAGTGGTCAAAGAAGCACCTGCAAAAAAGAAAGTAAAAACTCGAAGAGTCGTTACATACGCTGACAATGAAAAAGAACAACAGAATGTTGATGATTAATTACCAGGCGAATTGAGCCCCAGATTCAAGTCCACACGCCTTGGTGAGGAATTCGTTTAACCCAGCCAAGTTTTCTTCGTCGATACGATTGAATACTTCCCCAAAGTATCGGTCGAGACGTTCGTAATCAAGATGGGAACGGGTCATAGCCCACTCAATGACGCTTTGCCGTTGAGCGTTACTTTGTTCAAATAAAGTCAAATTGTCCTTAAGTACTCCATGGGCTTGACGCAACGATTCAATTGGAGTGTCTTTACGTGCAGCGAAGACACCGAAAACCATCGGTTTTTGTGTAAATTGTAACCAGTCTTGCCCTAAGTCCAGCCGGACCGATTCAGGGAACTTTTTGGCCCCTTCTAAGGCGCGGTCACCGATGAGAAGGGCACCCTCACACTGGTCAAGCATTCCTTCAAGGTCAGGACCCATGAGGACAAAATCGGGATTCAAGTTTCTTTTCTTCAAAAGATACTTTAGAAGTTGAACAGATGTTGCTGAATCGGTTGGAAGAGCAATTGATTTCAGTTGGTCAAGCGGTTTGTTTCCGAACACGAGAACGCTACCTACTTCGCCACGACTGCAAATCCCGATATCGGGGAGAAGTATCAATTCATCAGCATGCCGAGCGTAATCGGCGGCAGGAATGGGTGCCAAAATACAATCCTTACGCAGCAAATGACCGGTGAGCCAAGCAGGTGGCGCAGGTAATATGTTCCAATCTGCATCAAGGCCATAGAACAACGGGTCACAATTGAGGAAAGCAACTCTTCCCATCGTTTGCATCCATGTTGAATCTGTCATCTCTCTTCCTCAGGGGCTAGCCATTTTTAATCCTCTACGAGGTTTAGGCTCCGGTGGTACGAAAATTTCGAACCGTTCGTAAGTGGTGTTTCTCTGTACGGGGACACATCCAGCATCGGTGATGAGACGAGCAAGTCGAATTCGGTCGTGATCCAAAGGGGTAGTTGAACCAGCCAAATGCATTATTGATTCTTTTTGGACCGTTCCATCAATGTCATCTGCGCCGTACTGAAGTGCTAATTCGGCTAATTCATCGCCGATGTTCATCCTATACGCCTTGATATGAGGGATTGTATCAAGCATGAGGCGTGATACTGCAATCGTGCGAAGTATTTCACTTCCGGTTGCAAGTTGAGCCTCTGGAAGACGAGTGTGGTCCGGTAGGAAAGGATAAGGGACAAAACATTGGAATCCAGAAGTGTCATCGTTTACTTCACGCAATTGAATCATGTGCATCAGTCGCTGTTCCAAGGTCTCAATGGTACCAAACAACATAGTGCAATTGGTTGGGATTCCTAACTCGTGTGCAGTACGATGAATCTCAAGATATTCAGATGAACTTTCCTTACCGTTGCAGATGATGGCGCGGACACCGTCATCGAGAATCTCAGCCCCACCGCCGGGAAGAGAACCAAGACCTGCCGCTTTGAGTTTCGCAAGCGTAACAGAAAAGGAAGTGCCCGAGAGTTGAGAGAGGTGCTTGATTTCAACAGCAGTCAACGCCTTGATTGAGACATGGGGGAAACGCTCTCTGGAAGCTTTGAACAACTGCTCATAGTGCTTGATACCCCAGTCTGGGTGGAGACCACCAACGGAGTGAACTTCGTCAACATGTTCTGCATACTGCCCGAGATCTTCAAGGTAGGCTTCGACATCCAATGCGTAAGCATCCTTTGCTTTCTTAGAGCGGCGGAATGCGCAGAATTTGCATGCTAAAACACAAATATTTGTTTGGTTAACGTGGACGTTGGAATTAAAGAAAGCGTTGGAGCCAAAGCGGGCAGTACGGACACAATTGGCAAGTCTGCCAACTTCAGAAAGATTCGGATGTTGGAAAAGAAGCAGACCGTCCTCTAGGTTGAGCCGCTGACCTCGGGAAATTTTGTTTGCGACGGGTCGAATGTTTTCGCTCCATGTCTTCGATTCCCCTACGAGTTCTGGTAACAGACTCTTCCAATCAGGATTGGAACCCGCATCGAGAACTGTTGATTCCCATCCTGACATGATTGTTCCTGCTCCACACTGTTTTTCAAGATGTGGTTGAATCCGTAGAAATCAATATCCTTGCTGTACCGCAAAGTAGCGTGATTTTACAATGAATTTTCTAAACTCTTCAATAATAAAAACGGTAGATGCTACCACAGCGATAACCATCCAATCGGTTGAACTTAGCGTCACCGTTCGTAACAGTCCACCAATTTCCAGTCCGATAAATGGTAGAGTTAAATTCGAGAGTTGAACAAAGAACAACAGGAGACCAAGTGAGATGAGAATTGCCAGATTAATCGCTCTGTTCGAGAACAATCCGAGTTGGAAAACGCTGTCGTGACTTGAACGGCAATTGATGACATTGAACAATTGATAGAGAATAAACACCGAGAAAGTCATGGTTTGAGCGTAGGCAAATTTCTCCGATGCATACGATTCAGCATCAGCCATTGCGGTAGCATCACCGGCAAGACATGCATCGATATCAAAACCAGTGAATGTAGCAGCATCGGTCATTGGAATCGTATCGCAGGAGGACGGATCAAGACCGCCGCCGGCGAGGAAAAACACGGTCAAAGTGCCAGCAACCATAATGGCTCCAAGCCAGAAAATAAGAGCAACATCACGGAAATTAGGCAAACCTTCGTTCACGGGACGAGGTGGACGTTCCATGACATTCCCATGCTTTTTCTCCACGCCCAAAGCAACAGCGGGTGGACCATCCATGAGGATGTTAATGACCAAAATCTGGGTTGCGGTAAGTGGCAACTCCCAAGGCAATACAAGTGTGGAAAGAACAATGAGTGCAACTGCAGCAACATTGGTTGAAACTTGGTAACGGACGAAGTTACGTATGTTTTGGTAAATCTTACGCCCTTCTTCAACTGCATGGACAATGTTCGCAAAGTTATCGTCTTGGAGCACCATGTCTGCGGCATCTTTCGCCACATCCGTACCTGCAATGCCCATAGCAATGCCGATGTTAGCCCGTGACAGGGCAGGTGCGTCGTTCACTCCGTCACCGGTCATGGCCACAATTTCACCACGTTCCTGCAAACCGGAAACGATACGCATTTTTTGTTCAGGGGTCACACGAGAGAAAATACTGGCTTGTGTGGCCGCTTCGGCTAATGCTTCGTCGCTCATCGAAGCCAATGCTGCCCCGTTGATTGGTGGGATACCGCCTTCAGTGATGTTGAGTTCTTTACCGATTGCTTCAGCAGTGTACTGTTGATCACCGGTAATCATCTTGACGCGTATTCCGGCTTTCTGGCAAGTGGCAATCGCATCCTTCACTTCAGACCGTGGCGGGTCCATGATTCCGACCAGTCCGAGGAAAATAAAACTCGATTCGACCACGTTGACATCATGGATGTCTTCGTCATCATCAAGGCGACGAGCACAGAGGGCAAGAACTCTCATGGCTTGATTTGCCATTTCCTTGTTCGCATTCGATGCTTTTTCAAAGTCCTCAGGGGTAATTGGGACAATCTCACCATCAACAACTTTCCATTCCACGAGAGGGACGTATCCTCCAGCCCCACCTTTGGAAAAGACCCAGCGTTCGCCTTCATATTCATGGATCACGGACATACGCTTACGTGTTGTATCAAAAAAGAACTCGTGAATTCGAGAATGGCGTTGAGAGAATTTTCGAACATCACCGTTTATTTTCCATCCCAGTACTGCACATGCAGAATCGGTTGGGTCACCAATAGCTTGCCATTGGCCGTCAACTTTCGAAATTTGAGAATTGTGACACAAAGAGAGGCAGGCTGCCGAAAGTCGGAACGCCAAATCGCTTTGCAAATCACCCATTCCTTCATTGGTTACTTCCGTGCCGTCCAACGAAAGGTTGCCTACTGGTTTGAAACCCTCTCCAGATACGGTGAACGTCCCATAGGTCGAACTAAATTGACGTACCGTCATTTGATTTTTAGTGAGTGTACCGGTTTTATCCGAGCATATTACAGTTGTTGAGCCGAGTGTTTCAACTGCCTTCATACGACGAATAATGGCCTTGTGACGAGCCATGTTCCGCATCCCTAAAGCAAGCGTAATGACCAAAATAATAGGTAATCCTTCGGGTACAATCGCAACGAAAATGGCGATGGCTATGATGAATTGGTCGACAGCCACTTCCCAAAGATTATCTTCTGCCACTCCGTAAGCAATGATGAGTTCAATCGAAACCAAAAGAACGGCCACGACCAAGGCAATGAAACCTAAAAAGCGGCCAAGTGACTCCAGTTTCATCTCCAACGGGGTTTTCGGTGTTTCAGTGTCGACAATGTTGCTCGCAATACGGCCAAGCTCAGTCTGCATTCCTGTTTCGACGACAATACCAATTGCACGACCGGTCGATACACATGTCCCCATGTAAGCCATGTTGTTGCGGTCAGCCAAGAGCGTAGTTGCTGGTAGAGAGTCGGTTGATTTGAGAATACTGTTCGACTCACCTGTAAGTGATGACTCGTCAATTTTACACTGATACGATTCAATAATTCGTATATCGGCTGGAACATTCAAACCTTCCTCAAGCTTGACAACATCTCCTGGAACTAAATCCGGAGTCGGAATGGACCATTCGATACCTTCGCGTATGACGACGCATGTCGAAACAGCCATTTGTTTCAATGCATCCATGGCTTGTTCAGCTTGCCCTTCCTGCCAGTATCCAAAAGTAGCGTTCGCTGTGAGTACTATGAAGATAAAAATCGCATCCCCAGGATGGTCGGGCTTGATGGCAAGCGCAATGAGAGCCGCACCAATTAACAAGTAATTCAACGGGTCGTTGTATTGAGAGAGAAACCTGAGTATTGCCGATTTTTTTTCCGGCTCTTTGAGTTTATTCCTACCGTATTTTTCACGACGACTCTGTACTTCACTATTGGATAAACCATCGGTGTTGGTGTCGAGATTGTGAAGTGTTTCATCAGAATTCAAGTCATGCCAAGTATTCACGAAAATACACCCCACCTACTTGCGTAGGCGGTTGTTGGTACCATGGCGGACTTATGATAATAATGGTGGTCTTCCCTTTCGAGTCAAGCGATGAATTGAACAACTGCTTCGGGTTCGAGGGTCCATGAGCGATTTGGGTGAGCCTTACATCCCAGCCTCAGAGTCTCCGAAAGAACTTACTTTACGTGTCGTTGTTGTTGGAATTGTTCTTGGAATTCTCATGACCGCTGCCAACGCCTATCTTGGATTGTATGCGGGAATGACAGTATCTGCAAGCATTCCTGCTGCAGTAATGTCAATGATAATTCTACGGACATTGTTCCAAGATGTGTCCATACTTGAGAACAACGCTGTGCAGACCATGGCCAGCGCAGGTGAATCTTTGGCTGCCGGAATTATTTTTACCGTTCCCGCTCTCTTGGTCATCGGGATTTGGCAAGAAATTCAATGGCTCGACACCATGATTATTGCACTTCTTGGCGGATTATTAGGGACCATGTTCACCATCGCTTTGCGTCGGTTGTTCATTGTCGAAGAAGCTTTACCGTACCCAGAAGGTGTGGCATGCCGCGAAGTCCTCGTTGCGGGAGAAGAAGGCGGTGAAGGAGCATTAGCCATTCTCTACGCCCTTGCCATTGGGGCAATCTACGGACTGATGGTGAAGGGCTTTGAGGTGACTCACCACAAAGTCGAAGCCGCTTGGGAATTTCTGGGTACTCGATTTTCCGCTGGTATCGACCTTTCAGTTGCGCTGCTCTCAGTTGGGTACATCGTTGGGATACGCATTGCGTCGTTTATTTTCCTTGGCGGTGTCATTGGATTTGCTATACTTGTTCCAATGTACGGACTCCTTCGTGGATGGCCCCCTGCACCCGATTTGGTGTCGAGTTTCACCATGATCTGGGTTACCCAAATCCGTTATGTGGGCGTAGGTGCAATGGTCGTCGGTGGTGTTTACACGCTTTGGTCGATGCGAAAAACCATCTTGACTGGCCTTTCAAAAGCCCTTATCAAGAAAGACGACTCTTCAGAAGAACTTCTAAGAACTGAAATTGACCTTCCATTGGATAAAGTCTTGATCTTTTGTGGGATACTGGTTATCCTCACCTTCCTCTATTATTGGTGGGCGACTGGCTCGCTTATCCTTGCTCTGGCAGGTGCATTATTCCTCGGAGTAGTTTCGTTCTTCTTTGCAGCTGTTGCAGGCTACATCGCTGGTGTCGTGGGGTCATCCAACTCTCCAGTTTCAGGAATGACCATCGCCACACTGCTGTTCACCGTAGCACTGGTGTGGGTTGTTGGTGATTTCTTCCTTGGATTACAAACTCAAGAATTAATGTTGGCAACAATGTTGATTGCCGCTATCGTTGCATCATCAGCAGCAATTGCTGGAGACGTCATGCAGGACCTCAAGACAGGTCACATGGTTGGTGCAACTCCATGGAGGCAACAAACTGCAGAAATTATTGGTGTAGTGACCGGTGCAATTATCATTGGCCCGACATTACAATTGCTCCACAATGCATTCAGGATTTCAAAAACTGCTTGCGAAATCAATCCGTTACCTTCGGACCCGGGATGCGAAAAGGCGTTGTTTGCCCCACAAGCAGAATTGATCGGTGCCATTGTCCAAGGGGCTTTCGGAGGAGGTCTCAACGTCGAAATGGTGCTGTTGGGTGCTGTCATAGCAGTCGTACTGATTGTGCTCAAAATGCCTGTTATGAGTGTAGCTATTGGAATCTATCTCCCGCTGGCTCTCTCAGTTCCAATCATGCTCGGTGGAATAATCTCTTATTTTGCCCTCCACTCAGCCTATATTCGCATTGATGGTTCTCTTGAATCAGAGCCGTCTCCAGCTGCCAAAAAAGCTGCGAAAGAAGTCGAAAATCGTGGAGTTCTCATCGGCGCTGGATTCATAGCCGGCGAATCGTTGCTCGGAGTCTTCATTGCATTACTCGTTGTTAGCGATATCAATCTTAGCAAATTGTTTGGGGTTACCACCCTTGGAGATATCTTTTCGCTGATGTTCTTTGGATGGTTTGTAGCCGTATTCATCTGGTTAGCAACCCGGGCGTTGCCAAAAGGTGGAAATCTTGTGTATGAATCGAGAATCATTGTACTCAACGCTTGTCAAAAATTCTTGAATGCCTTCAGACTCCGGAACTTGAAGTGATTTCCTATCGTGTATCCATCCGAATGCAGGGAAAACCATCAAAGGTCTCCCGCCAAGGCACAGTATTACGAGGGTCAACCAATGTCCAAGTCCATCAGTGAATTAGAAGAAATTGCACGGAAATGCCGTGTTGAAATTGTCAAAATGGTTCACCGTGCTCAAGCGGGCCATCCTGGTGGTTCACTCTCGGAGATTGACCTCATATCTGCACTCTATGCGACACGGATGCGAGTTCGTCCCGACCAACCAGATTGGGAGGACCGAGATCGATTTATCCTCTCAAAGGGTCACGCATCTCCAGGGATGTACGCGATCTTAGCAGAAATGGGTTTTATCTCCCATGAAGACCTCAAATCATACCGCGTCCTCGGCGGAGTTTGCCAAGGTCACGTCGACATGAAATGGTGCCCTGGAGTCGATTTCTCTGCAGGTTCTCTTGGAATGGGGCTGTCGTTTGGAATGGGATGTGCTACTGCTGCTCGACTCGATGCCAGCGAACGTAGAGCTTTCGTCATGATTGGTGATGGAGAAATGCAGGAAGGCAGCGTATGGGAGGCAGCAATGGCTGCTGCACATCATGAACTCGGTAATCTCAAAGTCATTCTTGACCGAAACCGAATACAAAACGATGATTTCTGTGAAGAACAAATGCGAATGTTTGACATCCCAGCAAAGTGGAAGGCATTTGGATGGAACGTCAAAGAAATTGATGGCCACGATATGACTCAAGTCATGGAAGGTTTAGATTTCCTTGAAGCGCCTGAAAATTGCAACGGACCGTCAATTCTTATTGCCCACACCATCAAGGGCGCAGGTATATCCTACATGGAGAACAATCCTTCGTTCCATGGTGCTGCACCAAACGACGAACAATTCCATCAAGCCATGGTCGAACTTGGAGAGGTGGAAGCATGACACGGATGGCAGCAACACGTGACGGCTACGGCCAAGCACTCCTCGACCTCGCGGACAATCCGAAAGTGGTTGTTCTAGAAGCGGATTTAGGTAAATCCACCAAGTCTCTGCATTTCCGAAAGGCTCACCCAGAACGAACTGTATCCTGCGGTATCGGCGAACAAAACATGCTGTTGGTTGGTGCAGGTATGGCTGCTTCTGGATATATTCCATTCGCCAGTACGTTCGCTATATTCACCGAACGCGCCTTCGAGCAAATGAGAAACGGAGTTGCACGTCCAAATTTGGCAGTTCACCTTTGTGGAAGTCACGGTGGAACCCACACGGGTACAGATGGTTCATCTGCCCAATCCATCGAAGACCTGGCCGTATTCCGGACTCTGCCAAACGTAACTGTTCTTCACCCATGCGATGACGTAAGCACTCGCATTCTCACCGCACGACTGGCCGAAACGAATTCACCATCCTACATGAGAACTGCTCGTAACAAGACCCCCGTCTTGTACGACGATGTTGACCCTGAGTCCATTCAAATCGGTAAAGGAATCGAATTGAAAGACGGAAATGATGTTGCCATAATCGCATGTGGAGTTTTGGTTTCTGAATCGCTCAAGGCTGCAGAGATGTTGATTGAAGAGGGCATCAATGCAAGTGTTATCGACATGCACACGCTCAAGCCACTTGATGGCGCTCTTGTCGACCAAATGGTCGAACGATGCGGGGCACTCGTGACTGCTGAAGACCACAACGTCATCGGTGGCCTAGGAAGTGCGGTTGCCGAACACCTTGTTGCCAATGCATTCGCTCCTCTCGAAATGGTCGGTGTGCCCGACCGATTCGGAGAATCAGGTCAAGCCGACGAAATGTTAGACGTCATGAAGTTATCAGCAAAGTACATTGCCGAGGCTGCGAAGAAAGCAATCTCACGAAAGTGAAAGTGCTGAAGTTACATTAGCGAGATGCACCGAGTGCAACTCATGACGGGTGAAGATACACTTGCTTCAACGATGAAAGCAGTTGATTCCTTTACCAATGAAAGGGACTGGAAGCAATTTCACACCGTCAAAAATTTGATGGCTTCCGTGTCCATTGAGGCGAGCGAACTCAATGAAACCATTCAGTGGAGCAACCCAAGCATCGAAGAAATTCTCGATAATCCAAAACTTACCGTTGACATCAGCGATGAATTGGCCGATGTCATGGTCTACTGTCTCCGATTATGCTCAGTTTTAGAGTTCGATCCCGTCGAGATCATGAAGAACAAAATCGAGAAAAACAGGGCCAAATACCCCGTAGAGAAGGCGAAAGGAAATTCGAAAAAATACACAGACTACGAATGACGAAGCCAATGTTCACAGCAAATACTTGAAAGAGTGCCTTCCACATCCTCGCATCATGGAGTTCTTCCTTGACACAGCCGACGTAGACGAAATTCGTGAAATTGCCGCATGGGGTATTCTTGATGGTGTGACCACCAACCCTTCTTTGATTAAGAAAAGTGGTCGTGACTTCAAACAAGTGGTCGCTGAAATTGCTTCGATTTGCGATGGGCCAATATCGGCAGAAGTAACTGCAATGGACACTGAGGGGATGATTACTCAAGGGAGAGCATTAAAGGCAGAACTTCCAGATAATGTCATTATCAAAATCCCGTGTACTCCAGAAGGTCTCGCAGCAACTAAAGTTCTCAATGGAGAAGGAATTGACACGAACGTCACTCTCATCTTTTCCGCGGCTCAAGCGCTTATGGCTGCTAAAGCTGGTGCAACATATGTATCTCCATTCATCGGTCGTATCGACGATACCGGGCATGACGGAATGACGCTGATTGCTGAAATCATGGACACTTGGGCAAATTATCCATACATTACCACAAAGGTACTCGCCGCTTCGATACGACACCCGACTCATGTGCTGCAGTGCATCCAACTCGGAGCACATACCGCAACAATGCCTGCAAAGACATTCCGCCAACTCATGAAGCACCCACTCACCGATCGAGGCCTTGAAGGATTCATGAAGGACTGGGCAGAAGTAGAAAAGGCAGGAAATGCTTGATTTTGACGAAGGCTATAGAGAAGGAGGCTTCTTGAAGGAAGGCTTCACCCGATTACTTACGGAGGCCGAGAGATGACATCATCAAATGACTTGTTGAAGAAACTCTTAGCGGGTGACTTTTCACCTGAAGAAATTGCTGGTGACCCGGTTTTAGTGAGTCTT
The DNA here is from genome assembly GCA_002506275.1 of Euryarchaeota archaeon UBA259. Taxonomy (GTDB): domain Archaea; phylum Thermoplasmatota; class Poseidoniia; order Poseidoniales; family Poseidoniaceae; genus MGIIa-L1. The sequence continues at coordinate 62,083 of DAXG01000029.1, read as the reverse complement.
GCTGACCGTATTTACGGCATCAAAATCTCTCCAGTCACTCCAGTTAAACCGAGGGACGCTCAATCCATCGATTCTGCCATCGCCGCTCCAATCACAGAAGTGGCTCCCCCTACGGACATGCTGATCGAAGTGATTGGCGACATTGCCCCGGTAACGGCACTTCCTATGCCGTCAGCCGAAATACCCGTGGCCGCTGAAGTGAGGGTTGCAAAGAAATCCAACAACCTTGCACGATTGCTCATGGTCGGACTCGGAGCCGTGGTGCTGAACCTCTTCGGTGTTTGGTCGTCGGTGTTCGGTTCTATGTGTGAAGCAGGAGATTTGTGTCCAACCGATGGGTACACACGCATCAATTTGATGGAGGCATACAAAATCAACACCGGCTACGGTTGGTCAGAGCCTGTTCAAACAGGAATATACGGCATTCCTGATATCGTGGCAGTCGTTGTACTCACTGGTGCTCTCTTCCTCTCCATGCGAAAGTGACCGGTGCTTCCATGGACTTCACTTTCAACTCTGAGACGGTGGCATTCCTTGGGATGTTTCTCATTCTCTGCGCTTTTTTTCTTGAGACGCAGAGCATCATACACAGTAAAGCCTCATCGTATCTCTTGCTCATGGCAGTTGGTTCTGGCATCCTTGCAATACGTGCATACCTGATTGAGGAATGGGCGTTCTTTATTCTGGAAGTCGCGTGGTTCATCACTGCTATGTTGGGTTTCTTTGCTCGTTCCTCGGCAACGAATTCCAAGAAATCATCTGATGAGATTGAATGACTCGGTTCACCTTTTGAGAACTCCATTCTTGTTCTAGTTTGAGCGTCATCTTGATGAGCGAGAGATGGCGAGTCCCGCCCATGGGCAAAGGACCGAGTAAGGCCAAGCGTGGCATACCGTCAAAAGCTGACAATTTTACCGAATGGTATCCATTCATGGTGGAGGCAGCCGAATTGGTGGACAAGCGGTACCCAATCAAAGGCATGGATGTTTGGAGACCTTACGGGTGGAAGACGATGAAACTCATCGACAGCCTAACTCATGCAGAGATGGAAAGGACCGAACACGAGGAAGTTCATTTCCCATTGCTCATTCCAGAAAACCTGTTGGAAAAAGAAAACGCTCTGGTTGCGCGACTCAAAAGGGCACGTGAAGAAGGGGTGGATCCCGATGACCTACGCGATGAGGACGAAGAGGGTGGCTTCAAGAAAGAAGTCTACTGGGTCAAACATGCTGGAGAAAATGAACTCGACATCCCTATGTTCTTGCGACCAACTTCTGAAACTGCAATGTACACCATGTTCCCACTTTGGATACGCTCCCACAAAGACCTACCCTTGAAAGTCTACCAAATGGTCAATACCTTCCGGTACGAAACCAAGCAAACTCGCTCATTCATCCGGGTACGTGAAATTCACTTCTTCGAAGCTCATACTGCGCATGCCGACGAAGAAGACGCCTCACGTCAAATCGAGCAGGACCTTGAAATTGTGAACAACATCATGCACGACCTTTGCCTCCCAATCATCAAGGCAAAGCGTCCGGTCTGGGATACATTTCCTGGCGCATGGTACACCATTGGCATCGATGCAGTCATGCCAAATGGGAGGACCTTGCAAGTGGCTTCTTGCCACCACTATAGAGATCAGTGGGCGAAGGCTTTCGACCTCTCTTACGAGAACTTAGAGGCAAAACAACAATTCTGCCACCAAACAACGTACGGTATGTCAGAACGGCTCTTAGGTGCTGTTGTAGGTATGCACGGTGACGAAAACGGACTTATCATGCCTCCAGCAGTAGCACCCTTCCAAGTGGTCATATGCCCAATGATTCGTAAGAATTCAGAGGTCGATACGGTATCGGTTGCCAACGAAATGGCAACAACACTCCGAGCGAGCGGACTTCGAGTTAAAGTTGATGCTCGAGACATTCATGCAGGGCAGAAGTACTACGATTGGGAAATCAAGGGCGTACCACTCCGACTAGATGTTGGTCCGCGAGATATTGCACAAGGTACTGCTTTTGCTGCCCGTAGAACTGGAGGTAAAGAGCCCATTCCAATGGAGGACCTCTCAAATGCATGTAAAACCATACTCGATGAAATTGCTGAAGAATTGCGAAAGCGTTCATCTGCCCACATGTCCGATGTCATACAACCGTTGCCTAATTTCACTGAGCAAGACGGAACTTGGGTCATGAACGGAGAAATCGAAGAGGGTAAAATCTACGAGATTCCATTTGACGGCACCGATGCTCATGCTGAAGCCATAGAGCGTGCAACAAGCCTGACTTTCCTCGGGGATTCAACCGATGAATACGAAACTGAACAGCCTTGCCATATGAGCGGCAAAATGACCCGTCGCCGTGTGATTCTTGCCAAAACATACTGAGATGGTGCTTGGAATGGTCATGGATGAATGGCTGGAAGTAATCGAACAAGACCATGAAGCCGCAGTCAATCGTTTGAATCAATCGCTGAATCTTAAGGGAGACGCATTGCTCGATCCAAATGTACCTCCGCATACATACGTAGGTGACATCGACAGTGTCCCACCTGGTGAATGTGTTCTTCTTTTGGGCATTAACCCGAAACGCAATTTTGATGAAAACTTCCAGAGAGTGAACATCAATTTGCCAATGGAATGCTTGCACAACTACCGAAATTCAGGAAAAGTGGTTGATTTAGAGAATTGGATTCAGTTTCAAAACCAATATTTCCTTCGAGAAGAAAGAAATCGTCGATACTTCAACAAATACGGTAGCTGGCTGGGTAAGCACTGGTTTACCGAAACTGCTTCGGACTTTTCTACTGCAGATTGGAAGCAAATGGTTTGCCACAGGCATTTGGTCGAAGTGGATACTGTTCAATACTTCTCACATAAAACTGGCCTTAACCCAGAACACCTCGCCGACCTTATTCAGACGGACCCCGCTCTTGGTGCGAACATGCGGTTGATTGAAGCAATCATTAAGAAAATCAAGCCTAAATGGGTACAAGTTACTGGAAAGTCAGGGTGGGTGATTATCGAAACAATGCTGTACATCAACGGGATGCGAGAGTAAGGTTCTTCCACATCTCTTCTGGAACTTCCATAGCAAGTCGTAGACCTCCCATAGCACCCAATCGAACAGGGTCGTCTACCACGTGTACATTGACATCGCCCATATCTGAAAGTTTACGCTCAATCATAGCGCCAAGGCCTTTGATTCCAGAACCGCCACCTGCGAGTACCATGTTTCGACGGAATTGGTCGTGATATTCAGGGTTGGAACCAGAAATCAATTCCTTAACATTCTCGACAATCGGATCAACAATCGATTCGCATGCTCGTTGAATGCAATCGGTGATGTCAAGATTCATGGCTTTGCCTTCAATTGAGAAGTCAACCATAACTGGTTCGTCAGGGGATGCTGTTCCTACAAAGGAATACTGTTCCTTCCATCGTCGTGCCATATCCTTGGTGATTTGTGCACCGCTGTACTTGGATTGAACTTCTTCGATGATTTTTCGGTCAACAAAATCACCTGCGTGACCGGTGTGCATTTGGTCGCCAGGACCCGGGATTGTACCGTAAACTCGGCAAAGGTCAGCAGTTCCTGCACCAATATCGATAACGAGTGTGTGTTCAATCATGTCCAGAGCGTATGCCACAGCGAAAGGTTCGGAGATAATCATAGCAGCGTTAACTGAACCTGCTGCTGCATCAAAAATTGCGGTCTTGTCGACGTAACTTGCTTCAGCAGGAGCACCAATGACAGCGACGACGCGGTCGTAGTCTTCTGGGTCTGAAAGTCCAATCAGGTGGGTGATGAAGTGTGCAATGAATTCACGGTCTTCTTGCGTGTCTTTGATAACACCAAGTTCGAGCGGCCGGAAAAGGTTGAGCGCGAGTCGGTTTTTGAGAGCTTCTTCGCCAAACAAAACATCACGCTTGAGGAAATTACGGGCAATCGGATCTTTCGGAGTACCGATTACGGTCAACTCTTCAACTTCGTGGCTGTCGGATGAAACCATAACCGAACGGAAGGTTCCCAAATCAATTCCAATATACAATACGTCTTCTGCCATGGCACTCAACTATCCTTGCCATTGTGAACTACCTTATGAAGGATGCCACACACATGGAAAAACACAAGTGGAGTGAAAAATACAATATTCGTGACGTATGAGTTGAAGAAATTAGCACCATTCTTCACAAGGTTGACAATACCATGCAGCATATTCAGGATAAAGACGAGCCATTGAACCGCATGATGTACATTCTTTCAGCGTGTTCTCGCCGCACATTTCCAGAACCATTTGGACATGGTAAACATCGTCGATACCGAGTTGTTGACGCATCGACCAAAGCAGTTGGTCTTCGCTCGGAGAAATGATGCCGTCTTCCAAAACCAGTTCAACAATACTGCGGTAGTCTTCGAAATCTTGTAGGTTTCGTGCGTCTAAAATGACGCCGTTTTTCTCTGCGACAATATCCGTGCCACCTGGGTCGTCAACAAACAACACCAGAGATTCTGCCTTCAAATCTTCACTGCGAAGTTCAAATGAAATTCGAGTACCTTCGAGATTTGCGTAAACTAAATTGGAATTGCTGTTAATGACATTCGTAATTGAACGAGCGGTATTGGCTGCTGAAGAACCTCGCCTCCAACCGTATGGGTCGGAGACATTGAAGCAATAGAATTCGGTTCCCTTTCCGGGATATTCAAGACGTATTTCTTCTCCACCATCAAACCCATTCGCAACAATCGTGAGTGCTGCAACTTCAGTTGAGACGATGTTATCATCGTCATCAAAACTAATCATGAGTGGTTTTCGTTCTTCTTTGGCCGTGTTGTAATGCCCTTTCATGCCGGACATCCACTTGTCTTCCAGTCGAGCAAGGGATGCTTCCTGTTCTTCGGACAAACCGCTTTCGACGCCGAGTACACCCGCAAGACTGCCACTCTCAATTTCCTTGCGGAACTCTTCAATTTTGGCCTGGTCTTGATGATATGTTGGAATGTCAACAGGCCCAGATGATTCAACATAATCTGGATCTATCCATTCGTGTTGGCAAGCAACACAGCTCAAGTAACCGTTCATTGTTGATGGTTGAGATTCTCCACCACATCTCGGACAATCTCCACCCTCGGTAAAAGCGAGGTTGTCAACGGCCTCGCGTCGTCCTTTGCGTATGTTCCCAAAGCCCGCCATGAATAACCCACAACTATGGCTTTCTATCAAGGCTTTGGAGAAGCATGGTGAAAACACCCGTTCAATTAAGCGAAGGGATTGCTTTGAGTCCGTACCGAATCAAGCCTTCTTGTGCATAGATCCGTCGAACGCCGAACTCAACTTGATCGCCGATAGTTGGAGAATAATCAACATCATCGCAGACCAAAAAAACGCCTCTCGGGCCTTCATCGAACTTAACGAGAAGCGTTTGAATACCGCCGAGAATCGGAGCACGAAGTGAGAATTCCGAAGGAGCGCCAGCAGCACTTAATTTCGTCCAAGATTCAACGGTCGCCCTATCGGAGAGAAGACCTTCCTCACGAGGAAGACGGTTTCCAGAAGAATCCATTTGACGAGGTGGCCAAATGATTTGGCCCTCAAAACTTTGAGATGCCAAGGAAAGCCTTGCAGTTCCCCCCTCCAGATATTGAGATTGTGAGACATAGGCTCCCTGAGAAACATGTTGCTTCGAACATTCATGCTCCCAAGCGGCATTCATATCGTTGAACAAGTCATCATCCATGATTTCAGTCCCAGTTGGTTCATCAAACTCAAAGTGTTCAGCGTCCGACTGAGAAAGAACCAGCGTCGCTTCTTCACCTTCAATAACCTGCCAGTCTACCGTTGCAGTGGGCAATTCTTCATTCCGTTGGGGTGAGTCAACTGATGTCGACATGAAGATCACTTTTGCATCAATAGATTCAGTCAAATGAATTGCTGTGATGTGATGACCTTGGTTTTGCAGATACTGAATGCCAGCAACAGCCATCGTCGTCGAATCACTGTCAGGGCCATAGACTGTACAATCATTGTGGATGTACGGCGATTGCAGGAGCAGAGAATCGTTCGAATACGAAATCAAGTATCCTTTCCATTGGGATGAGTCACTCATTTCGATCCCTCCCAAAGACATGCACAGCACATGTTGCACCAGAACCGCCAACGTTGTGTGTAATTCCAATTTGAGCATCACGAACTTGTCGCTCAGATTCAACTGAACCTCGCAGTTGCTTGAACACTTCAACTGCTTGTCCCGTTCCAGTAGCACCGAGTGGATGACCTTTCGATTTGAGACCGCCGCTCGGATTAATGCAGACAGAACCTTCGTTACGAATGCCTCGCCCATCTCGTGCGAACATACCTCCTTGGCCCGACTCAGCAAAGCCAAGGTCTTCGGTTGCTATCATTTCAGCGACCGTAAAACAATCGTGCACTTCAGCCAAATCCACATCAGTGGCAGTGATACCTGCAGCAGAATACGCTGATTTCGAAGCCTTTTGCGTGGCGACCAATTGTGTGATTGAAGGTCGGTCATGCAATGCAAGACGGTCAGAACCAGCCCCAGAAGAACGTAGCCATACAGGGTCATCGGTAAATTGTCGAACAACATGGTCTGCTGCCAAAATCACACATGATGCCCCGTCGGAAGTTGGGCAACAATCGTAGAGAGTGAGTGGGTCTGCAACCATGAATCCACTTGCAGCTTTTTCAAAAGAGACTTGCTTTTGAAGATGTGCCTGTTGGTTTTCAAATCCATGCATGTGATTTTTAACGCTGATGTGAACCAAATCATCGTGTGTTGATCGGTGCTCGTGAAAATGTCTTCGAGCCATAAGTGCATATGTTCCAGGGAAAGTCAGACCAGCCAACCGCTCCCATTCCGTATCGCCAGAAACCCCGAGCCAGAATCGCTTGCGCTCTGGTGAAAGGTCGTTCATTTTTTCAATTCCACCGGCAACTACGACATCAGCTTGGCCACTTTTGATGGCCATCCAAGCATCTCGGAGGGCAAACCCAGATGATGCACATGCATTCTCCACTCGGCGCACAGGGACACCTTCCATACCAGAATGTTCGGTCAAGAGGGCTGCAGTGTTGCCAAGTTGGCCACCGCCGAAAGCAACACTACCGATGAAGGCTTCATCCACTTGCCGAGGATCAAAATCTTGGTCAACACTGGCAAATGCGTTCTCTGCGGCTTCCGCCCACATACCTTTGAGGCCGAGCTGATGGTTACCGTACTTGGTTTGACCCGCACCGATGACTGCTACATCAACCATGACAAGCCGAGGAAGAACAAGCATTTGATTAAGTCGGTCCTTTTTCAACCCGAAACCGTACGAAGCACCCGTAGAGTCTAAGAACGCGCCGTTCCCCGCTACAAACATGCTCAGACAATGCAGAGCCCACGGACACTTCAAAGGTGCCAATTGCCCGACCTGTAACGAAGAAGGAAAATTCATCATGAGTGACCGGGAATCGAACTCCCTCGGTCGTATGCTTGCATTGGTTCTTCGACACGCACCAGAAAAGTTCAATGTTGAAATGGACATCAACGGCTGGGTTAACGCTCGCGAACTCTCAGAATCCATCTCCAAACAACGTCGCCACTACCATTGGCTTCGTGGATGGCACTTTGCAGCCATCGCAAACGCTGACGATAAGGGGAGATACCAAGTTGAAGGCGACATGCTGCGTGCAACCTACGGGCATTCCATTGAATTGGAACTCGACCTTCCAACCGACCAAATCCCGGAAGCTTTGTACTGGCCGTGTGAAGAAGGCCAAGTAGAGACAACAATGGAACTCGGAATCACAGCAGGCGACCGAAAGCACATACACCTCTCTCGAAGCATTTCAAACGCTATGGAGGCCGGACACGTCCGAATTCATCGACCAACAATTCTCGAAGTCGATACCGTTCGTGCAATCGCTGATGGACACATCATTTACCGTGCAGGTAAAACGGTGTTCCTTGTTGACGAAATGCCTGGTGAATACCTCTACAAACTCGAAGATGACGACCCAATGATTCTGGAAATCGTCGCTCAATGGGAACTTGAAGAGCAAGAAGAAGAGTGATTACCGCTTCTCACCGCAAGATGCGCAGAAGTCAAGATCGTTTTCTAGACGCTTTCCACACCCCGAACAGTGGTCGTGGCCGAGGCTAAGTGACTCTGCCTTCGATACCGGTTGAGTATGTTCTTCATTTGACATTGAACGTACGAATTGGAACGGGTCAATACCATGGTCGACCAATTCCTTGTAACGGTTTCCAAACAAAAGAGCTTCTTGTATTGCCGATTCAATTTGGAATTGCCTCGTTTCTCGGTCTTCACGGTCTGGAATTTCTTCTGATTCTTCCAAGATTGCTTGGAGATGGCGCATGAAGTCGCTCAGAGATGGGCCGTCGGACATGTTGCTTGGTCGGTGCGGTGGGTCATCAATCCTTGGTGGAAAAATGTTGATTCCGGAGAAAATCGAGGGGTATGCTCATCAGCGATTTGCTCATGGGGGTATCATGCGTGACAGGGTGGTCATCAAATGGGGAGGTGGACTCATCACCGACAAATCTTCACTTTGCACTCCGAATCTCGAAGTTTTGAAACAACTGGCCGAAACTGTTGCTGAATGCCATGCTGAAGGTCAAGAAGTCATTCTCGTTCACGGTGCAGGCTCATACGGCCACCTTCGAGCAAAGAACTGGAGACTCAATGAAGGACACATCCCCGAAATGCCGCAGCCTGAAGGAAGTATTTGCGCCACGCAAAGAGATGCTGTAGAACAAGTCCGTCGAGAAATGCTGGAATTGAATCAACATGTCTGTACAGCATTGGCTGATGCTGGTATTTCGAGCATCGTTCATCCACCCCATCTATGGGCAACCAACACAGGAATGGATTTCCAAGGCGACCTCAAGAGATTCACTCTTCGAGATGATCACAAAATCCACATTACCTTTGGTGATGTTGTCGAAGTACAAGGTGAACAACAGTTTGGTATCTTATCGGGCGACGACTTGGTTGTTCGATTGGCACTTGAGTTACCTCATGTCAAGCGTCTAGTGTTTGCCGTTGGCGGTGTTGACGGATTGCTTCGTGTGCCGCCAGAATTTGCTACAGAAGACGACCTCATCGAGAAATGGTCGCCTGATATTGAGTTTGAAGGCGTACACCAATCCGACATCGACGTCACAGGAGGGATTGGTTTGAAAGCTGCGAGGGGTGCACATGTTGCTGCTCGAGGAATCGAGGTTTTGATGGTCAACGGTGGGATACCGGAACGGGTTTTGGCAGCCATGCTCGGAAATCCCGTTCGTGGAACCATTGTCACCAATAAACAGTGAATTGAAAGGTATTTTTCTATCCAATTTGGATTCCTTTTCTCAACCCATAATACAGAACTCTTCATGTAGCGACCGCGAATCCGTTGGAGTTGGGGTTCACATGAGCGGATACGACATCACAGACGTTCCAAACATTGAACTGTCTGATTCTGAGAAAGATTTACTCGACTCATTGGGTGCAGACTCAATACAGTCTACCCTTATGTCCGAAGCAATTATTGCGGTCGATGAGCAAGACATCGTTCTCGGACCAATGTCCAAAATTTCGGCTCACCGTGACGCAGGAGCATACCATCGTGCATTCAGTGTCCTCCTCTTTGACTCCAAGAAACGATTGCTGCTTCAGCGCCGTGCCCACGACAAGGTTACTTTCCCTGGTGTGTGGGCAAATTCGTGTTGCTCTCACCCCCTTCACAGCGATGAAGAACTGGCAGAAGATGGAGCAATGGGTGTCAAAACAGCAGCCATACGGAAATTGGAGCAAGAACTCGGTATCGCTCCTGAACTGTTTTCTCCTGACGACTTTACCTTTATGACAAAGATGCGCTATTCAGCCCGAATGAACGAAACGTGGATTGAACGTGAAATTGACCACATACTGGTTGTTCAGAAGGATGTTGAACTCAAAATTAACCAAAACGAAGTTTCCGATACGATGTGGGTCTCACACGATGAGTTGGAAGAAATGCTCATCGAAGAAAACCGTACAAACGGTTCTGTTGCCCCTTGGTTTCGGTGCATAGCCGCCCGAATTATGAACGACGATTGGTGGAAAGCAATCGGCGACACAGATGCACTTGACGCATTAAGTGATGAAGAGATTCACGACATGGGTGATGTGACGCACATGCTCCCTGAGGCAGAAGGTGCTGGACTGAACATTTCAGTGCTCGAAGTGAAACCCCTTGTTGAAGAACGCATCATGACCAGTCTGATGGCCTCTCGCCATGAACGGCTTGCTGCAGCGATGACTCACCTCATTCACGGTGGTGGAAAGCGCTTGCGTGCTACTTTACCATGGCTTGTTGGAAAGGCTGTAGGAGACTCTCACTCTGGTATGCTTGATGTGGGAGCTGCAATCGAGACGGTACACAATTTCACATTGGTTCACGATGATATCATGGACGATGATGAAATTCGACGAGGTCGAAATGCTGTCCATATCGAGTTCGACCTTCCTACAGCAATCAATGCTGGTGATGCTATGCTGGCCATTGCTTTCGAAAGGTTGGTACAAGCAGAAGGCTTGCAAGCAGACGACGTTGCACCACTCGTCAACAGAATCGCTTGGATGGTTCGTCGAGTCAGTGAAGGCCAGCAAATGGATATCGAGTTTGAAGATGAACTTGCAGTGTCTGAAGATGATTACATTGAGATGATTGAAGGAAAAACTGCAGTTATGTTCCTCACATGTGCTGAAATAGGTGCACGGATGGCTGGAGCTGACCAAGAAACCATTGAATGCATGGCGGATTGGGGACTTGCAGTTGGACTGTGCTTCCAACTTATGGATGATTTGATTGATGTTCTTTCTGATTCTGATGTGCTCGGCAAGCCGGCTGGCTCAGATGTGGCCCAAGGGAAGCGTACGTTAATGGTGATACATGCACTTTCGCAACCGGATTCAGAAGACAAGCAAACGCTGCTTGCTGCATTAGGCAAAGGCGAAGAGGCTGATGCGCAATCCATTGATGCGGCATTAAAGGCATTAGGGAACCTAGGCTCTATCGACTATGCTAAGCAACGAGCAGTCGATTACCATGCAAAGGCCCACGCCTGTTTGGATCGAATCCCGCAAGGACCAGCAATGAAGGCTCTTCGTGAACTAACGGACTTCCAATTGAAACGTATTAGTTGAATTCAACTGTATCGCCAATTTTTACGCTCCCTTCACTGAGGACTTTCGCATACCATCGAGTCAAATGTGGTGCAACTTTCACTGAGATTTCTTTGAACTTGCCGTTGGTAAACGATTCCCGAATCGTCTTGCACGGTGGAGCGTCGGAAGTGACTTCCAAAATGACTTCAGCAAAATGAAAAACCGTTCCAACACCGACTTTTTCCCATTGTACACCCTCCACAAGTATATTTTCCCCGACTGAACCTGGGTAGATCGGATGACCGTTCTCTTGGAGATGACGAATCACCTCGAGACTGAAGAGGCATACGGCCTTATCCGGTCCTCCATGATGTTTCTTATCCCGTTGGAAATCACCAACGCATCCATTGAGTTGCACGAGGAGTTCTTCGACCAATGGCTTTGGCACGCCACCCTTAGGGGCAGCATAGAGGCCCGCAATCGAGCCAAGCATTTGAATCACTCAGAATAGTAGGATTCTGGGTAAGGTTCTGGCTTGAGCCCCTTACGTGTACGAATCTGACCGACGACTTTGTCAAACAACTGCGGCGGCAATTGTTCGAACCCGAGGTTCTCTGTGTTCCAAACTGCACGACCTTGAGATGCTGCACGAATGTCGTTTGAGAAACCAAATGTTTCTGCGATTGGAAGAACACCAACGACGGTTGTCACTTCACCTTCAGATGGCATGTCTTCGATGATTCCACGGCGGTTGGTAACTTCACGGGTAACTTGGCCGAGCCAGTCGTTCGGTACGGAAACGAATGCCTTTTGCATTGGTTCCAAAAGAACGGTCTTTGCCCGCATCATTGCACCCTTGATTCCATTACGAACTGCTGGGATGGTTTGTGCTGGTCCACGGTGAATTGCGTCTTCGTGGAGTTTTGCGTCAACCAAACGAACAAACATTCCCTGAACTGGTTCATCAGCAATTGGACCCTTTGAACAAACGCCGTTGAATGCTTCAATAATGAGTTCACGGGTTTCGTGTAGGCCTTGAATACCCTTGGTGTCGTTCACAAGAACGTTTGAACCGTTGATCGCGTAAATCTTGCGCATCAAATCTTTATCCATGCCGAGTTCGCCGAACTTACGTCCAGTTTCCTTTGCATCGTTTGGCCGGATGGTTCCGGAACCCAAATCTCCAGCACGGAGTGCTGCAACGACTTCGGGGGTGAGTGCTTCAATTTCAAAGAAGAAACGGTTGTGTCGGTTTGGAGATTTGCCCTCAAACGAATTTCCACGGTTGCTTCCTTGGATACCTTCTCGGTAAACCACAATAGGTGGGCTAACGCTGACCTTGATGTTCTGTTCTTCTTCGATTCGGTAGACGGTGATTTCCAAATGCAACTCACCCATACCAGCAAGCAGTGCTTCACCGGTTTCTTGGTTCGTTGTCACTTGAAGAGATGCGTCAGACTTTGCTAGAGAGCGGAGAGCGTCAATGAACTTTGGAAGGTCCTTCATGCTCTTTGGTTCTACAGCAACGGTAACGACCGGGTCTGAGTAGTGTCGAATTGCTTCGAATGGTGTGAAGTCCTTGTCACGAGAAAGTGTAACACCAGCAGCAGCTGAGCGGATACCAGTAAGTGCTGCAATGTTTCCTGCAACGACCTTGGGGACAGTAATTCGATCTCCACCGACCATCATGCTCACTTGTTGAACACGTTCAGGCTTGGCTGCGCCAATGGCAAACACCGATTCACCCTGAGCTATTGCGCCAGAGTAGATTCTTCCAACTGCAACTTCTCCTGCGTGAGGGTCCATCCAAATCTTGGTGATCATCATGGCAAGTTCAGCTTCAGGGTCACAGCTAATCATTGCCTTACCAATTGTTGAGTCGAGGTCACCGGTCCAAATGTTCGGAATACGGTAGGGTTGAGCCTCAACAGGACCTGGCAACTTAGAGACTGCCATGTCCAGAAGAACTTCGTGGACAGGAGCCTTTTGAGCGAGCGTCTTTTGGTCCTCGTTGTTACAGTATTCGAAAATTTCAGTAAACGAAATCTTGGACTTTGCCATGTAAGGCACTGTGATTCCCCAGTTGTGGTATGCAGAACCAAATGCAACGGTTCCGTCTGCAACGGAAACTTGCCAGCTCTTCTTGAATTCTTCAGGTGCAAACTGCTTGATAAGTCGGTTGACCTTCTTAATGGTCTCCGTAAATCGGGCCATCATGTCTTCAGGGGTGACCTGCAATTCATTGATGAGACGGTCGACCTTGTTGATGAAAAGAACAGGCTTTACTTTTTCCTTTAGCGCCTGTCGAACAACTGTTTCAGTTTGTGGCATTGGCCCTTCGACTGCGCAAGCAAGAATGAAACATCCGTCAACAGCACGCATGGCACGGGTGACGTCACCGCCAAAGTCAACGTGACCTGGCGTGTCGATGAGGTTGATCAGATAGTCGGTGCCTTCAACAGCGTGGACCATCGATGCAGATGCTGCGTTAATGGTAATACCACGTGCGGATTCTTGTTCATCAAAGTCGAGAACGCGAGCGGCACCAGCAAGGTCACTGGACATCATTCCAGCACCTGCAATGAGGTTATCAGAAAGCGTTGTTTTTCCGTGGTCAATGTGTGCTGCGATGCACAAATTTCGAATCTGAGGTAAAATATGCATTACTTCTGTTGCTTTGTTAATGTTGTCTTCCTTTCGGCCCATGAAATCACCTATGACTTCTCGTCAATCTTGGCCACCGGAATGGGGTTCTTAAGTGACTCGCTACAGAGGTACGAAATGCAACGACCGTGGAGTCATGAATCAACACCAAAGGGCCTGTTTTCGAGGCCAACCAGAAGGATGACTTCAACGAGCGGAGGAAGCGATACGTTCCAACTCTTCTTTCTTTGCGACCGCAAAGGAAGTTGCATCTCCAGCAGCTGCTTTTGACAATTCGTTGATGATGCAGTTCGTGAGTGTTCGCTTCGACTTGTGGGTGCCTTGTTGGGCGCCCTTTGCGAGGTTACGTAGTGCTACGTCAAGACGGCGGGAAGGCGATGAATCGACTGCCTTTGGTTGAGATACTGCGCCGAACTTGATTCGAGTGATTTCTTCCATTGGAGCGCCGTTGCAGATCGCATCGACGAAGACTTGGAGGGGGTTGTCACCGGACTTTGCCGCAATGGCATCCAATGCTGCTTCAAAAGCCTTCATTGCACCTTGCTTCTTACCAGTGTAAGGTCCAGTTCTCATGAGTTTGTTGATGTAACGCTCGACAACAGACAACTTTGCTTTTCCAAACCAAGCGTTTGCGTGCCGGCCACCGGTGTGCGGGATACCGACGGTTGTGAGGTTGATGTAGGGGGAAAGTCCAGGGTCTTTGCAGGTGATTGCAGATGAATCCCACTTACCGAAGACAAGAGTTCCGATCCCAGCGATTGGGCGTACATCTTCGACTACAACTTCTTCTTCTTCTTCAATTACAACTTCAGATTCCGTCATCATCAACACCTCAGCGAATTGGCTTCTCCTTTCGACCTCGGACCATTTCATCAAGTGAAACACCGTTGACTTGGATGACCTTGTACCGGACACCAGGAATATCTCCGTACGAACGACCCATACGTCCACCGATACCTTCGACCATCACTTCGTCGTGTTCATCGATGAAGTTGATTGCACCGTCACCAGGAGCGAAAGCAGTGAGTTTGTTTCCGTTTTTGATGAGAGAAATTTTGACAGCCTTACGAATTCCGGAGTTCGGTTGTTTCGCTTCGATACCGACCTTTTCGATGACGATACCCTTGGCTTGAGTGGACCCAGCAAGCGGGTCGTGCTTGGCTCGCGACTTGAGCATTCGCTTCTTGTATCGACGGTCCGACCAGCGGAACTTTTGTCGGTCCTTTGCCATTTTAGCACCTGCGAAGAGTCCTCTACCCATCATAATCACCGCATTGAAGCACTTTGCCGACTTGAATCCCCTATTTAATAGCGACCCTCAAAGCCCATGTGAATGTATGCATGAGCGTTCGATTGAATTACCAAGATTTGCATCTCACTTTTCTCCAAATGTCCGATTTTAGGCAGTATTGTCACCCCTTGCATAAACAAGGTTCAAACCATGCGTCAATGTGGACGAACCATGGCCTTTCGTGACCACCTTGGCGCAGCCAAAGAAGAAGCAGCTTCAACAAGTCTCATCCATGGAATGTGGGAGCACTCTCGGGCGAGTCATCATGACCTCACAGTCTTCAGCAATATCCCAGAGTCGCCCGGTCATCGGGCAGCCATAAACATCCTTACCCGTGATCGCTTGTGCGAATCCATTGGAATTACTCCAGAGGAATACATCGATACCCTCGGATGGGCAATGAGCAACCCAAGTGAACCTGTGATTGTCGATGCGTCTGAGGCTGAATGTTTTGAAAACTTACAGGAAGTTGTCGACATTACCAAACTACCAATACCGCATCATTGGCCTCAGGACCGTGGGCGATATTCGTCGGCAAGTGTCATCATTGCCGAAGATGCTGGAATACGAAACATGTCGTTTCACCGCCAATTTGTACGCGATGAGAATCACCTGGTCGTTCGTTTGGTGCCGCGGCATCTGCGCACCCTCACGATGAACGCTCGAAAAGAAGGGCGTGAAGTCGACATTGCCATTGTCAATGCACCTGATCCCGTTGTACTCTTGGCAGCAGCCATGTCCTTCGATGAAAACATCGACGAATTAACCATTGCAGCGGCACTTCATGAGAAATTGTACGGCAAACCACTTCGTCTGACACGGCTGCCAAATGGTGTTCTGGCTCCGGCTGATGCTGAGTATGTCCTCTGGGGTCGTATAACTGGAGAAGACGATGATGAAGGCCCATACGTCGACATTACGGGAACGGTTGATGATGTTCGCCAAGAACCGGTCATTGAAATCGATGGTGTTGTTCATCGAGACAATCCAATATTCCATGCGCTCATTCCAGGTGAGGCTGAACACAAGACCTTGATGGGATTGCCTCGTGCCCCGACCATCAAATCTGCTGTCAATGAAGTGTGTGAATGTATTGATGTACACATGACTGAAGGCGGCTGTGGTTGGCTTGCTGCAGTTGTGAAAATACGCAAGAAGAAACCTGAAGATTCAATGAATGCAATCCATGCTGCTCTAGCAGGCCATCGAAGTATGAAGATGGTGACGGTCGTTGACGAGGATATTGACATCGGAAACCCAGTCCGAGTCGAATGGGCCATGGTGACGCGATGGCAGCCTGACAAAGATACACTGATCCTCTCAAATCAAAAAGGAAGTTCTCTTGACCCATCCCGAGATGGAGATGGACTTACGGCAAAAGTTGGTTTTGATGCAACGCTTCCTTGGGGAGTAGACCATGATGGATTCATGTCCGTCCAATAAGCATCTCAACGAAGATATTGAAAGCGAAGACATCGAGTGGTCGCTATGGTAGGGGAGAATGCAGACCTTTTGCAGCATCCTCGCCGCAACCTTGGTAACAGGTACAGAACTCAAGCACAAAAATTTGCTCGCCTTGCTTCTAAAGACCCTGAGCGATTCGAAGACAACATGTCTTGGGCTGAACAAAATGCTCGTCAAGCATTGCTTCATGACTTTACTGATGAACGAAATTGGCGGTGCCTCGCCGACATCAAAGTCGTCAACCAAGACGGCGATGGACTCAGCGCAGTTCTTGAAGACGTCTTCATCGTCTTGGGCCGGGATGCAGAACAGATTGAGCAACTCAAGGAGGTTGATTTCTTACTCGTAGGACTCGAACTTTTGGAAGCGGCATTTGCCCGTGACCCCCTTGACCCGGATGCATGGTGGAACATGTATTCCGAGTCGGAAGAAATCGAAGCTGAACTCAAAGATTTTGCTGAACGCTGTCGTCGATTGGATTTCAGCGACCAAAGAGCGAACATTGTCTATGCGCGTCGACTCGAACGGATTCGTTCAGGCGGCCGGGAAGGTCTCTTCATTGAACTGGCCCGTCATCTCCTCGCTCATCGGCCGAACAATCACGAGTTATGGATGGAACTTGGCCGTTTGTACGAACGTCGCTCGGAAATGGACGAAGCATGGTCTTGCTACGACCACGTTCAACAATTGCAACCTCATCAAACTCCACGCGATGCATTCCTCCAGAGAATCACCGGTAAAATGATGGGTGAAGAAGCAAAACCTTGGACAGCACCGAGCATTGAAAAACGCTCTCAGTTCCTCGAACAAATGATGCAACTTTCGCAACGGATTTCCAACTTAAGCGAAGATTTACCGACTGAAGAAACAAAGGATATCGAGACTGAAAAAGTCAATCCAGACTTGACCAGACTCCAATCCCTTTTGGCTGCAGGAGATGCTTCAGAAGCGTTCTTCCTCGCACGACGCCTTGTATCACAAGGCGAACAATGGGCCGAAGAGTGGGTTGAAAAAGCCAAAAAAGAATTCTGAGGCGAGAACGTGTCACCAAAGAATGAACCGGTTTTTGTCTTAGCATGGGTTACGACCAGAGCAGAAAAGAGATTTGCACTCGGCAATGGCGGCCGGGTGTTGTTTGTCGAACACCCAGAACGAGGGTGGGAAATTCCTGGTGGGCATGTTGAGTTCGAAGAAACTCCAGATGATGCTCTGCTAAGAGAACTGTATGAGGAAACGGGATTGAAAGGGACGGTTTTGAGATGGAATACGACCTATTATCCAAAGGGCTGGGTTGCACATGTCGTCGTCGAAGATACTGAATTGTTGGAGTGGAACGTTCATGATGAGAATGTTTCCAATGTGAAATGGTGGAGTGAAGTCCCACCGCTGAAGGAATGGACTGTCGAAGAATTCATAGATTTGTCCGAATGGTGCTGCGGTGAAAATTAAAGCATTGTCAGCGTCGCTAATCGAATATCCCAAAGTCCCTTGAGATGTTGGTCCTCGACAAAACTCTGTACAATTGCAGCCAGCATGGGGTCCTCTACCGAATCAGGATTACTGATTATTTCGCTAAACGATTCCAATTTGTCAAAACGATGGGCAAGGCTCACCATTGCACGAAGATCAGGCCGGTCACTTCCAGATGATTCTTCAGGCATGTTCGAACAACACCAGTTGAATACATTGTCAATATCATCGGGATGTACATTGAGTTCGTGCGCATCTTCTCCAGCCTCTCGGGGTCGAGAGTTCTCAATCTGGACATGCATTTTTTCAGCAGACGGAACAATCGAAGAACTTGCAAAGTCCAAAAACAATGCACCTCCTTCAATAGCCATGCCAATTTGATTGGCCTTAATCGCATGTGCATGCGCATTCCAAGCATGGCGGGCAGCGTTAAACTCGTGACCCAGCGCGGCACAGATTCTGCTTGCACCAAGTCTGGAAAGGGCAATTGTCTCATCGGCATGCTTGCCGTTTCTTGGAATCTCTGAATACACTGTCAAAGCCATGACTGGTTCGCCACATGCGGTGTGAAGAGCGGCCTTGTTGATCAACGAGAGATCATGGTCGCGACTGGCAAGCGCTACAGATTTTAGACGAGTTTCTGCCCAAGTCAAATCTTCTTTTGCCCCATCCGCATCTCCTGCCTCATACTTTGCTAAACCCAGTTCCATTCGAAGTCTTCCTTCAAGAGCGAGGTCCCGAGTCTTTGGACTGCGAGCAATCTCCAAAGCAGCCTCGATGCTTGGCATCAAGCGATTATCCCCGAGCATTCTGCGTCGAACAAGTGAGAGCGTGGCGGTTTCAGCAGGACTGAGGACGGTTTCGATAAGCGCCAAAAGTTCAGCAGCATCCAAGAACATTGCCGCTTCAGCAAGAGGCAACCAAGTGTTCCAATTCATTTCTTCACGCCACAAGGTAAGGGTTTCAATATCGACTGGGCCGTGTTCTCTCCATTTGGAAATAAAATAACCTGGAGCTTGTGGGAACTCTATATCTGACATTATTCTTCACTCCTTGTAATCAGCGCTACTTGCGTTATGAAAGAAGATTCTGCAGCAATACGGTCGGTTTTTCCACTCCAACCTGCAGCACCAGCGTGACCTCCACCTTCGCCGCCAATCTGTTCAGCAACTTTGGACATGAGGTTTCCAAGATGAATACCACGTTGCGTGGTATGGCGTGAGGCACGGGCAGTCAATCGAGTCACTCCATCACGAAACCTGCTCACCAAGGCAATCTCCGCACCGGTCCCAATCAGAAGGCTTGCTAATCGACCTTCAAGTGTTCCCGAATAGGTGTGAACAATGTTCCATGCACCAGAGTCAATCGAAGTTGCTCTTTCTAGACCACGCAAGAGACTTCCACGCTCACTGGGTGAAGTCGACTCTGATTCTACAGATTCGACAAAGGATGCATAATCAATATCATCACCTGCGAGTAAATCGACGGCTGTTTGAAAGGCACCCTTATCGGCATGTCGGAAACGGGCAGTGTCGGTAAGCAAACCTGCTAAGAGCATCTTACGAACCACTACAGAACGAGTTTGAGGTGCATGAAGTCGAAGATAGGCGTCCACAATTTGAGTCGTAGCACGTACATCCCATTGCAACAATAAGTCACCTTTGTCCAATTCCCAGTCGCAAGTCGCATGGTGATCTAAAACGCAAATTGGAATTCCTTCTGGGAGCGACACACCAACTTGGCCAGCTGCTGCTGCATCGACGACGATTATTCCACCAATGTTCTGTGGCCAGACGGTTTGATGTTCAGATAATTTGCGGAAAGGTGCTTGCAAGGATTCAACCATGCGTTTTGCCGTTCTTCCCAAATGCAGCCCGCAGGCCATGAGGTTCGGATGTGCAGCCGAGAGGGCGACTGCAGAACCAATGGTGTCCATATCACCGTTTTTTCCAGTAACAATTGGAACAGCACCAATTGAGCAAGCATCCATGAGCCAATCGTGAAACGATTCAAGGTCTGCATGCTGCTCATCGGCGTTCATGCGCTCTCCGACCCCGCAAGCATTTGTTTGAGCTGGTCGTAGGTTGCAAGGAGTTCAGCTTCGCGTCCAGCGAACCTTTCAAGATGTTCTTTGAGGGCAGTAAGCGTTTCTTCAAGTTCCTTAACAAGTGCTTCACGGTCGAATACTTCAACCATGACCCCGCCCATTTGCTGGTGCAGTGCTAGGTCGTTTGGTTGAGATTTAACCGATTCAAGCGTTGTTTCAAGTTCTAGAACTTGAGCACGTAGATTTGCCAGTTGTTGACGTGCTGATTGAACTTCGTTAACGACGACTTGCAGTTGTTCCATGTTATCCATACGCTCACCTGTTGTTCTCAGTCGCTTTTGGTTGATGAACCCTCGGACTGGTCCACGAGCGATGAGAGGAGGGAATCGACGGCGATGAGTCCACGCATCCGAGTGTTGAGCATCGCACGCAAATCTTTTGCTTTTTCTTCATTCAATTGAAACGAAAAGTGTTCCTTTGAACCAGCCCAAATTATATCTTCGTCGGTGGTGAGTGCATCGGCCAAAGCCTGAGTGTCCTCACGAGAACTGGATTGAACAGAAAGGGTCAGTGACCACGGCATTGTCAACACTCCACAGAGGGTGTTCACTCTTCTTCAGTGATTTCGCCTGCAGCGAGAGCACGTTCGTAATCCATTGCTGCTTGTTGAGCGATGAATGCCATGTCGGCGGTGGTTGCACCTTCGACTGAACGGCGTAGAATTCGACTGTTGGTATCCGAGGCACGTGTGAATGGTTCCCATGCGCCACCTGCAAAGGTGTGTCCACACTTTCCACAGGACCAGATTCCGACGGATTGACGGGTGACCTTGCGGTATTGACAAACAGGACAGGTGTACTTGGCGGATTTCTTAGCCAAAGCCGACCCTGCATTACGTCGAACGGATACACCGTATCGAGCTCCAAATCGTGCTGTTGCGCCTGCTTTTTGTGTTCGCTTTGCCAATCAGTTCCCCTCCTGGTTTGCTACGAGTGTTCGAAGATCGGTACATCGCTGATGCGCCACATCGAATATCTCTGCAAATTCGGCCGGCGTGAACACCCCTCTTAACCCCTTTTGTAGGGAGTGGAGGTGACCCTCGTCTCCGAGCGTAATGTGAATTCGCTCATCGCCACCAAGTTCTTCCTCTTCAGATGGGTCGTAAATGTAACGCCCTCCGACACGAGTAAACGATGACATGATAGGTGTTCCATTGACTTTCAGTTTGTAATCTTCACCAACATCAAATCGTTCAGCAGGAACAATTGCAGTTCGCAAAGCAGCGATTGCCGCAAGTCCGCACGCATCGAAAATATTTCCGCCGTCGGAAAGAACGTGGATGTCAATCATGACACCCCAGACTTTCTCACCAGGAACAATGCAGAGACTTTCCATGTCAATGCATCCGGATTCACGGATTCCACGGTCAACAACTCGGCCCAGTTCAATGGATTGAGGTGAAGGTGGTCCTGGCTCATACTTTCGGTGAGCGACAGGTCGTAGTTCGGCACCGCACATGAGCGAACCCTGAGTTGGGCGGTCTGGCCAAGGTGTTCGGAGTTCGAACTTGACACCGGCATAGACAATGGTTTTGCCCATAACGACTTTTGCGGAACCTTCAGCATTGTAAAGGCAATCGACTTCAAGACTAACTTCACGACCTTCCCATTGAGAACGGCCATCGAGTCTTTGATCGTCTTCAGCGAGGCGAGCGAGTTCTTGGCGAAGCAATGTTGGCACGAGTTCGACCATCAGTTTTCCCCTCCTTCGTATCGGCGCTTGAGCGCATCGACCATGATTTCATGAATCTCAGCAGCTGCTTTGAAGTTGTATTCCATTGCAAGGTTGTATTCATCTGGTGAAAGGTCGCCATCCATTTGGAGGAAAGCAATTTCACCGGTGTTTGGAAGAATACCAACTGGCAAATCTGCTTGGCCGTAGTTGTCTTCTGCCTTGTCAAGGTCGAGAACAACGATGCCTTCGACTTTTCCTGAAGCGACACCGACAATGAGGTCGCGCATTGGGATTCCAGCGTCAGCAAGTGCAACTGCTGCAGCGGTAAGGCCAGCACAGCGAGTTCCAGCTTCAGCAGCCAAAATCTCGATTTCTACACGGATTTTTGAGCGTGGATATCGTTCAACAAGAACGACGGACTCAAGTGCTTCAGCGGTCACTTTGGAGATTTCCCGTGAGCGTCGATTGTAGCCGGGACGAATTCGGTCACCGGTTGAGAAAGGAGCCATGTTGTATCGCACGTCAATGACTGCACGGTCTTGGCGCTGAATCTTTCGAGGGTGCGCTTCCATAGGCCCGTATACAGCAGCAACTGCCACGTTCAATCCATGCGTCACCATTGCTGAACCATCTGCAGCAGGAAGAATTCCTGCCTCGATAGAAACTGGTCGCATTTCGTCAAGCTTGCGTCCGTCCAGTCGTAGACCGTCGTCGCGTAATAATTGTACATCACCGTATCCGCCCATTAAGCATCACCATTTTTTGGAGCATTTTTTTCAAGAGCAGTTAAATCTGCTTCGAATGTGTTTTTGTGTCCTGATTTAACAATCAAGTCAAACGCTTGGCGAGCCCAAGCCGTTCCTTCTGAGTTGCCATCAACCCAAACCTTGCCGTTTTCTCCGACAATGATTCGGCAATCGCAAGCGTCTCGAAGACGCTGTAGAGTTGCGTTACCTTCACCGCGTAGGCGGTCAAGGTGGTTGATAGGCACCGAGTGTAGAGAACCTTGCGTGAGTCGTCGAAGGCCGACGCCCTTCATTGTGAGGACAACATTGTGACACTCATCAACTTCTTGAACACGAGCGAGAACGACATCGCCGATCCCCATATGTTGACGTGCTGCACCAAATTCTACTTTCCATGGTGCCAGAGACATTGGCAACAGACCTTGGAATGGACCGTTGATGTTCATGAACCAAAGGTTGTTTCGAACTTCTGCTACTGTGGCAACGATGAGGTCGCCTGAGCGAGGCATGTATGCGCTGTTAATCGGGTCAACAGACACCGTATTGTTGAGTTGTTTGACCCACCCGAGACGGGTAGCAATGATTGTTTCGTTGTGTGCGATTGCACCACTTCCTACGCGAATCCCGGCAGATGGCCCAATAGCCATACCCGGGGTCACGAGGCGCAGCTCGGCGCCGTTTTGACCGTTGGACATTTCTTTCTCTCCATTCGTGGCGAATCGCCATCCCATGATAAAACCGACCCATAGAGATTCTTTCGAACCTCAATAAAAAAGCTTCAGAGTTCTTTCATTTCGGTATCGGAAGAGACCCTCATCAATTTGCCATAAATGGTATCTTTCATACCGGCTGGAATCTCAATAATTCCGGCCCAAGAACCGTTTTCGAGCCATTGTTCCTTCTCAAGGAACGGGCGTAGAATCCGAGATGAGCCACCATAGGCTGAGCCAGGGACTCGTACAGCAAGGCGTATTGATTCAAAAGACAAGGGAATCATGGGCTTAAGCAATTCAAGAGCATCTTTGACTTGGTCGTCCAGTCGCTTGAATGGGTCAACCGAGTAACGCGACTCTGTCAGTGCCAATTCGATACGAGTTTTGGGATGAGGGCTTTTGGTCTTTGGATCGACGGCTTGCGTATGTATTTCATGAACAATCTGCTGGCGCATTTGCTCTACACGAGCCTTACGTTGAGCAGTCGTGAGTTGGATACTTCCTTTAGCAAGAATCGTTTTGGTGATTTCGAAAATATCCTGCGTCCCAAAGGTCTTCGCAATGGCATCCTCTGTCGGTCGCTCACCACCACGGATGTCATGAAAGACTTCGTCCATGGCCAAAAAAGAATTGAGGTCAACTGAAGCAGGTTCAGACTTGAACTCATCAACCAAGTTCGGATCGACCAGTAATTCGTATCGCTTTCCACCTTTTTCCATGCGTGCGAGCACGGCATCATCAAGACTTACCATAATGTTCCCTCATCTGTTGAGTTGAGGGGCAGCATTTGAACGTGGTTATCTAAACTCAGTCTTCAAGTGGTTTCAAGCGG
The DNA here is from genome assembly GCA_002506275.1 of Euryarchaeota archaeon UBA259. Lineage (GTDB taxonomy): Archaea > Thermoplasmatota > Poseidoniia > Poseidoniales > Poseidoniaceae > MGIIa-L1. The sequence continues at coordinate 37,963 of DAXG01000029.1, read as the reverse complement.
TCAATTTGCTTGTTCACTTCTGAACGGTCAAGAACACGGTAACCATCACCATCGACGACGGTGACTTCAACGGCTTCTCTGTTCAGTTCCGTATCGTTGGCGCTGCGAAGAGCTTCAAGCCCGAGTTTCATTGCTGCGTTGAGTGTGAGACCTTCTTTCCAGTTGGACTCAAAATATTCGATGACGGTGTTTCTTCCGCTTCCTATTGCACCAGCATGGTAGGATTGGTATGCACCGCTTGGGTCGGTTTCGTAGAGGTGAATACCGTTGGGGTCAACTCCACCAATCAACAGTGCAGTTCCGAACGGACGAGAACCCCCGTATTGGGTGAAAGATTGCTTAAAGTCGCAGAGTTTCTTGACCAAAACATCGACAGGAACGCTTGCAGCGTATGTGATTCGGTTGACTTGAGCATCGACCCGAGCACGTGCGACAAGTTGACGTGCATCGGCAACCAAACCAGAGGTGGCAATACCGATGTGATCGTCAATCTTGAACATCTTCTCGATGGATTCTGGAATAATCAGCCTGCTGACGATGCGCTTGTCACAAACCAAAACCACACCGTCACGGAACTTGAGTCCGGCAGTTGTGGTTCCACGCTTGACAGATTCTCGAGCATATTCCACTTGGAATAATCGTCCGTCTGGGCTAAAAGTAGTAATTCCGTGGTCATATCCTCTTCCGCTTGGTTGCATTTCGTTCACTCTCACTGTGTCCTTAAATCGACGCTTTATGAGGATGCGGGTTCACTCGCATGAACACGAACTCATCGGCCGAGATACATCCTACTCCACGCCACCCCATTTGAACCCTTACACATCATCGTTTCACCCCTAACCTCATCAAACAGACCGCTGTAGGACCGATATGCGTGTTGCTGTCCTCTCATCCGGCGGGAAAGATTCCGCTGCTGCTTGGTGGTGGGCTACCTGTCGTGGGTGGGAAGTAACTCACCTGGTAACCGTTCGAATAACGGGCGGAGATTCTTGGATGTTTCAAGTTCCAGGAACGCATTTGGTCAAGCATCAAGCTGGACTTGCCGGTATACCTTGGATTGAAGTCGAAACCAAAGGCGTTCAAGAAGAGGAAATTGACGACCTTGAAAATGCACTGGCTGCCTTGAGTATTGATGGCATTGTGAGTGGGGCATTACGCTCTGACTATCAAAAAAGCAGAATTGAACGGATGGCTCAGCGATTGGAGATCAAGAGTTGGACACCCTTGTGGCATCAGAAAAGTGAAGCACACATGCGTGGACTCATTGAAAACAAATTTCAGGTCTTCATTACCGGTGTGAGTTGCGAAGGCTTGGGCAAAGAATGGATTGGGCGCACGCTTGACGCTTCATCTCTGCGAGAATTAGAAGAACTTGCGAAACGCTACCGATTCAATGTCGACGGTGAAGGCGGAGAGTACGAGACTCTGGTCACCGGAGGGCCACATCTTCAAGGTCGATTGGAACTTTCAGGCGATGTCCATTGGGATGGCGTCCGTGGGACGTACGAAATCACTGGAGTTCAAGCAATAGCTTGACGGGCGAGTGCAACACATTCGTCGACAATTTCACCCGATACACCGATGTGGTTCGATGGTTCAAACATGGCTTCCAATTCTTCGGCAGAAAACGCAGCGGAAATAGCAGGAGTTCGACTGCAAACATCAATCAGTTCGATGTTCTTGTCCACCGCTTCAAAGGAAGCGGCTCGAAGAATCTCATGCGCTTCGTCACGAGGGATGCCGTGGTCAACCAAGTCAATCATGACCTTCTCAGCCATAACAAGGCCTTTCTGGGCTTTGATATTCGCCATGCAACGCTCGGCATCAACCCACATGTTCTTCAAAACATCGCGTGTTTTCGCAAGAACATCTTCACACAGAGCTGAGCCGTGTGAGAGTGTAAACCGCTCACTGCTGGAGTTGGCCAAGTCACGCTCATGCCACAACAAAGCGTTCTCGTATGTTGGTATAATCATCGCACGAACGATGCGAGCAAGGCCACATGCGTTTTCAGACTTAATCGGATTCTTCTTGTGGGCCATGGTCGATGAGCCGACCTGTTTTTCAACATCAAAACCTTCGCCGGCTTCTCGAAGTTCAGAGCGTTGTAGGTTTCGAACTTCTTGCAAGATTTTCTCACATGTAGCAGCCACAGTCGACAACCAAGAAACGTACTCAATGTACCGGTCACGGCCGACAACTTGGGTTGTAGCAAGCGGTACGCCAAGACCAAGATGTGTAAGGATAAGACGCTGGAGTTCACGAGCATGTTCTCCTTGGGCAGCACCGGTTCCGACCGCACCGAGGAATTTGCCAACTGAAATGCGAGGCGCTGCTTCATCCAAACGAATGAGGTGGCGGCGCAGTTCATCGAGCCATACCGCTGCTTTCAACCCAAAAGTGATGGGTACTGCTGCTTGCCCATGTGTCCGTCCAAGCATAACAGTATCACGTTCCCGTTCTGCAACATCTGCACAAACACCAATGAGGAGGCAAAGTTGTTCACGCAGCAAAACGATACTGTCACGAAGTTGCAAGGCCACCGCCGTGTCGACAATATCGTTTGAAGTTGCACCAAGATGGATACACCAACCGGCATCGCCGGCAGCCTCGGCCATTGCTTTTGTTAACGCCATGATATCGTGACGAGTTTCAGCCTCAATTTCCGACACTCGTTCTTTGGTAACCGAATCTGGGTTCGCAATCGCTGCCACTGCGTTGTAGTCGTCTTCAGTAACTCGGCCAAGTTGCATGTGTGCCCAAATCAGTGCACGCTCAACTTCGAGTTGTCGTTCATGCCGTCCTACTTCGGACCAAATGCGTTTGAAATCTTGGCAGCCGTATCGGTAATCAAGTGGACAGAAGGCCATGTTTGAACTCCACACTCCACGCTTCATCAACATTGCCGTTGTTTACGATGCACCGTTAAGTCGTGAATTAAGCGTCGACGTGAACTGGAGACATCACTGAACGAATCAAAATAATAGCCAGAGCGGTCGATAACAGGAACGCTAAGCCGACGTAAAGAGAAATGTTGTACCACATCATTGCAACGCCGAGGAGAGAAAAGTAAGCGACAACTTGGCAAACTGCAGAAGCCATATTCAATCGCTGAATGCGTTCTGGACTGAGTTCACCGTCATGCTCCATCATGAAGGTGTATATGAGGAAGTAAGTGCCTTGGAACGGAAGTGAAGAAGCAATGATCGCAAGTGCAATCTCACGTATCTGTTGTGGATTTGCTTCTTGTTCGATACCTTGAAACAGCATAATTGCGGTATTTGTACCGAGAAGTGCTGCCATGATGGCCCAGCGTTTGTCTTGAGATGACGTACGACTTTCGACATTCACCGATTGGTCATCCATATGCCTTCGTCAAATGGAAAGGGTTTGATGTTTACCGTCAAAACAAAACGAACGGTTGCGTTTTAGCGATGTTCAGTCGTTTCGAAATCAAAGTAAAATCGAAACGAGTTTGATCAGAGCGCCGGTTACGGTTGCAACACCCAGAAGGACGAAAAGCATCGACAAGGGGCCGTATTGATTCGAATCACCAAGTATTGTGCCCATGACACCATCACGCTGAATGGCTTCACGGAATGAGGCGGCTTCTTTGAAATCAGGAAGAGGGCGGCGGGGAATCCGTTCGCCCTTTCGAACTTCAAGGTCATCGCTCATGTTGTTGGGTAAGAGAGGTAGGGCATGAATGTTGCTGAGGATATCAGCGATGGGTAAGTATCAATGATGTGTTCCACCCACACGGGTTCATGGGCAGGTTCCGTTTTGAGAAAACAAGTGAAAATATTCACCTTGCTGTCGAAGGTAGCGTGGGTGGAACAACGCTCGGTCTGCACATGGCGACAGACGTCATTGAACGAGGAGGTCGCGTGCTGTGGGCATCTCCATTCATGCCCGATGGTGTTCGTTTCGGTCAGCTTTTCTCTCACCTCTCACTCGCAAACTCAGCAAAATATCATGCTATGAACATCGGAGGTGATTTCGACCAAGCTGTAGAGATTTTGATTCAAACATCAAATTCTCTGCCCAGCGTAGAACTCATTGTCATGGACGATTGGTGCGAGCGGTCTGGGCGAATATCGAAGGATAAAATCGATGCCGTGCAAAAACTTGCGGAAAAAACAACTGAAGAGATTTGCATACTGCTCATTAGCAAAGGCAGTGTTGATGCCAGCGGTCAATCCGATTCGGCAGTGATTGCCCGAGCAAAAGATTCTATGGCAGCAGCTGGATTTGAAGTGTGGAGGCTTGAGCGCCCCAAAGATGGCCCTTTTCGAACATTAACCACTTCGAGTGATGAACATATGCTTCGTCTCGAAGAAGAAGGCTTTTTTCACTGATCTTCGTCATCTTCACCGAGCAACTCAGCCATTTCATCCAGAGCATCTTCATCCGGCTCGTCAAATTGGCTGGGGTTTTTTGCCCCGCCGTCGAGGGTATCTTCGCCAGCGACTTTCGGGGCTGCTGCATCGAGCATAGATTGACGGTTTTCGCCTGCCCGCTTCGCAATAATCCAAGACATGCCTACAAACACGAGAACGAGAACAAAGTACGCAATGTTCTTTGTTAAATCTTGGTCAGCCATACCGGTCTTAGTATCACTCATGATTTATTGATTTCCCAACATTGACGTCCGAGAACATCATTCTACCATTCCAATGGTTTCGCCAAATGTCGACGAGAACCATGAGGGGGTTGGACCCATGAAGGGTAGGGTGGGACACGGGGGACTTCGTTCCATACATCATTGGTACGCACCTTACATTTTGGACAACGGCATCCCTGGCCAGAGCCCATAGATTTCATTCGGACCTTACACTTGTCGCACTTCGGACGCTCTCGAGACGGAACCGAAGAGATGAGTCGTAACTTTTCAAGATGCATCACTCCCGCCTCCGGTGAAAGACCGTTTCCTTCAATCACATCACCAGGCCGCAACCATTGTGCAAGTAATTTGATTGGACCGGATTCCTCAAATGCCATCCATTGACCGTTTTCAGTTACAATACAGGTACTGCCTCGATTCAAGACTTCCGTTGAAAGGACTGTTGACTGAACAGGTTCTGAAAGATGGTCGTCCGTAGCTTGATTGGTTACGAATACCCGCATACCGATACTGTCTTCGGTTTGTTCAGCATTTCGTAATTCGGTCCCGGCTCGCTGAGCTGTATCCGCATCACGAGCTCGGATACCGAAAAGGACAGGGCAGGGTCCGCGAGGAGCAACAAAACTGGTACCTTTACGAGGGTCGCGGGAAAGAAAGGTCGATGGTAAGTGGTCGATACGATGGAGTGTTGCCTCACATACGAACCGCTCATTCTGACCGTGGCGCTCCAAAGTACGCCAGACAATTGCTTCCCAAGTCGGTTGTCTCTCCCGCCAACAAACTGCGGCTGTAGCACCAATTCGACCTTGGCCACCCCATGATCGTGTGGCTGGTGGGACATCGCTGAGTTGGACCTCATGTCGAACTGAGGCCGTGTAAAACGCTTCCTCTGGGCGTTCTGAGGAAAACCATACCATTCCCGGGTCTGAAGGGTATTGTTGACGAGAATCATGATGTGATTCAGAGCGGCGTCCGGCGAATGGAGCTATATTTTGGCTCCAAAAAGTTTCCAAATACTCAAGCAGTTGCTCTTCATCTTCCGTCTTCAATTCCACAGCAACTGCTGCGTTCCCTCGAGTACGCTGTTGAGCGAAAGGCCACAATCGCACCAGTTTGGGTGACAACACCTCAACTGCATCCGGGAGTCCTGCAAGCAGAAGATGAAAGGTGAACGTGGTGCATCCTTGCTCCAAACTGTCCGTGTCGTCTAAACCAAGCCAACCCATATCACTACCTCACTGGATTGAACGAATCACCTGCGTCCGACAAATCAAGAATACGAGAAAGATGCGAAGCGACGCCTACGTCATCCGGGACTTGGAAAAGGCGAAGACCACAAGCCCAACCGGCACCCATGTCGCTGTTCCGGTCACCAACCATGCAGTCAACTGGATTGTTTGGCAACGGTTTTTCACCCCACCAATCGACCACGCCATCACCTTGTTCAAGCGTTCCTTCCGATTCACCGAGTGGATAATCGGTTGTTTGCCGTAGCAATCGGTCGCCAAATCTCAACATTCCTGGCATTGGTTTCCGACATTTACAGCGGTCTCGATGGCGGTGTGGGCAGGCTAAAACTGCGTCAAAATGTGCATCTTCATCGATGGCCAGAAACTCATCGCGCATGTGGTTATGAATGCCATGAAGACGGTGACTGTCCCACAAACCCCGTAAAATAGCAGATTGGTTGGTGACAACGCAGACTCGAAATCCAGCCCTTCGTAATTCACCGACGGATGTTGCCGCCTTTCGTAACGCAACAAACTCACTGGGCGTATTGATGTAATTCGGACTTCCAATGTTCAGTACGCCGTCCCGATCAAGAAAAGCAATCCCTCCATGCGATGGGGCATTTACCGGTAATGCGGCTGGTGTGTATTGAACAACAAACCCTCGCATGGTACGCCCAAACGGTCGAAGGTGAAGTGATTTTGCATCGAAGCATAACAGTGTTGAAATGGAATCATCTGTTGGAAGACACCATGCTGTTCAGTCCTGAGGTAGGTTCTCTGATTGGCGCAGTGGGTATGGTTTCGCTTGCCGTTTCGTGGCATAGGAGGAAAAGCGATGGTATACGTTTAGCTCAATTTGGCTGGATTATGGTTGGATTAACCTTCTTTAACGACGCATCGAAATACCTCGCTCATGATGATGCAGTCCTGACCGTATTCTGCACCGCTGCACTACCGATGGGAATCGGTATGGCGATGTGGGAAGGACGAGTTGATGATTCTCCAACAAAGAATTCTCTTCTTTGGGCGAGAGGGGCTGTTGCCTATGCCGGTGGCCCTTACTTGCTGGTTGCTCATGTGCCTTGGCTCAACGTACTGGCGATTTGGTTCGTAGCAAGTCAAGCAGCCATGTTCCTACGGTTCTCTGGTTCTGGCGATGTGGTGCTCGGCGAAACAACGGTGAACACGGTGAATGGAGAAGTTGCGTGGAGTGCGTGGGATGGAAACCGCTGGTTTATGGGTGAATTTGTTGGAGAGTATCCTTTTCAAACCGAATTACTTTTGAGCGATGGAACTGCAATTGGAATCAACTTCGTATTAGCATGCACGGCGCTGCAATCCATGGTGATCTTCATCGGAGCAATTGCTGTTCTGGATATCGATTGGAAACGTCGTTGTCGAGCTCTCATCCTTACCGTTCCCGTCATCCACATTCTCAATCTGTTCAGGAATGCTGGACTGATTTGGATGCACATGACCTACACCGAATGGTCGTACCTTGGAATGTCTGTATTCGAATTCGGACATGCGTATGCTGCACGGGTCGTTTCACTGGGAGCAATGTTCCTTATGGCGCTCATCATGTTTGATATTCTACCGGAATTGCACAAGCACATTGTGCGTCTGTTACGCCCATTCGGTTTACTTCAGCCTAAAAAGAAGGCGAGAAACTGAACTTAATCTTGAGACCAAGGTTGTGTAGCATCGCCCCGGGTCCAATTGACTCCGCTTCCCGAAGGATACTCGATGAACTCGTTACCATTGGCATCGAACATTCCCATTAATTCAGCAGGCGGTGCCTGCTGGGTGTTGGAGGAGAACAATTCGCTCACCTCACTGAACGCAATCGAAGGTTCTGTTGAAGCTGGAGAATAGCTTTCGAAAAGATTGGGCTGTTCAGAAACTGGAGCATATGCAGTCTGATCAATTGATGGAAGTGACTTTTCTTCAAGACCCATCATGCGTTCATCAAATGCCGGCATCTCTTGCGACGTGTTCCATTCGTTCGATTTTTGAGTTCCATTGTTACTGCGAAGGAAGAAGACAAGAACACCAACAAGCATCACGAACAAAACGGCTCCTGATGAGTAAATGACATCATTGGCTACACTTGGAGCGATATCCGCATTATCGCCAACCCCGTCTCCGTCGGTATCTACGGATTCATCAGGGTCGTCAGGGAACGCATCATCTTTGTCCGGCACTCCGTCGCCATCGCCATCGAATGCATCGAATGTGGTCGTGCAGAGCAATACGGCGACCTCAAGTTCTTCATAGGTGAGTACATCGTCAGAATTCGTGTCCATTTCGACAAAATTGTAGGTATTCACATAGGCTTGTGAAGTCATTACTTCAACAGAGATTCGGTCGAAAGTGGCTATTTGCGAGAACACAATCATCAGTTCATTATCGCACGAACAAATTTCTTGGACAACTTCACGGAACTCAAGTTCACCGTCGCTGTTGAGGTCAATTTCATCAAACGCAGTAAAGTCTTCATCGAAAACCTCTTGGTATTCTCTGAGCGAAATCACGCCGTCTTTGTCGGCATCAATGGATTTCATTTCCTCAGACGCAATTTCTTCACACGATTGAGCTTCAATTGGGTCAACAGGGTCAACTGGATTTGGGTCAACTGGAGGAATATCTGATTCAAACCAATTCGCAACCAAACCAACATCAGTCACATCTTCAGTCGCAATCAATGTGATGTCAAAACGTCCGTTTGCTGGCATAGAGACAAACATGTACTGTTCAGTTCCTTCTCCGTAGGATGTTTCAAACACTGGTACGGAAGTGAAGTCCATTGAAGGCATGCCACCTTGACGGCCTCCTGTTTTGCCATCGTTGCCATCACCCTTGTCTTCTTCGACCGACCACTCCTCGCCCCAATCGTCATCCCAATTCATGAAGAGTTGGTTGCCTTCTCCTTCAAGGTAAAGTGAACCTTCGCCACCAAATGTGGTGATTTCGAGATACTCTGCCGGGTTTTCGAGTTCGATGAAGAAGTAAAGTTCCTCACCTGCAGGCGCATCCATTCCGGTAATTTCTTCTCCATTGAACAACTGAATTGGAGTTCCATCGTAACTCCACACATACCGATCTTCAAACGAAGCAGTAATCATGGTGTTTGCGAATATTTCATCTGTATACACCAAAATGTACCACGTGCCAGGCGTTGGATCGTTAAATCCAATTTTATCTCCGGCACCGGGGCTACCCGACAGATGGTCGTAATTGCCAGCATCAGGGGCTTCCAGATATTTCATGAACAGCGTTGCTTCGCCGTATCCCTCGGAGAGGTCGACTTCAAGCCGTTCGGTATCCGCAGGTACATCGATGGTGAAGTATTGATACAATCCGTCGTATCCACTCAACGGCCCATAGGCAACACCAGGTGTCAGTTCGATGGCGTCTTCAGGCTCGATGTTATCTGGGGCATAGGTAAAACTCGCCTTAATGGTGAAATCGGAGGCTCGCTGATAGGTGTAGGCTGAGACGTAATACAGACCAGGTTCAATATCGTAGATCGTAGCCATTTCCTCATTGCCCGGTCCATTGCTCCACGACATTTTTGAGTCCATACTGATGTCCTCTTCAATAAAACCAGGCTCAAAGATGTCAAACCATTGGTCAAAGGGGTCAGGTACGGTCAACCAAGACAATCCCAAATTGATGTTCCCTTCTCCATCGTAGGTTTCGACGCTCAAACTTGAAAGTGGCTCTGTTACATTGACGTAGTAATACAGTATTCGATCCTCAAAAGGCGTTTGTCGATTGCTGTCAATGGACTGCCCAGTCACGGGAATCCCGTTGATGAGTTCAGTCATTTCCGAAAGGGCGGGTGGTGGGTCGGCAACAACCCAGGTGAGAGCGATTGTGACATCCTCAACATCTTCTCGCGGCACGAGTACAAACCACCAGTTCCCTTCTTCTGGCCAACTCCAACTCTCCCACATGTAACTGAATTCAGCCTCATAATAGGCATCATGGTCCCATGAACTTGGGACACGGTCATGAGCGATATAGACATCAATGGTGATTGGATCTTTACCGAAATCACCCCATGAAAACATATTGAAATACATCTCTTTGGTCATGTCATCCACATCGCCGTAAAACAAGAGTTGGTCACCTGCTTGGGCTGATTCAATGTAATAGTCTGCATCGTTGTCAAGTTCGATCGCTTGTGCAACAATCGTTCCATCAGGCATGACCCAATCGGCACCGAAAACAGTGCCTTCACGACCTTCATGGTCCATGGTGATGGAACCTTCTCCTTCACCAAACGACCAGTTACTAACCCATAATCGTTCAGATGAGTTTTCAAGTGAGGAGCCAATTGATATGTTGTCAAGCATGCCTTCAAAGTAATTACATTCGCATCCTGCACCCATGCTGCCGATGTAAAGTTCGTCGCAGGCATCGCCGGATGTGAAACAATCGTTGGAGCCAAAATCACCGAGTGGAAGAAGTGATTCCTCAGCAGAAATCAGACCCGCAGGTTCACCGTTGATTCGGAATTCACCACCTACCGATTCAATAAATTCAATTTCAACATGCGACCAAGTGTTGTCATCGACCGTTGAGTTTGATGTCGGATGCTTGGAAAGACTGTATTCGGAAGCGTACCCAAGGTTGCCATTATTGAGATACATACCCCAGCCATAATCACCCTTCATGGCAATGAAATGAATACCATCGGTTGAGTATGGGTAGACCATGGCAGAGAGATACAGACTGTTGGAGATGTTCAGACTGTCATCGTGTGGGACCTCGACATGGTCGCTTTCTCCATCGAAACGCAGTGAAAAGTCTGCACCCTCACCCACCTCCACGACGCCATAAACTGGGAAGTATTGTGGGTCGTTTTCCAAATCATTCCACGTAGCAGGCAGAATGTTGCCCATGTTTGTGCTGGCAATGTGAACGTAATCTTCATCGCCACCTTCGGATGGTTGGCTGTCACCCCAATTGTTGTAATAGAATGGAGAACCGTCGTGCCACCGATATGAACCGTCTTGATTGGCGTCTGAAAGTCCTGTCCACAGATGTCGTGATTGGTTGTCAAAAGAAGCAAAGGTCTCGAACAACCACTGATTTTCCTCTGCGTCATCAATGGTGGTTAAAAATCCATCAAGGCCACGGGCTGCATCAGCTGCATCTTCCCAAGAACTTGCGCTCAGGAGGTGATATGTGTGGTTGTTGGCAGGATTAACCGCAGTTCCGAGCACTTCCATTTCTGCTGGCCCTTGCGCACTGCTGGAACCGAGGAATGGCGTCATTAAACTGAACAAAAAAATTGAGAGAACGAGCAATACGCGCATTTTCATGATTAGAGCATTGGTCGATACCTTATCAACCAATTGGTAACATGATTTTACGATAAATCACTTCAGTCGCTTACCGCCGATTCGCAAATCCGTTTGCAGCGGCATTTGGTGCTCCCAAGC
>DAXG01000029.1:921-26513 GCA_002506275.1 Euryarchaeota archaeon UBA259 | reverse complement strand
CCGAATCCGAAACGCTCTTTCAAAATATCAGCAAAATATGGAGCAATTGGGTCGCTTGGAGGAAGGACAAAGTCGCGTATCGGAGGAATATCTCTTGCCTCTTCAAGGAGATTTTTGCGCCCCCAGCAGACTTGATCAAGGTCCTCTATGAGGAATCCCTTGACGAGTGTTTCATCCTCTTCAAACGAGGTGAGAACAGACTTGATTTCCTCGGGCTTGAATGGAGTTCCGGCCAATCGCAAAAGTTGTTTGAGTGTGATGACTGGATACTCTTTGACCAAGTTTCGCAGATATTCTCGACGCAGTTCGACCCGGTCTGCCTTCTTATCCACTTTGACCGTTCTAAATCCGCCACGGTAGTCTTGCACAATGTGACCCGTTCGAATGAGAGGTTGAACCAATTTTCTAAACTCAGATTGAGTAAGAGCATGTCGCTCTTTGAACAAGTTTGGGTCGGAGTTGGTGCTGAAGAACTCGACGATATCCCATAATTCTTCTTCGTGCGGCTCCCCACGGATGGCAAGCAAGTTTTGGAAATGTTCGTACGTTGACCATACTTGATGGCCTCGCAGATTCACACCTTGGTGCAAGCGATTGGCACTTGCCATACTCTTGAGGTCGACGCGATACAATTCGCAACGGCCACGCAGTGCGAAATCATCACGGATTTCATCCACTTTTCGAACAGCAGCACTTTCGTGTTCAAGACGCGTTTTCTGATGCAAATGATGCTGGTAAAACAGAGCACGCTCAGCAATCTCTCGAGGTTGCGGGTCGACAACTCCACCACGAATCATACGTTCGCCTGCCATTTTGAAGCCAATTGATTCCAAAGCAGTGCGGGTTTTTTCATCTAAATTCGCAACAGGCTCACTGTTGAAATTCGACATCACCGCCACGTCGACCAGTTGGTCTGCATGGTTCTCAAGAAGGAGTTCAAAGGCTGAACAGAATTCATCCAAATAGGCGGTTGGGACGTGTAAATCCTTGATCACCAGGTAATCATTCACCTTGAACATCAAGACTTTGCCAATCGGATCGATGCCTTTGAAGACTGGGAGATACCATCCACGATCAAGAACACTGCGAACTTCCCAAATAAATCGTGAAACGTACGGGTCGGACTGGGTGAGGATACGCATTTTCCGGTCTTCTCTACGTGGACGTTGAAGTAATTCTACTTCATCAGGCATGCAGTAGAACGCTTCAGGGTCAGGAACCAAAGCCATAACCTTGGCAATGCGTCCATCCTTCTCGAGATTCATCAGTGCAATCGTGAGATCTTCAAACGAGCGAGATACATAGAAACGAAGCGTACTCCCTTTCACTGGGCCCATTCGCTGAATTAAGTCGACCAGTGAACTTTCGAAATCCATGGTATCGTAAACACCGTGGACTCGGTGAAAGAGTGAAAGTCGACGCCGGCGACCGGATACATCCTCAAATTGTTTCACGACCAACATCTGTCGCTCGAGATTCGATAAGGCGTATTTGATGTCACGTTGAAGGGCTCTGTGCTCATCGCCTTTCGGGAAATCCGCCAATATTTCTTGACGGGTTACGTTTTCACCGATTGGTATTCTACGCAGGAGTTCTTCTTCCATCGGGCCAATCCAAGGCTCGGGTTTCAGCCCCAGAAGCATTGGAATGGTTTCCTTGGTCGTGTATCCCATACGGTTGTGCAACAAACGACCCATGATGACATCAGAATCGAGTTGCATGTCCTGCCAATCTTTGAAACTGAAATCGTTCACTCGGTAGAGTAGTTCTTGCTGCTTTTGGAACAATACATGCGAATCAAATGCTGCAAAACCGTCTTCGTATTGCTTGAATGTTTTATCCAATACGAGGTTTTGAACCCAGCGATATTCAACAACAGCTTCCGAGCCATCAATGAGACGATGCTCGTCAATTTTCAGAATATATTCTGCATCGTCCGTTTGCTTGTAAAATCCAACGGAAAGAACGTTTCGGGTTTCAAGTTCCAAAAGGATTCGGTCGACCATGTTGCGAGGGAACGGCAAACGATTACTGAGAAGATCTCCAGTTTGAGGGCCCTCGCTGCCGAGCATTTCGATAATTTTCACTCGCAATGCTTCGTGAGGGTCGCCAAGCTGCATATCCTTCCATTTGGTCGGTGTACGGCCGTCAAATTCTGTGGCGACCTTGTAGGAAAGACCGCGAGTGTGCAATTCACGCAAGTCATCGACCTCTTTTCCACCGTTCACTGAGAGGCAGCCGAGCGTTCCGTGAATCTCAGCCATGAAGGAACTGAACCACTTCCCATCCAATTCGGATGCACCGGTTCCGTCCAGTTTGGTAATTTTCCCAGCCTGACACAATTCTTGGACCCAACCTCGGATTAAATCAAGGTCGATGTCCTTGAGTTTTTCCTTGTACAGTGGATTTTGGAACGAAGGGTCCAATCCACCACCGTGCGACATGAGGATGAACAGTTGGTCTGCATTTTCAGGAATAGGTGCCTTATCCAGATAGAACTTGGACAGTTGTTCTTCGCTCAGTTCTGTTGCCAGACTACGGGTCCCAAGTAAGCGCTGAAGTACTGCGGGGTCGATATCCTTAACCAAGAATGCACGTGTCTTCATTGCCATGAGGTCCTCAAAGGCCGACATGAAGAGAGACATTCCCAAACGAGAGGGGACCGTCACCTTGTTGTGAACAATTCGGGCATCACCGGTGACACAGAGTTTGAGGAACTGTTGCAAACTCTTCATGTCGATATCCCCGAACATGATTTCGTTTTTGGCCTCCCTCATCAAAAGACTGTCATCGATGGTTCGATGCTTGTTCAACAAGGCGTCAGCCCGTTGTTGGAATTGTTGTGGACTGATTTCTTCAGCACCAATACGCTTTGGAATAATCATGGAGCGGCCTGAGACTTCTCGAAATCGCTTCGCAAAAATTTGTGTGTTGACGATGTAGCGCTCAATGACTTCAATGTGGTCGTTGTTCCTGAACGCCTGATACATTTGACCTGGGTCGACTTCTTCAGAAGTTCGAATGAGTAATCCGTTTTCATCGAACGACAATTCAATGACCGAGATGTTGTTTGATTCTGCAAGACCTGCCATGAAATACCCCAAAGCAGTGTTGAACCCTCTGCCACGGCATGTGGTAATCATGTAGGTTGGATGACCACCAGAGATCACCTGCTCAACCAAGATTCGGTTCGGGTCAGGAACTTGGAAGGAATCGATTGAATGTTCTTCAAGATGGCGAGCGATCGCATTGGCTACATCGGCCGAAAGACCGTATGCATCACGCAGAAGGATACGAGGATCTTGCTCTCGTCGCAAAGCGACAATACAGTGGCCAATCAGACTGAGAAGTGCGCTGGACAATTCACGAGAACGGGAACGTGCTTCACCCGACCAAGAAGGAACTGTTGGTCGGTGCCCGGTAACGGATGCAACATTGACACGAGTGCCTTGGATATTGGTGACTCGGTAGGTTGAGCCACCGAGCAGAATCACGTCTCCACCTCGCAGGTTGGATACGAAGGAGCCGGAGAGTTGTCCAAGGATGGAACCTTCGGCATTGAATACCAAGTAGGAATTATCCGGAGCGATGGTACCAATATTGGTGTAGTAAATCATTCGAGAATAGCCACGCTTACCGTAAAGGTTCTCTTCCCAATCGACCCAAACTCGACGCTCTTCTTCGAGCATGTCAAGAACTTCGATGAAATCATCGTATTCAAAATTACGATACGACCACGCATTGACAATGACTTCGTAGGCTTCATCAATATCGATATCGTTGATGATCACCAATCCAATCATGAATTGAGCGACCACATCAAGACAATTCTCAGGGAAATCCAGTCGGTCCATATCACCGGTCTGAATGGCTGCTTGCAGTGCCGCCAATTCAATCAGGTCGTCAACGCTTGAGGGTAAGAATCGTGCTCGAGGAATACCCCCTACATGGTGGCCTGCACGGCCAATACGTTGCAAAGCAGTGGCAATATCTCCGGGGCTACCAATTTGAAGAACCAAATCCACTGAACCGATGTCAATTCCCATTTCCAGCGAGGAAGATGTGACCACTGCTCGCAAATGTCCATGCTTGAGCTGTTTCTCTACATCAAGTCGAATTTTCTTATCCATCGACCCGTGATGGCCAGCAACCAAATCGCCGAGATATGGACGCAGTTTGAGAACAATGTTTTCTGTCATTTTCCTCGTGTTCGCAAAGACCAAAGTGGTTGTATGTGCTGCGATTAAATCTGCGATGGCTTCAACATTTTTGTCAAATATTTTGAGAACGGAAAGGTCACTGAATTTCGGGTCAGTGATGAGAATATCCAAATCCAATTCTCGAGAACCGGATATTTTGGCGATGCAGACGCGGGTGTTGTCACCGCGGCTCTCACGGTCATCGCTCGACACGAGGTATTCTGCTACCGTTTCAAGCGGCTCCATTGTCGCAGAGATTCCAATTCTTTGGACTGGTCGATTAAGAAGGGTATCAAGATAGGATAGCGTAAGCGCAAGGTGTACACCACGCTTCGTTGGAACCAGAGAGTGCAATTCGTCAACAATCATGTATTCGACTTCGCTAACAATGGGTTGGAATCTTGGCGAAGTGATAGCGATGGCAAGACTTTCTGGAGTCGTGATGAGGATATGGGGTGGATTTCGGAGCATCTTTTGGCGCTCCGATTGTGGAGTATCTCCCGTTCGCAAACCGACTCGAATTTCTTGAGCCCGGCTCGGCAAATACGTTTCAGATATTTCGGTCAAAGGGCCGATTAAGTTTCGCTGAATGTCGTTTGCCAATGCCTTAATCGGAGAGATGTAAACACAGTATACACGCTTGTCTAACTTGTTATCGAGTGCTCGACGAACCAACTGATCGATGATGGTGAGAAAAGCAGTGAGTGTTTTACCGGAACCGGTTGGTGAACAAAGAAGCAAATGCTCTTGGTCCATGATTGCAGGAATGGCGAGTTTTTGCGGTTCAGTGAAGTCAGGGAACTTGTCCTTGAACCAGTTACGCACGGGGGGACATAACAACTCGAGAAGGTCCTCTGTTTCGAGAGGATTATCTAAGTAGTGAATATCTGCCATTTTTTTTCACGTTCCCCGTGGTCGGAGTCGCGCGCAAGGAGTAAATCAAACTAACGCTAGAGAGCACATACAATAATTCGGTTATGCCCAACCAATTCCACCCTTTTTCCAACGGTTAACTGGTTCAGTTTCCGGAGGTTTTGGCATCAGTAAAAGAGGTGATTGCGATGCATCTATGGGTGTTTGAACTTCATGAAGGGCACCTGTTGGGCACGAACCAATGCATGAAAGACAACCCACGCATTGCTCAGCAACAACAACAATCGGTCTTTTGGAATGTTGGCGATGTTTGGGGTTTGAAGCAAGCGGCAATAAAGCCTCAAACGGACAGTGAGATATGCACAAGTCACAACCCGTGCAATCCGGCTCGGTAATGGCTACCATTGATTGCCCCATAAATTGCACTCGCGGCGGTTCTTCTTAACGCTACGCTTGAGGATATTGGGGCTTGTACAACGGAGAGGTTGAAAGGCCAGTTCTTCTAGCACTGAAGAGGTGTGACGATGACCGATGAGACTACGGCCCGATTGGAACGCTTGTCCGGGATGCTCAAACGAAGAGGAATATTGCTTCCAGCTTTCGAAATTCACGGAGGGGCCAAAGGGTTGTATGACTTCGGTCCTGTCGGTGGACGACTTCGAAATCGCGTGAATCAAACGTGGCTTAACCATTGGCTATCACTCGGAAATATCGTTGAACTTTCGTGCCCAACGGTGACTCCCTATGCCGTTCTTGAGGCATCAGGTCACGTCGGCGAGTTTTCAGATTTCATGACCATGTGCTCCGCTTGTGAAGAAGCAAGCCGAGCCGATACATTGCTGGAATCCTTCCACCCGAATCCAGATTCCTTGTCCAAAGGTGATTTGCAACTGCTTCTGGACCAATCACAGCCTCCTTGCCCATCGTGCAACGCTGTTGAATGGACTGAAATCACTGCCCAGAACCTCATGTTCAACACGACGATTGGTGCCGGCCGCTCAGGTCGTCCCGGTTTTTTGAGACCTGAAACGGCACAGGGAATGTTCACTTCGTTCCCCGCATTGTATCGACACAACAGAGAACGCTTACCGTTCGGAGCAGTCCAGGTTGGAAAGGGATACCGTAACGAAATATCCCCCCGGCAAGGGATGATACGCTTGCGTGAATTCAACATGGCTGAACTGGAGTATTTCATCAATCCACACGAAACTGCTCAGCATGATTTCTCCGCGTGGGACAACCATGTCATCACTCTGATTGCAGACGAACAAGGTGAAGTCAAAAGGACGTTCAAAGAAGCCGTCGAACAAGGCATCATTCGTCATGAAACCGTTGGATTTTTCATGGCCAAAACATTCGACTTCCTTACTCAAGTTGGTATCGATGCGCAACGGCTACGTTTCCGACAGCACGAAGCCGATGAAATGGCTCACTATGCATCGGATTGTTGGGACGCAGAAATTCACGGCTCGTACGGTTGGATTGAATGCGTCGGTATTGCTCATCGTGGGTGTTATGACCTTGAAGCCCACGAAAATGCAACTGGAAAAACACTCCGTGCCCGCCGTGAGTTCGATGAACCCAAAGTAGTCGAAATTGACGGTTGGACTACCGATGGCGCCAAAGCAGGACCGGCCTTCCGAGCGCTTGCAGGTGCTGTGAAAGCCGCTGTAGAAAACCTACCTTCAAGCACCGAATTCCCGAGGCAAATAGCCCTTGATTCTGGCGATCAAGTCACCGTTGAACTCGAGCATGTCAAAAGGGTTCAACGAACTGAAACGATTTCAGGTGAATGGTACATTCCACATGTTGTTGAACCTGCCTTTGGTATCGACCGAATCATATGGCATATACTCGACCATGCCTACGACGAGGAAGGTAAAGATGGAGAACAGTACACGACTTTACGATTAAGCGAGAACGTCGCACCTGTCGATTACTGCGTGTTCCCTCTGTTCGAAAAAGACGGAATGGGTGAACTCGCAAAAACAATCCACGCTGGTTTATGCCTTAAGCCAAACATCGTTTCCATGTACGACTCAAGTGGCTCGATTGGACGGCGCTATGCACGGGCCGATGAAATCGGTGTGCCGCATTGCATTACTGTGGACCACCAATCGCTTGAAGACCAAACGGTTACTGTTCGAGCCAGAGATACTGGAGAACAGCACCGAGTGCATATCGACGAATTGTAACCGAAAGCAGTTGTTGCGAAGCGGTCTTTCAGTGAAGGTTGAAGAACCCTCGGAAACATGATGGCAGTATGGCTGAAGTGAGTGATTGGACGGAGCGGCATCGGCCCTCCTCTGAGCGTCAACTCGAAGGCAACGAAGTCCAGCGAAGAAAGATTCGTGCTTGGCTTGATGAATGGCAAAACGGCCTACCTCGAAAGAAAGCCTTGCTGCTCGTTGGCCCTCCCGGTGTTGGAAAAACCTCAGTGGCTCGCGCTATTGCCCAAGATATGGGGTGGAACGTTATCGAACTGAACGCATCCGATGCACGAAATGCAGCAGCGATTCGCAAAGTCGCAACCCACGGCTCGACCCACAGGTCGTTGTTCCATCATCCAGATGCGAAGAAACAACGTACCCTTGTTCTTCTTGATGAAGTCGACCACATTTCCGGTGGATTACGAAAAGTGAGTCAAAGCAGAATAGAGAGCGCCATACAAGGAGAAGATTCCAAAGGTAATTCGGTGACATTGAAGGGTGATTCCGGTGGTAAGGCCGAATTACTCAGCCTGCTCGCTGAAACACGTCAGCCGGTGATTCTAGCGTGCAACGAAATCATGGGGTTATGGGGCAGTGGTTCTTCTTGGAGTTCTACACGGGACCGTTTCACGAAGCACCTTCAGACCATCACGTTTGATCGTGCCAGTAACGAAGCACTGCGAAGAATTGCACGGCGTGTTCTACGTGAAGAAAAACTGAACTTCGATGACGCAGCTCTTGAGGCCCTTGTCGCATCGAATCCAGGTGATTTACGGGCACTCGTTCGCGACCTACAGGTACTCTCTTCGACAGCAGAGGGAACCATCACTAAGGAGATGGTTGAAAGTCAGGCGTACGCAGGTCGCCGCGATACATCGGAAGGCGTCTTTCCGGGACTCGACAAATTGTACCGCTCAAATGTAGCACAAGAAGCAGTTCAAATCGGCCGTTCTATAGAAAAAA
The DNA here is from genome assembly GCA_002506275.1 of Euryarchaeota archaeon UBA259. Classification (GTDB taxonomy): domain Archaea; phylum Thermoplasmatota; class Poseidoniia; order Poseidoniales; family Poseidoniaceae; genus MGIIa-L1. Next base: position 18,268 of record DAXG01000029.1, on the reverse strand, counting down.
CACCTCCTGACATGATCAATTGGGTTCACTGGAATAATTCCTCATTGTTCCCACGCAAGGAATCAATTCAACGTGGAAATCAAAGTCTATCGATTGCCTCAAAAATGTACATGGGTCAATTCCGAAGCACCGCACATCGGTCCTGGTACTGGAGTGGACAGTTAGCAAGTCTTTCAGCATCGGTTACAAATCCAGTTCCGTTTGAAGCACGTATCTATCCATCCTACCCAAACTTCCTTCGGCGAGGTTCCTCAAGAACTCGACCGTCAATTTTAGTGAAACTTGGAGAACAAACCGGCATGAGTTCTGCCGCTTTGCGTGACGAAATGCTGCCGCTTCTCACTGCTATGTTGAAAGATTCCCCATTGCTTGGTGATTCTCAAGACTTCGCTCTTTCGTTCAAATTTGGATTCAGCAGTGAAGAACACGCATCGCTTGCTGGGCTCCCTCTTAGCCGTAGGGCAACAAAGAACTTGATGGCAGAGTACGACGAAGTCTACGAACAATCATTGCTTGAGAAAACCTTCGAGCCGCTGGTCGAAGAAGCAGAGCCAGTGATGCAAGCCTCCGAAAAAGAACCTGTAGAAAAAAACGGAGATGAAGATGAGTCAAGCAGCCCTCCTGGGCAAATGAAACTGTTCTAATCGCCTTCGGCTTACTTTTCTTCTTTCTCTTCCATCAGCCTTCGAAACAGCGCAATTGCCGAGCGGTCAGAATGGACACGCTTTTCTCGACGCCAGGTTCGAGGATGCAACAAAATAACTGCTGTAAGCAATTCCAGACGTCCAAACCACATCAAGATAGAAGTGAAGAAAAGTGCACCAGAATTCATACTTTCCCACGTGTTGCTGGGGCCAAAATCACCAAGAGTTGGACCGGTATTTCCAAGGGATGAAGCGACGACCATGGTGACGCTTTCGAAAGAATCATTCGGCATGAAAATAGCCAAAACCAAACTGGAAATGAAAAACAGTCCGACCCACACGAAGAGCATTCCAACAATGAGACCGATCTGATTTTGCTCAATAACTTCGCCATTCATGCGAATCTGTTCAACTTTACGCGGTTGGGCGATACGAACCAGTTCCCGCATGGCAACTTTGAATGCAAGATTAACACGCAGTAGTTTCAAACCACCACTTGTCGAACCGGCACTTGCCCCAACGACCATCAATATGAAGAGAATGAGGTGCGCAACCAACGGCCACGAACCATCCATGTAGTCTGATGAAGTGTAACCGGTCGAAGTGGCAAAGGAAACAACCTGAAACAAACCGTCTCTTGCTGCGCTTTCAATCGAATTGCCAGATGCGATAAGTGCAGTAAAAATGGCCAAGGCTGCTACCGAAACATAGGTGAGATAATTACGGAACTCTTCATCACCAAAAGCACGTTTGAAATCACCCTCACGAACAAACCATAGAAGCGTAAAATTGACTCCCGCAAGGAACATGAAAGCGATAATTATTGATTCGACAAGGAATGAATCGTAGTACCCAATACTGGCATCACGAGTGGAAAATCCACCTGATGGCATCGTTGTTAATGCATGGTTCACAGAATCAAAAACATTCATGGCTCCCGTGAAATAGAGCAGGGAGAATTCCAACAAAGTGAGAAAAATATACAACCCCCAAAGAGCAAATGCTGTTTGTTTCAATTTTGGTCGGAGTCGAGAGAGGGATGGACCGGTGAGTTCAGCTCGTGCAAGTGCCATTCCACCACCAATCACTCGAGACAATATCATCATACCAAGCATGATGATTCCCATCCCACCAAACCACTGCGTGAGCGACCTCCAGATGAGAAGACCTCGAGGTTGAGCATTGATACAATCAGGAGTCGTCCCTGGGATACAATTCGGGCTCATGTTGTGCGAAATAATTGTGGCACCGGTGGTCGTGAACCCAGACATCGATTCAAACCACGAGTTAACGGCCCCGCGCAGAATGTCAATCATCAATGCATCTGGGGTAAAGGGACCAACGAACATACCCCCCAACCAAAAGGGAAGAGCACCGATGAGTACTGCGATTGGCCAGACAAGTGCCACGGCAGCAAACGCTTCTCTGTCTCGTAGTCGTTCGGTGGTATCGGTTCGAGTGCCAAGGCTTAGCATCAAGAGTCCGACTGTCGGGGAAAGTACCGCTGGGATAGCAAATGAATACAATGCTAATTGCCAATCGTCCAACCAAATGGTGAGCAAGCCGCAGAGAACCAAAGGCAACGTCAGCGCAATTAACGTCCAACCAAGTATAAGGTTCAGCACATCAAAACGCATAATCACACCTTGAACCGTTTTTCGAGGTCAGCGACCCGTTCAGGACTGCAGAAGATGATCAATCGGTCATCTTTCAACAAGGCTTTGTCCGGAGAGGGGCGGAGTGATTCCCAAGTACCGTTCGTGTTTTGACGTTGTATGAAGGCAATACGCATCCACTCTGGGAAGGATGCTTCAAGAATCCGCTTTCCAGCGAATCTTGCTTGTTCTGAAACAAGCATACTCACACCAATGATGTTTGGGATGTTCGAGAGTATAGCGTATCCGCCTGCAGTTTTGGTGTGTATTTGGGCGAGCATGTTATCGACGGCAACCCGCTTTCGGTCAACTGCAAAGGTGATGCCCATGCGCTGCGTAACCTTCACCAAGTCTGCATCGTAGAGCAAAAGTCCAGTGCGCTGAACGCCCATGTCACTGGCCAGTAAAGCCGCAGCAATGCTTGCAAGGTCGTCTTCTAAAGCGGCAATGGCTATATGATGTTCAGAAATACCAATTTCAGTAAGAATATCTCGGTCAAGGTGGTCGCCGTGAATCACCTCGAGGTTGGGATGAGAGCCAATGTCTGTGCCAGACAATGCGTTTGCAACCTGTAAATCCCGTTCGATAACGGTAACAGACGCACCAGATTCAAGCCAGTCATCAGCGATTCGTTGACCAATTTTATTTGCACCAATGACGGCAACTCGAGGTTGTGCGGGGAAGTCGGTCGCCTCATGACCGAAAATATTCAAAATTCGGTTGAAACTCGAAAGGCCTGTCGTGGCTACTGCAATGCGATCGTTTGGCATTAACATGAAGTCTCCGTCTGGCACGAGACTTTTCTCGCCTTCACGCTTGAGGCCTACAATCAATGGCATACCGCCCTCAATTTTGTGGGTCGCTTCTCTGAGTTTTTGGAACACGACTTGAGTTGCTTGGGCAGTGACGTCCAATTCGATGATGAAAGCATCGTGGCCAAAAGGCACGACCTCCTCAATGGCTGAAGAACGTAATCCCGAATGCAAGCGACGTATGGCGCCTTCAAGGGGATTTACAACGTGGTTTACCTTTGCCCATGACTGGAGTTTTCCATCGTTTTGTTCATGGATGTAATTCATGTTACGAACACGGCAGATCGAAAGCAACGGTTTGGCTTTCGGCCCAGCTATTTCGTGGTGAGCATGGTCGGCGAGTGCACATGCAAGCAAGTTACGTTCATCCGAATTTGTTGCAGCCACAAACACTGACGCCTCCCCAATTCCCGCCTCGTAGAGTTTTTCACGGGTTGTCAGGTCACCATGGATGACAAGTACATCGAGATTTTGAGCGTTTTTCACTGCGCGTGAGTCGGAGTCAACCAGAACGACATCCATGTCTTCTGCACGAAGAGCACGAGCCATATCAGTCCCAACTCTCCCTGCACCTCCAATGATTATTCGCATGGTATCACCTCAAACTCTCGGGAAGAATTTTCACTTGGTATTTTCCGCCGTTTAAATCAACATCGCCGAGTGTAGTGTAAAGCGGAGGCACTCGGTCAGTACCTGAGTTCTTGGAGTACTTTCCTGGAGAATAGTAGTTGCTGAGAAGCGTACCCGTGCTGTCAGGTTCTTCAATCCATGCAATGTAAGCATTCGGGGTATGGAGCAACCATTTGTTGTTGACAACATCGACGGATGCCTCCACAAAGCAAGAATCAAGGGTGATGTCTCGAGATTCACACCATGAATCTTTCATTGGAAGTTGAATGTATCCCCAGCCGTGGCCTTCCCAATCGTTGTAATTCGTGTCAACAAGAGCCCCAAACACATACCAGCCAGGGATTTTGTTCACTCGCAACAGCGAGAGGAAAGCATTGGTTTGCTCATCACAATCTCCGGTCTTGTCTTGAAGACACACCGGTCCGCTGCGAGCGGTGAGCGGAGCGTTTTTGTCGTAGCTGATGTGCTCGTGAAGGTAATCAAACGCTGCCCGTGAGTATGCATATGCGTTGTCCTTTCGATTCTCTGGAAGGCTCGAAGTGATCAGGGCTGCTGTTTGCGTGACCAACTCGTCTTGAGCATTAATGGCATTTCCTCTGTAGACTCCATCAGCATCTACGCCGCGGTCGTACCATGTCGCATCAGTGAAGTCACGAGATTTATCACCGTCTCCTCGCATCATGAGATCATCAAATGTACCGCTGTTCTCGATGTTAATTCCATCATCAATACCTGCAATACGGGAATCGACCCGTGAAGATTTGTCCCACCACGAATAGGATGTGCTCGTAACGGTCACTTGGTACGAGAAAATGGCCGTTTGACCTGGGCTAAGATGAAACTCCAATTTCACGCACTGAGACACCTTGCACGAATTATTGTCGTTTGGGTTGAATTCTGGCCACCACACATGATGCCCTTGCGAGGTTGTCAAACGGTCCTCATAAGATAGAATCGAGCCGTTAATGGGAATCTCAATAAAGTCATCAACCACTTGTTCACTCGATTTCAAAATTAAATTGACCGCAAGGAGTTCTTGGATCATTTCAGTCGACCGGGGAGAATCACCGTTGGTGTATTCGAAATCTGTATTTTGACCTGAGAGAGATTCGATGTTGAGTGGAATCAGTATATCTTCATATGCCCACCCATTGTTCGCTCCGTTGGTAAGAACAACTGTTCTGTCAAGTGTAAACGTAGCTTCATTTGGATAGATATGAAAATCAGCAGGAAAGAGCATGATGTATTCTTTGAGCCCAGGAGCCCATTCTTCAAACACATTTTCTCGAACTTGCGGAGCGAGCATGATGAATGTTACCAAAACCAAAAGAACAACGTGACGAGATTTATTCCTTCGATTCTTCATGATGTCGACGGTGCGTCCGGTATGTGTTTGTACAACTCCACCCGCAGTGGGTCGCTTCGTCATTTTGTAGGTTGTATCCAGGCTGCCTTTGTGGAATTGTTGCTCCATTGCGAACTTGTCCGAACGAATACTTGCCAAAATCCTACCGCATGAATAGCAAATCGTGTCGCCGGTATAGGTGACACTTTGGCAGTAGGGGCAGGAACCCATGTCCAAATGGTTTGGCCGACGTTGTATAACGCTTGCGTGCGGAACACCCCGACAACGCTTATTTGCAATGGCAGGCACTTTCCAGGTCTAAACGGAGAACAGCGAATAAGTAAGCAGGTGTTTACATCTATTCCTCGGCCGCTTTCCCGCCGTCACCTTGCTGAGAAGCAGCATTTTCGAGCAACATTTGTGCTTCTCTCGCATTTCTCGCCCAAATTTTACGCAAGCGCTTTTTACCTTCTTTCGGAATCGATTCCCAAATCCATGATTCAGAGTAGCGGTTGAAGATGAGCGCCGCAGGGATAATGAAAATCCATGCAGAGGCATTGACCAGAGCAAACGCAAACATGACAACATAAGCACACCTCCAAAAAGCACCACGCAGAACAGCACCCCATCGTCTACCCTGAAGCATGAGATGACCTTGGAACGAACAGATGAGCGCCTCGCAACGAGGGCCAAACAAGCCAAGGCACAGAACAGTTACTCCCAAACGGATGTCGAAATCAGAGGACTGAAGGCTAACTAAAATCATGACCATAGCCAACATTCCTCCAATGGCAAGGCCCAAGGCCCAACCACTGGTTGTTTGCGAACTTCCTTTCCGCACACGGTCACGACGGAGTAAAAGGTGTACTGCAACGGATGCAAGAACGCACAAGAGCAAGAGATTGATCGGGTTGACAACCGCAGCCTGTTCATCAACAAGCAACTGTTCAATGTAAGGAATAAGTATGAAGTTATGCGTCAGTGAACCGTAGAAACCACCGACCAAAATACCCCAAAAAACGTTACTCCATGCAGTTGGCAAGTCATAGAACCCTGAATAACGAGTCATGACACCCCGCCATCCAAGTGTCATGCCAACCAATGCCGACGCGCTGGCCAGTTGGAACAGTAAAAAGTCCGAGGCCATGACCGGTGGGTTGCGTTTTCATTCATCAAGTCGTTGCCTCATCGAGGCGCAGGCGTTGGATTCAAGGACTGCCTCCCTTTGGGGAAGGTATGGCACGACTTTTGTTGTTTGGTGGAAAGGGTGGAGTTGGAAAAACGACAACATCAGCAGCGACTGCTGTTTGGCTAGCCGACTCTGGTCTGCGTGTACTCCTCGTTTCGAGCGACCCGGCTCACTCGACCTCTGATTCACTCGGCGTAGAAATCGGTTCAGAACCGACACAAATCGAAGGTGTCGAAGGGCTGTTCGGACTGGAAATGGACCCCGAATCCAAAATATCTTCCGTGCTACCAAAACTGGGTGACATGATGAATGGAATGGGCTCTGGCGGCGGCATGGGTGGATTGGGGAGTCTAAGCATGATGCTGGATCCAAATGCGAAACAGGAAATGGAAGAGATGCGTTCTGAAGTTCAAGCCTCCGACATGGTCATTCCTGGCCTGGATGAGGCACTTGCTTTTGATGAATTACTTCGTCACGTCGAAGACCCAACTTGGGATGTCATCGTATTTGACACGGCTCCAACTGGCCACACTCTTCGGTTCCTATCGCTCCCCGAGTTGATTGAAAATTGGTCCGATAAAATCATCCGAATGATGCGAGTCTCTGGCGGACTGCGCTCAATGTTATTTGGACGCAAAGAAAGCGATTCCATGAAAGAAGAATTGGAGCGGTTTCGTCGCAGAGTTTTGCATGTCCGCCGAGTTCTCTCGAACCCAGATATTACCTCATTCACCCTTGTCACCATTCCCGAGCGAATGGGTATCAATGAAACCTTGAGAGCGCATCAATCCTTATGCGAATATGAGTTGCCTGTACCAAACTGCTTGGTCAATCGAGTGACGCCTGAATTTGACCATCCCTTTTTGATGAACAGACGGGAATCAGAACTGGCGAGAATAGATGAATTAAGTTCACAGTTGGAAAGTGTGGAAATCGCAACGATGGAGTTGTTGGACGACGAAGTCGTTGGTCTTGAACAGTTGCGCAATGTTGGGAGCCGACTGTATGGAGAGGTCGAACAATTGGACGATACCCTTGGCCCTCATCGAATTGGTAGCGCACTTGAACACTCGATACATCGAGGCATGAAGCGAGAAATTCACGACGATGTGGAACGGATCTTTCTTCATTACCCCGGCATAAACCGAGACGAATTATCGCTACGAAGCAATGAGGGAATACTCTATGTTGGCCTGAACGGTAGAGAGCGTGAAGTCAAAACCTCTGTTCCAACCAAGGCAAGCCAAGTCAAAGCAAAACTCGAGAACGATGTTTTGCAACTCGACATCCCGCTCACACAAAGTGAGAACTCATCTTGAACGATGGGTGGGTTGAAATGGGATAGCCGTTACGGGAAGTTATGGCACTCGAAGGCCTTTCCAGAGGTATTTTTCGTTCTATCGGGTTGCTGAAGAACAAACGCAAGTTGGATGAAGAGGAACTTCGAGAAATGACTCGAAGCCTTCGCCGAGCATTACAAGAGGCGGATTTCAACGTTCGGCAAACCAAAGATTTGGTTGAGAAACTCGAGGCTCGGCTCCGTGAAGAAGAGCCACGCCCTGGTTTGACACTCCAAACCCATGCGATGAATATCCTCTATACCGAACTGGTTCGCTTGCTCGGTCCCGCTCATCAGTTTCAACCGCATGGTGCTACGCTTCTGTTGGTGGGTTTGTACGGTCAAGGTAAAACAACAACCACTGCGAAACTCGCTGAATGGTACCGTAAGAAGCACGGTCTACGTGTTGCTGTCATTGAAGCGGACGTACACCGTCCAGGAGCATACGCTCAACTGACTCAATTGCTTGAGGATTCGACCGTCCAAGTCTATGGCGAGCCGGAAACCAAAGATGCTCCAACCATTGTTCGCAACGGGCTAGCAGCATGTGCTGCTGCGGATTTAGTGATTGTTGATACTGCAGGTCGCCACCAACTCGACCAAGAATTAGTGGATGAACTTGAACAGATATCAGCCATTACACGGGCAAGTGAGCGCTGGCTTGTCATTGATGCACAAGTCGGACAAGCTGCTGGACCTGTCGCTGCATCCTTCCACACCCTTGCAGGAGTCACTGGAATTGTCATCACCAAACTCGATGGTACGGCCCGTGGTGGTGGTGCACTTTCCGCAGTTGCTGCTACTGGAGCACCAATTGTACACATCGGTACCGGAGAAAATGTACCTGACTTAGAGAAATTTGAATCGGATCGTTTCATTTCTCGTCTTCTCGGAATGGGGGATATTCAGGGCCTCATTGATTTAGCCCCTGATGATATGGATGAAGAAGAAGCCATGCGTCTCACACAGCGCTTGATGAGTGGACGATTCACACTCAATGACATGTACAAACAAATGGAGATGATGTCCAAAGTTGGCACCATTGACAAATTGATGTCCTTTTTGCCAGGCAACATGCTCGGTGGAATGGGCGCTATGTCCAAAGGCCAAAAAGAGGCCATGCAAGGAAATCTCGACCGTTACCGAACCATCATGGACAGCATGACTACATGGGAAAAGAATGAACCTGCTAAAATCAAGGCAGACCGTATACGAAGGGTCGCTCGTGGATCTGGTGTTCGGGAAAAGGATGTTCGAGAACTCATCGCTCAATGGAACCGCTCACGTAAGATGATGAAAGGCATGGGTGGAAATCGAAAACTGAACAAGCAAATGCGTAAGATGATGAAAGAAGGTGACATGGACATCGACCCGTCATCTTTTGGAATGTAATCCCAACCCCTTTTAGGTGCCGGCCCTTCGTTATACTGTGCGCAGACTTGTTCTGATTTTTGTTACCCTCATGATGCTGCAAAGCGCATCAGTCATGGCAACTGCCCACGGACGCGCAACTTCAATGGAACTCTCAACGGCAAAATACGATTGGCTCTCAAACGAAACGATTGCTGTCAATGTTGAGATCACCAATGCCCCTTCGTTTGATGCCTTTCAGCGCCAAGAGTGAATCACTCTTCTTCATACTTTGAAGCAAGATGCGCACTCACCAAAGAAAGATTGCAGTATGGGCAGGCGTCTTTTGGATTCAGCAAATCAGGGCGAATGGCAAGAATAGCCATACAATGTGGACAGGCAGCGAGCATTTCTCCCGGTTCCAATTCAATCTGCTGGAAGTTTTCAGAACGGCCAAAATAGGCGTTCTTGTACGAAGGATGAAAATGCGAAAGGGAACGGCGAGCGGAGCCAAAAGTAGCCCACGTGAACAGGAAAATCCACAGCAGGTAACTCATACCTCCCGTCATAAAACCGTACAAGGACATGAGGGCATTGATTCCAAAGAAACCTCCAGCCAGGCCAATAACTGCAGCGCCGGGCCAGTAAGCGATTGCTGAACGGCGACGGTATGCCAACCAAACTGCGATGAGAACACCTGCCAGAATACCGATAACGATACTCGCGACCCCCTCTGGCAAATATGGAGTGAATTGGGAACCAATGAACAGGAGTACGAGGCTATCAATGAAGAGCACGAAGGTAATTCCACGGTGCAGACGAAGGTACGGATTGGAATCATCCGACATCTGGTAGGGACGCATACCGGCAATGACCATCTCATCAGCACGGTCTGCCATACACATCCCTGTGGTCCATTGCGTTTGAATCATTGCTCGTAGAAAGCAAACTTAACTCAATGGAAGAAGTCATGATGGAGGCCATGCTGGCATTGCACATGGCGATACGAGACACCGATGTCGAAGTGCGGGGCGATAGCCTTGCAGGACGCACCGTTCTGCTCGGAGTTTCGGGAGGAATCGCCGCGGTTGATACTGTACGACTCGGTCGAGAACTTCGACGACACGGCGCCGATGTTCGAGTTGCTTTGACGCATTCTGCTCAACGCATTATCACCCCACTCGCTGTTGAGTGGGCGACACAGGGGGACGTGATTACCGATTGGGATGGAAACATGGAAGTTCTGAACGAAGTCGATGGAGTATTGGTTGCACCCGCCACACGTGATACCATGGCGAGTTTTGTCCATGGATTGCAACACGGCCCATTGATGATGGCACTCAGTGTAGCCCGTAGCAGAAATTGTCCGGTCATGATGGTTCCAAGCATGCATATGGACTTGGCCAAAGACCCCGTTACCGATGACATTGTGCAAGAAGTTCGCAAACACGGCATTTCAGTGCTGTGGGGTGAAGAAGAAGAGGGAAAAAGAAAAACTCCACATCATGAAGAAATAGTTGCTCGGTTTGCGCACCATATGAATGTACAAAAACCAAATCGTAAGGATGTGGTGATCACCCTGGGGTCTACGCGTTCGGCTATTGATGACATTCGATATGTTCAGAATACAAGTTCAGGCGCAACGGGGTTTGCGCTTGCAGACGACCTTTACCGGCACGGCCACGACGTGACATGCGTTGCAGGTGTAACCAGTTCAGCTGCTCCAAAGTGGCTTCCACTTCTGCTCAAAACTCCAGAACCCAATCAGATGCTGAAAGAATTGCAAGTGCTTGCCAAAGACAAGATTCACGCATGGATTCACACGGCAGCAGTCTTGGATTACTTGGTTGCCAATCCTGCAGAAGGGAAGCTGGCAAGCCAACAGGGTTCACTCAATATTGAATTAATTGAAGGTGAAAAGCACATTGAGACCTTACGTGACGCATGCAAAGACGCTGTTCGAATTGGATTCAAATTGGAATCAGGAATTAAACAGAAAGATCTCATCTACCGTGCAACCGCTCAAATTGAAAAGGCAGGAATGACCGCTGTGGTTGCGAATCGGCTCGAAGACCTCGGCCAAAAAGACAAACCCAGAGGATACCTTGTTGATTCACTGGGTAGCCACTTTGTATTGGAAACTCAACAAAAAATGTGCGAAGCTATTCGCACTTTTGTCGAACGTGGCATCTAAGGTGAAAGCGATGCGTAGGTTTGCACTTCTTGGACACCGCGCCATGTCGCAAGGTAATCTTCCGTTGAACGATATGGCGGGAGGAGCCGGCCGAATGGATGTGCTGGTCCGTGCGCTGATGGCTGCCATGCTGACCAGTCACGGAATACGCCATGACACAGAAGTCGTCTTGCATTTGATGGGAGGTCCAGGTCCGAATCGACGAATCAAATTTGTTGGCTCACTTCTCAAAGGCGTTCACGCTGAAGAACGAGCCGTTGGTGGACAAATTGGCAAGGTACTGAAACTCCCAATACCAGCGCGTGGACAGTGGGTTGAACGCTCTGCAGGCATCTTTGACGGTGGTGGAGACATCAATCATACGTTGGCAGAGTGGTCTGAATCAACTGTTGTCTGTCTTGATGCGGATGCACCTCGGCTGTGGAATCAAGGAGAATCAATTCCATTGAAGAGCCAACCGCTCTCGAAGCACACCGGCGAACACGGTGATTTCACCGTATCAGGAATTGATATCGGGTTTATTCTCAGCGACGACAAACCACTTCCCGATACCGTAGGTTCAGATGCAATGCTTCAACGCTCGCTCGGTGATGTTTGGTTGCAAGGACACATGGCCATTGGAGTCTGCCACTTCTTACTGGATGAGGGTGTAAAGCTCAATCTCGATTAATCGTAAAGCCATGCAGGATATCCGCCTTCACAGGATTCCAAAGTCCATGTGAGAAGACGGTCATCAAGTGCCAGTGGATGGGTTTGCGGCCAGACCGGCAGACACGAAACACTTGCTTTACCTTCTTCGACAATATCGCAATCACTCTGCGCAACGACAGAATGGTCAATGGACGAAGCGCCAATGGTGAATGTCGCCGCTTCATCACCATCTATAGAATTGAAAGAGACAGCGTCACGGTACCATCGCATACCAAGTCGAGTGGTCGAAACACCACCAAACCAGCCAGGAGGGACGTTCAGATTGAGCATTAACTCACCTTGTCGGAAAGCCGTTCTCAAGGCCGCTTTCGGGTCATTCTCCCATGCAGGATGTTCAGGAATAACTGGCCAACGGGTCAAGTGAGGAGCCGACAAATCGACGGATGGACGACGCAGATTGACCGGTTCGATTGGCAGTACGCCGAGAGCCACCTCAATGAGTTCGACCGTCGCTTGTATCGAGACCTCCATACCTTCCGGGTCAAAGGAGGTAAACGAGGAGGCAATGGCAGGCATTCCGTACAGACCAGCTTCACGTGCTGCACCCATCGTTCCGCTGTGATAGGAATCTTGTGACATGTTTGGTCCGAGATTTACGCCAGATACGACAAGTCGTGGGCGTATTCCAGGGACAGCGTGTTCGAGTCCTCCATCAAGTGCAACAATCATGGTGTCGCATGGCGTACCTTCAAGTTCAAACAATTTGGTTTCTCCAAGAGATGGATCGAGACCCCACTGTTCGATCAAGTCTTGACGTTGACGCAATTCCATAGGCGTCCCAAGATTAATTCTCATGCCTGCCGCAGAGTTGTTGGCATGCGGAGCGAAAGCCACAAGATTGTGACCTGCACTGTTCAATGCCTGTACCAAAAGCCGGAAACCTGGCGCCTCTATACCGTCGTCATTGGTTAGCAAAATCCACCCTGTAGTACTCGACATAGAACCGCCTCAAATTTCGACGGACGCCGGCTGTCTTTCAGTGTTCGTATTCTCAACATCAACACCACCGTAAATAACCATGAGAACTCCAAGTACCAAAATCGGTCCACCGACCCATGTCCAAAAACCTGGAACACCTGCGTCAAAAAAGGCCCAACCGATGAGAGAACCAAGCACCGGCTCAAGGGTAACACTGGTCGAAATGACGAGCGGAGAGATGTATCTCAAGCAAGTATTGAGTCCGGTATGACCGAGCAATCCAGCGATAAGTGCCAACGCCAAGAACCACGGGAAAAATTCTGCATCCGTCCATCCAGTCATGCCAAAAGAGGAGAGTTCCGGCTCCATAAGCCAAGATGCAGGTAGAAGGAGTAACGATGCAAGCAAGGTCACGGGGAACGCATACAGGAAAATTGGCATCCATTCCCTCAAGATGCGGCCACTGACAATATAGCCGACAACAAAGACTGCTCCAAAAAAGGCCAAGGAATCACCCCATAGAGTCACGGTATGACCTCCTTGTTGCGAACCCTGGTCAAGAAGAGTAACTGCTGCGCCTGAAAATCCGACCACTGCACCGAGAACTTCCAGCCGGGATGGCTTACGAAATCCAATGTAAAGAGCACTCAGAACACCCATTCCGACAATAATAATGAGTGGGTGAGCAGTCACGAACAGCAAAGAATGGGTCAATGATGTAGCATCAAGACTGGCGACCCATGCTCCGAAGTGGAGGGCGAGCGCAAAACTACTCGCAGCCAAGATCAACAAAGTATTCTTTTCAAACATTTTCTCCTTTGTCGATTTTTCCTGTTGTCGCCACTGATAGACAAAGAAGGGTGCGAGCACAATCGAAGTCAATTGCAACCGCCATGAAGCTCTCAACAGCGGTGGTACCGCATCAACATGCTGGAAAAGCGCACCTGCACTTGAAACTCCGCATACGGCGGCAACCAGCAAGCCCCAAACCCATACCGGGGTCGAGGGAGAGGAAGCCATACATCTCACGCTCAGTTCTCAAGAACTGCATCGACGCTTTCTCCGCCAATGACTCCAGCACGCTTGAACAAGTAGTAGATACCGCCACCAATCGCTACATTCAGACCGATGAATCCAACCATACGTCCAATGTACCATTGAACTGAAGAGGAGAACTCTTCGATTCCGAAGAATGTGCCAGTTTCGTTTTCTGGCGTAGCAATCCACAGCGAATCGATGAACGAAAGAATACTTGACTCAGTACCAAAGAACGCTTCGCCGGTGAGTAGACCAGCAGCCACCATGAATGTACTGAGGAGGATCAACGCACGCTGCTTCTCTGCAGTCGTCGCACCGTCTTTCTCTTTGATGGCTTCAATCTTCGGCGTGAGTCGCTTTTCTTCCCACTTATCACGTGAATAGCCGCCGATGAGCATTGGTAGTGTGTGCGGAACATCGAGGTACATTCCAAGTCCGAAGGAGGTTCCCATTCCGGTTCCCCATTCGACAAACATTCCCAATAAGAATCCAAGAGCGAGCAGAATCAAGTCACCCTCTCTCTCAGCAAAAATAACCGAGAATGTAGCAAAAGCATTGGCTTGAGGTGCCATCAAGTCGATGGTTCCATCAGCGAGTTGCTTTGAGAGGAAAATGGCAACACCTGCGCCGATGATGGCCCCAGGAATAACTCCCATGATGTTGCCTTTCGAGATGTGATAAGGACGGTTTCCAATGTACAAACTGTTCTTGTAATCTCCAATCACCGTACCGGACATCGAGATTGCTGAGCCGAAGACCGTGGTACCAACAAGACCGAGGAGAACAGCATCTTGTGTGTTTAATTGCAGCAAGTCCTGTGCGTTTAAGAACACACCAAGCAGCATCAAAAGAACAATGAATGAGGTGCCAGAAACAGGCTCAATTCCTGTTTCACCCATCACTCGGACTGCAATTGCACCAAGCAGGAAGGTTGTGAGAATCAAAACAGTAGCAAACACAAGCGAAGCCAGAATTGAGAATCCACCGATTGTGAAAATCAGAATCATGGCCAAGAACGTGATGCCCATGAAAATTGGAATGTGCTTGAGAGGCCATTCATACCAGCCCTTTCCTTCCATGTATTCTTGGCTGCCTTCACCCTTGAACGCAGAGCCAATATCGGCAAAGATGTTGACGAACGTTTTCCACATTTTCGCAAGGCCAAACATTCCACCACCGACAATTGAACCAATAGCAATGGTTCGTACGGATTTCGAGAAAGCAATCATCTGCAATGAAGCAGAGCCGCCGTCAGCATAGTCTTGGATGGGTATGCTTGCTTGGAGAGATGCATCGTAAATTGGGAAGTTGAAGTAAACAACCGCAGGGACCAAGAAGAACCAACCGACCAATGTTCCAAGGTTAACAAGGAAGGCGACTCTTGTCTTCATGAACCATCCGATGGCAAACATGGAGGGGGTCAAGGCCACACCAATGTAGGTGTAGGCAAATGGATTCCAGGCTGTGCCTTCCGACCATTGCGTGTAGTTGAGAGATTCACCGGTTGCTTCATCGATTCCACTCGGCTGGTGGATTTTCCCTTTCGAGTAGAAAGTTGCTAAGCCGTATTCCCCAATATGGCCTTTTTCGGCCAAGAAGTCAAGAAGCGCCCACTTTTTCCCGTTCGCCCAAACAAGAGGATATTCGACAAGGAACAATCCACCCATGGTAATGGTGGTCCACCATCCAATGGTCTTCAGTGAATCACGAGCGTGTTCAACAGCACCGGTATTGACATCAGATGCAATGTCAAGCATCTTCAGGGTTGCCTCAAAACCAGGCAGCGGGAGTGGATCTTCAACCAGCCAAACTCTGCGGAAAATGATGAAATACATAATGCCGAGGAATCCAGCAAACATACTGGCAACAATTCCCACGAAAGCCAGATTGAAGGTATCTGCATTGGTAATCAGCGGGCCATCAGCTAAGAAGTACTTCGGGTCTGAAGCCAGCAAAAAGATTGCAGGAAAGGTGAAGATGAAACCGGTCGAAGCGTGGGTTGCACCGGTGGTTGCAGAGGTCGCAATGTTGACTTCTGATGGCGACCATTTGAGGGCCATACCCAAAAGGTAGGCAATATACCAAGCAGCCGAAATGGCAAGTCCAAGTTTGAGCCCAATGTAGGCAGTAACGCCGGAAAACACTGCGCCGATTGCAATACCATAGAACACCTTAGGCGTGCTCCAATGCGAAACTTCAAACGATTCTTCGAGGTTCTTTTCCTCCAAGTATTGCTCGAGTACACCCGTATTGAGGTTGTTGTACATATCGTCGTCAAGCCAAGTCAATGTACCCTTTTCAATGGCCTTGAGACCTTGTGGAGTGACCGGTTGGCGGTATGCAGATTTTTCGACACCCAAATGAAACACATCCTGTATACGCTACGCGTACATACCGAGGTAAAGCAATCCGTTTGAATAGGTTGCTGTTGTCTGTGATTGATTTTATCATGGTTTTGGCTTAAGATTCTTCACGGAATGATGATGAACGAATCAGTTTTGCCGGCAAACCGCCCCAAACTTCACCGGCAGGAATCGTGCGATACTTTGGGATTAATGCCTCGCTAGCAACGACGGCATCGACACCGACGGTAACGCCAGGCTGAACGATGGCCCCAGTTCCGACCAAAGACCCTTTTTCCATGTGAATCGGAGCGAAGACCATTTGACCTTTTTCGACCAAATGACCGTTGAACGTTGCACCGCCGCCAATAACGCAATCATCATCGATACGGATGAGGCAGGGGTCATTGAGACGATGGGTGTTAATTTGCGTGTTTTTGCCGATTTTTGCACCGCAAACTCTGTAGTAAATGTTGGAAACAAACGACGGTACAAAATGTTGCAACACCGGCTGAGTGGACCGAAGAATCTGACCGCAGAAAGCCCATCGAATGGTACTGAATGAAGCCAAAGGTACGACGGTTTTTTCCTTGACTCGAACATGAAGGATAAACTGAAGGCTTGCCGAAAAGGTGAGCAAGGAAAAACTGTAGACAATTGCAGAGCTTGAAAAGGCGAGTCCTGTTAACAAAGCCTTCCCCCAGTCACTTTGAACGTCAAACAATCCCGTTACCCAATCATAATACATCAAAGCCGGTGCAAGTGGAATACCCCATACCAGAATCATGACAAGTATGACCACAATTGAGCCAAATGTTTGAATCAATTGGAAGGCTTTCATGACTACCGCTCCATTCTTCGGCCAATAAAAGTACGCATGGCAGAATGTGCAAATCTCGGATTAAAGACACACTCAATCATTCTGAGCGTTCATGTAATCTGGGTTTTCACGTGCCAAACGATCTTCTTCGGCAGCAACCCGCATACCTTCCTCCAAATCGATGCGACTTGTGAGGAATGTCCCCATGAGAATGACAATAGTGATGGTTAAAATCGCCACACGACTGTCGAATTGAGTACTCGCTAGAGCATAGAGGAACGTTCCAATCATTGCTGCAGACTTTCCGAGGAAACCAAAGAATCCGAAGAATTCTGAAGTTCGTGTCTCTGGAATGAGCAT
>DAXG01000029.1:0-882 GCA_002506275.1 Euryarchaeota archaeon UBA259 | reverse complement strand
AACATTCCAAGGCTAATCCACTGTGCAGTGACGCCCATTCCCAGCGGCTTCCAAACGTTGGAGCGCATCCAAGTCGCATAGCCGTCAGCCAGGCCACCTTGGTCGACGTTGGTTGGGTGTGTATCTCCAATCTCGTCTTCTCCACTTTCGGGTCCACCAACAAAGAGAATAGCCCATCGGTGGTCGTCCACACTATCAAATGCAGCAACCATCGCAGTTGCGTTTTCAGCGTTAATCATTGGAACGGAATCCTCTGTAACGGTTTGGTCTTCCGCCAACATCGAGACCCCTATGAGACCGGAGCCGACAAGGAGGAAGGCGAGCAATGCTCCTTTCCAGCCCATTTCGAGGTTCTGGATGTAGAGGATTCCCGCACCAAATGTTCCAAGGATGGCAAGAATAGCAAGACACATGAGAATACCGGTTCCAATCGAACTGGTTGCGGATTCAGTAGAATAATCAGGTTCCGGGAAGTATTGTTGGTATGCATCACGGAAATCATTGTCACCGGCGCCTTCTTCGCTGATCCAACCTTCATATCCCTTGTCGTAGAGCGTTGTAAGTTCGTACATTTGAGCAGTTTCGTTCCAGGTGAAGGTGAAATCGTAACGTTCTGCATCTTCTGCTACACCCTTGTCGTCAACGGTTGAATCGAGTTCCAGAGGAGCGAATCCAGCAGCGACAACTGCTACACAGCAGTAAATGACCAGTGACAACATCAAAGCGAACTTCGTTCCCTTTGCGTTTGCGAGTTTACCAAACAGCAAGGTCATTGGAATAGCAACGATGTTCACTGTTAAGAGCAAATAGATGTTCAATTGCAAACTCAATCGGAGAACTGAATCACCGTAAGCACTTGCCATGCTGGCAATGGTGTTGACA
>DAXG01000023.1 GCA_002506275.1 Euryarchaeota archaeon UBA259 | reverse complement strand
TGTTGCAGAAACATTGGCTTGTGCAATCAGTTGCGCCACATCGAATTTCGTTTCATAGACCCATTCATCTCCAATCCGCCATGTTGGGACGTCAATGTCCTTGTTCCATCCTTCAGCATGCTGGACACCTTGTTCGGAGAGTGCCAAAGTGTGGTAGGACACCATGCTCGACAACGGAGCAGCAAACATCAAAAATATCAATCCAAAGACAACGGGGCCAAAGCGATTCATACAACTCCGAAAGCGTCCTCCTACTTGAGAGGCTTGATTCTCCGTCCCGTAGGGACGACTCAAGGATGAGACGCCTGAGCGTCGAGGTATTGTTGACCGTAATGGGACCATTGTTCAGCGGTCCACCCTTCAGGAATCCCATCTTCAGGAATCGGTGGCCCTTGCTCGATGAGCGGTGCTGGAGTCTGCACCTCCACTTCAGGCAGTGTTGGTGTTGAGGCCGGGATTTGGACATCTTTTCCTTCAGAGGAAAACATTTGATTTGATGGAGGAGTTGAGGGTCTTCGAGACTGTACTTGGTCGAGGAGTGCTTGGGTTTCGAATTCGCGTTCAGCAGGGTCAACGCCCTCCATGTCGGTATTCTGCCACGGGTCGCCCGACGCCTTTCTTTTGCGTCTCCGTGTCATCAGAGCTAAAATCAAAAGCGCAGAAACCAGGAGGCCGAGTTGGGCAAGTGGGTTCGCATCTTCGCCGATGAAAGCAGCGCTCACTTGTTCGATAGAGGTCCTTTCCGGTGGTGTCACGTCGATCGACATGGTCGACTGTCCCGGGCGTTCAGGGTTTTCATCCCACGCCATTGCCTTGATGCGTACGGTGCCAGAGTCACGGAAAATATGAGTTACTGAAGAGCCAACTAAATCTGCATCGTTGTCTTTCATCCCGTCGCCATTGCTGTCAACTGTGATATCCAAGTCCCAAACAATGGTGAGTCCGTCAAGGTCATTCGGTGAATCAATGGTCTGTTCTGCGCTGAGGTAACATTCCCGGTAAGCAACGCATTCTGTGTTTTGCAATCGCACAATTGGCGGCATGTTCAAGACTTCAATGACCAGTACTTCGCTTGTTTGTGCACCGTCATCATCGGTGACGTGGTAGATGATGGTGTGCGAGCCACTTCTGTTCCAAGCATAGGTGAGCACATCACCAGCAATGTCGCAATCATCATCCGCACCACCAATATCGTCGCTGTCGATACCCGGGTCGATGTCCCAACATTTCACAAGCGAGCCAATGTCACTTTCAGTATCGGTAGAATTGCCTTCAATCGTCACAGATTGACCTTCGGCAATTGGAAGAAGAGAAACCAATGGCTGTACAACTGGGGGTACATTTCGAATGTTAATCCAGCGCTCTTCAATCCTGCTTGATTCACCGTCGGAATCGCGAACTTCCAAGCGGATGGTGTGAAGTCCTGCGGTGTCCCAATGCATCGGGAAGGTCGATGTGCGTCCGTTGAACGAATACATCAAGGACGGTTGTTCCCCATCAGGCCACCATGTATGGGTTAAGGTTTCTAAATCATCGATGGAATCGAGCGCTTGACCCTTGACAACGATGACTTCATCTTCATCCAAGTGCCATATCTGTTGTTCATCACTTTCGAGGAACTGGTTGTTCTTCTGCAACGCAATTGATGCGCCGTGCGGTGCGATGTTGGTGAATTGAATATCGATGGTTGCTGGTGTGATGGCATAGTCATCATCGGTCGCTACGGCAGTAAAGGTATGCAGGCCCTCAGTCGGGGCAGTGGTTGTACACACTCGAGTGTAATAGCCTTCGTTGCACAGGGTGTCTGGCCAATGAACATCGACAGCACCAGGCCATACATCCTCAGAATCAGAATCGTTGGCAAATGCGTAGAGTGTGATGGGGTGCTCAACTTTTACTTCCGTTCTGGAACTGAGAATTTGAATCTCAGGGTTTCGGTTGGCAATAAGAACATTCATGATGGCAGTTTGCTCATCTTTCTCCTCATCAGTCACGGTAATTTCAACTGGGTAGTTGCCGTCATCCATCCATGTCCAACTGACTGCGCAGGATTGAGAAGGGACCGTTTCCCATGCCCAGTTCCTCGTACCATCGTCGTAAGGGATTTTGAATTCACAGGACACAGTGCCTCCATCTTCGTCAAAACTTTCATTGGCAGAGAGAAGCAATGGTTCCAGTGTCATTGCGTTTGAATCGGTAAAGACCGGGGTCGGTAATCGTCCGACGAACATAGAAATCAGCGCTTGGTCGTTGGTTGAATTCGCATCTGCAGTATTGATTCCTTCGGGGTCTGCTTGCCAAGACACTGGGACAGTACCAATCGCTTGGTCACTCGGCACCGTCCAGGTGAAGTTGACTTTGTGAGCCTCATAGGATGCCAGAGACGGCAGTGGGTGCGAAGAGGTCAGTCCATCAGGATGAGTGATGGTCATGGTTGCCGGTGTACTTGCAGTAATCCCTCGGTTTTGAACAGCGACTTCGATAAGTAGCTCGTCGTTTGGTAGTATATTCCAACCTGAGAGTGAATTAAGTTCAGTAAGTTCTCCACTTCGGTTTCGCAGAACTTTGCCGTAATCTTCGCTTGCAATCAAGTCCAGGCCGATCAAATATTCGTCAAGTGTAACGGTCGTTGAGCCAACTGAAGTTCCAAACGAGGAACTTGCACTGGGTTGGATTCGCGCCACAATACCGTGACTTGCCCAATCGAGAACCGAATTCGAAGCGTCTTTTTCCTCACCGACATCGATGATCACAAACGCACTTCCGTTGCTTTCCGTCGTCGCCAGTTGAACGTTACCTGTTGCCTCATGGTGAATCTCAAGGGGAATACCGTTCGTGGTGGAAAAGCAACTTGAAGAAGCATTGACCCAAACGCCCAGTGGGGTATTGAGTGCAGTGATTTGACTTTCCAAGTCAACCGATAAACACTCGTCACGGACACCGGGATTGGTGTATTGGTCCAGGCCGGTTGAATCAAGAGGGATGTATTGTTTGAGACGGAAATCAATGACCAAGCCAATGTCATCTTCGGTGTGCAGCCATGCAAAGTTTCTCGCTTCTGGGCAAAACCAGCGGTATCCTGATTGCTCGCCGTCGCTGTTCACCGAAGTCAGTTCGTAGGATGCGTTGCAACCGCCGTAGCCAATGGTTAGCCCGTAGCTGTTGCGTGGTTTCCCGGTATTGGTGACTTCCCACGTGGTGCTGTTGGTGTCGGTTGTCGGGACAGGAAACGGGGTGATGTAATCGCTTGACCCAGACCAAGCAGTGGATGCAGTTGTTGTTGTCGTCCATTGCTCATCGACTCGAAGAGGGAAGTCATACACTTCGTTTACCGGGCTGTATGTGTTTGTGATGGTGATGTCACCAAGAATTTGCGCAAGGCTCGAGAGACCAAACGGGACGAATCGAATATACAGTTCCAAGTCGCTCCGCATTGAGGACAAGTCACTGACCCTCAGATACTCTGTTTGTTCAAATGTGATGTAGACGTTACCGCTGTATCCGTCAAGTGAGACGCCAGATTTGTCAAAGTTGGCTGAAGTTCGTAAGGTGTAGGCAAGCACAGACATGTTGTCAACAGTCCGTTCGGTAATAGCCATCACTTCGGCCGTCGTATCGCCGTTAATTTCCCCAACGGTCGCTTGGACACCCGAATCGGTAACGAGTTTGGTTGGGTCAAAAGTACCTGCGTAGATCCATTTGTCGCCAACTTTCCATGTGGGTACATCACTCACACCGGGGTTTTCTGAAGAAAACTGTGGCGAATATTTCTCATCCAACAAAGGTTGGTTGAGTATCGGTTGCGTGGTGGCCAAACACAGCAACGCTACGAGCATCAATGGAGATGCCAAGCGGAGCGACGGTGTGCCCATGTTGGGCCACATTCGCAATAGGACATCAAGACTTCTCTTGACCTGTTTGAGAATCTCAGAGAAGGTCAGCCAATTCGTCCTTGATAATTTCGACTGCTTCAAGGATTTCATCCTTGTGACGTGCACCGGTAATCACCATCTTTCCGCTGCCGAAAATCAAGCAAACGACCTTTGGATAGTCGAGTCGGTAAATCAAACCTGGGAATTGCTCTGGTTCGTATTCGACCTTGTCAAAGGGCAAGTGGAATGTAAGGTTGTTGAGGTTGAGTTTCCGAGGAACTCCAGCAAGAGGTTCGTTGGTGAACTTGTCGTTTCCGTCGTAGTCTTCAGGATAGTGAAGTGCATAGGTAGCAACCATGTTTTGAACTTCGATTTCAACTTGGTCCAAGTCCCAAGTCTCGATTCCAGCGTCACGAAGGTCTGCAATCATTCTTTCGATTCCAGTTTCGATGTTTGCTTCGTCTTTTCCACCTGTGCAGACTGCACGGCCAGAGCGGAACATGAGGATAGCAAGTTTTGGATCGGTTACACGGTAAACGACACCTGGGAATTGCTCAGGTTCGTATTCGCAGTTGAGCTGGATTGCAATATCCGGCAAATCGAGTTCTTCGGCGACACGGGTGCTCGCTACAACATTCACTACAGTTAGACGTTCTTCATCGGTTGTCATAATAGGCCCATATATAACGACTATATAAAAAGAAGGCAGGCGCCTTACGAACTTTCATGTTGGTGGAAGGGGTACTGCGTAGCCTTTTACTGTGCTGTGTCCCATAGAGGCATATTTTCGCAAACATCGATGGTTAAGCCAGCGTTGCCAAACCTCGAAATGAGCGTCCTCCCTCCGGCCAGTTCGATTGCTTCACTGGTTTGTTTTGGATGCCGTGTGAGCGCGACCATGCACCCCCCTCCTCCTGCGCCGGTCAGTTTTGCTCCCAAAGAAGTCGGCGCTGCTGCTCGAATAAGTGTTTCAAGTTCCGGACAGGAAACGCCGAGTCCTTGAAGCATGATTTGATTTTCCGACATTGCTCTTCCCACTGCCTCAAAATCTCCATCCTTGAGGGACTGGATTCCGCGACGGGCAATCATTCCAATGGTTTGAATTTCTTTGATTCTCCCAGGCTTCGCTTCGATGGCAGCTGCCACTTTAGCGACTTGATTTGACGTCGGGGCATAAACGCCGGTGTTTCCAATAACCAAGTAGAGTCCCTCTGTAGAATGAGGCAAATTGACGGAGTGAAGATGCCACGTCCGTTCACCATCCTCCATCGTCAGTTGACGAGTGTACAGGTAATCCACATCTGATTCGATGGCATCACTCAGCAGCACAGCCCCGCCATGGGAGCATGTGGATGCATCCATGGGCGAAGCCCGGCCACCTTGAGCAACTGCCTCAACAGCGTGCCCGAGTAACGCAGATTCATCGAGCGATGCGACCTCTTTGCCGACAACATAGTGCGACATTGGTGAACCGGTTTGCCGCGCAGATATTTCACGGTTTTCTGCAGTGTATACATCGTTCTGTTCCAGTGTACTGGCATATCCTTCTGCCCATGTTTGTGGATTTTGTAAATCGTCCGTTGATGTGTACCATCGTCCGCGAGCACAACGTAAAGCAGCGCTTGCAGCAACAGAAAGAGCGGCTGATGAACCAAGTCCTGAGGCAGGCGGAATATCTCCAGTCACTTGGATTGTCAGGCCGGGTGCATTCTGCGATGTCTGCCACAGCCGATTACGAAGTGCTTGGACGTGTGGGTGTTTTTTCGCATCAAAATGCATGCCACCAATTTTCCAAGGTGTTTCGCCGGCTTTGACCGATTCCAGCGTCACGGAAATGCGTTGCTCAATCGCCACAGCCACCGCCGGTTCGCCGTAGACAACTGCGTGTTCACCGAACAGGATACACTTGCCCGGTGCGCTTGCTGTAACTCGGCCCATGCTGTCCCCTTCAGACTCACGAGGGTCCTTCGCTTCATATCCCTTGTTCTTTATTCACCGTCGATGAACAAGAATTGTCGGTGCATTGAAGGGATGAACGCGTCTGCCATTCTTTAGGGGAATCCTCCCTTGAGGTGAGTTGCTATGGAACATCCGTTAACAATGAGTTATGGCCCAGTCTCTGGATGGATTCTTCTTTTGCTTCTTGGGGGCATTTCTGGAGGCTTCTTCCTGTATCAAGTCGTCAAGGCTTCACGTTTGGTCCTCAAAGGGGCGCCGGATAATCGCTTTGACAACTGGGGAGCTCGAATTTTGGAAGTCCTCACTGGATGGCTTGGACAAAAGAAAGTCTTGAAAGACCGAGTTGCTGGAGGCATTCACGTCTTGATGTTCTGGGGTTTCCTCATGCTTTCAACGGACATGTTTGACCTGGCTACAGCGAATTGGTTCTCTCACAATGTTCTTCCAGATCTTGTTCGAGGCCCTTGGAACCTTATTGTTGAAACAGGATACACGATTGCTCTTGTTGGTTGTGTGGCAGCATTGACTCGTCGTGTTGCATTCACTCCGGAGAAACTCAAAGGAAAGTCGCAACTTGAAGGCAACGCCATCCTGTTGCTCATCATGACCATAACGGTCACTTCTTTCTTTGTTGAAGCCGGCGAATCAACGGTCTCCTCGACCTGGGAACCAATCGGTTACTGGGTTGCTTCTACCATTGTACCAACGACGTCCCTTGTCGTTGGTGCTTACTGGATGCACATGCTTGCCATCTCGACGTTCTTGTTTTTGATTCCTCTTTCAAAGCACATGCACCTGGTCATGGCGTTTCCGAATGTGTTCTTCCACGACATGCGGCCAATGGGTACAATGGAGCCGCTGGCTCGAGGTGAAGATGGGAAGGCAGTTTCGCTTGAAGAACTCGATATCGAATCCTTTGGTACGGTCAACTACACCGACTTGACATGGCGTAATCTCATCGACGGCTGGGCATGTACATCGTGTGCTCGTTGCCAAGATGTATGTCCTGCTTATGCGTCTGGAAAAGCGCTTAATCCAATGCAAATCATTCACGATGTCCGTCACTATGCCAACGACAATTCAACAGCACTTCTTGCAGGTGAAACTCCAGAGCAGGACATTATTGCCCGGTTCGGTGAAGACGCCATTTGGGCGTGCACCACCTGTCACGCATGCGTTGAAGCCTGTCCAATTTACATTGACCACGTTCCGAAATTGACCGATGCTCGTCGCCACCTGATGATGGAGCGAATGGAGTTTGACGAATCCGTAGAGGATACCGTCATGCCGCTCATGGCTACCATCGAAAACTTGGAGTCCGACTCGAACCCCTACGGTCTGCCTGCTCACGAGCGCGGCGATTGGGCTGCTGATTTAGACGTCAAGGTTGCAGAACCGGCTGAATACATCTACTTTGCAGGATGCGCTGCTTCGTTCGACGAGCGCAACAAAAAGGTGGCAAGAGATACCATCAGCATCATGAAAGAAGCAGGATTGGATGTCGGTATTCTCGGTATGCAAGAAGGATGCAGCGGTGATGCCGCTCGACGTGCTGGTAACGAATACCTCTTCCAAATGCTGGCTGAAACCAATCTCGAAACATTTGAAGAAATCGGTGTCAAAAAGATTGTTGCCTCGTGCCCGCACTGTTTCCACACCCTTGGAAAGGAATACAAGGACTACGGCGGAGAAGACATTGAAGTCATGCACCACTCGCAACTCATCAACCACTTGCAAATTGAAGGGAAGTTACCTCAACCGAAACACGATGGCTCAGTAACCTATCACGATCCGTGCTATCTCGGTCGTATCGGTGGCGAATTGGATGCACCTCGAGATGCCATTGGTGGCGTGGCAGTTGAAGCTGAACGGCACGGTAAGGATTCGTTCTGTTGCGGTGCTGGTGGCGCACAAATGTGGATGGAAGAACATGTTGATGACGACCATGACCGTGTCAACATCATTCGCTCCAAGGAACTGGCAAAGACCGGTGCCGAAACCGTTGCAGTTGGATGTCCATTCTGTTCGACCATGGTCACAGACGGACTCAGCGCTATTGGCTCGGAGATGGAAGTCAAAGATATCGCAGAGATTGTCTGGGAGCAAATCAAGGCCAACGATGCTGCAATCGAAGCGAAAAAGGCAGAAACTGTTGAGGCTTGAGCAACCGTTGAGGTGGCACCGTGAGTGAGCACCTGTCACCCAGCGCTCTTCTTGCTTGGTATGCTGAATCGAAGAGAGACTTGCCGTGGCGTCACACCGATGATGCGTGGAAAATTCTTCTCTCAGAAATCCTCCTGCAGCAAACTCAGGTGAGCAGGGGAATACATTACTGGCAGAAACTTGTGAAACGGTTCCCAACACCTCAATCAATGGCGGATGCAGAAGTTGACGAAGTCCTGCATCTTTGGCAGGGAGCAGGTTACTACAGTCGAGCTCGTCGATTGCATGCCCTTTCTGTTCAGGTGTGTTTGCCGACCATCGAGGGTGGGTTCAACGGTAATCTTCCGCTGACTGCGCCTGCATTACTCACCCTGCCAGGAATTGGACCTTACACCGCTGCAGCGGTCGCCAGTATTGCCTATGGAGAGCCCGTTGCGTGCGTTGATGGGAACATCCGAAGGGTCATGGCTCGTCAGTCAAAACGCCTTGACCCCTCTGTGAAAGAAGTAGAAACTTGGGCGAATGCAGTCCTCTATCACGACGATGCAGGTGATTGGAATCAAGCCCTGATGGAACTTGGGGCAACCGTTTGCACGCCAAAGCGCCCGTTATGTGGGCAATGTCCAGTTGCTTCCACATGCGCAGGAAAAAGCACGCCTCTTCTCTATCCACAACCAAAGAAAGTCAAACGAAAGCGACTTGACCTCAAATGCACGCTTCGCTTTGACACCAATGGATTGCCCGAATTGGTGCAGCGAGGCAACGACGGTCTTCTTGCAGGAATGTGGGGTCCACCAATGGGCGATGGCATTGACGTTACCGGTTTGGAATACCTCGGAGTTGTTGAGCACACGCTTTCGCATCGTGACATTTTTGTTGAAGTGTGGCATGGTTCATGTCACCGAGGTACAGAACCATCGACCGTGGCACTTTCCTCACTTGACCGAAAAATTTTGGCTTTAGGAGGGATATAACTGCACATTCTTATTGTTGACCTGCTCGCTGAACGCCAAGGCTTTGGGCGCGTGGGTGTGGAAGAAATAATCTCGTACTTCGACCAACCGCGTGTTTCTTTGTGGTCGCCGCATACTTCTCAGCGCGTTGATTACGGGTTTGGAACTGTTGTCGATTCACCTGTTGAGGCCGACCTCATCGTCATTACCGGTTCGAAGCATAATGTTTCGATGTGGGAAGCGTGGATGGATGAGGTCGCACACCTGATTCAAGAGAACCAATCGCCGATGATTGGGATTTGCTTCGGCCACCAGATCATCGCAGCATCACTTGGAGGAAAGGTCATTCGAGCAGAACACCCCTCTTCATTTGTGGGTGATATTCAGTATACGGGCGGGCAAACAGTAAGGGCACTTTTCACCCACCAAGATCACGTGATTGATGCAGGTGAAATGGAAGTAATCGGTTCAGCAGAACACTGCCCTATTGCCGTCTGCCGTCATCCGACTCGGCCAATTCTTTCCGTTCAATACCATCCTGAAGCAGTCGCTGACGTACTGGATGAGGCGCTTCGTGTTGGAGAAATGACTCCATCAGAGCGCCAACAATACGATTTGGAGGGTACACTCATCAATACTGAAGATGCTTTGTTGAGGCCGATTGGGATCTTCGACTAATCCTTTTGATAGTCTCTTCCAATCGAAGCGAGTGTCACCATCAATCCAGCGATGAGAAGGTATTCCGCCGGCGCTGCAATATTGATGGCAGGCTGAATCTGATTGAGTATGTCCACATGAGCATCTTGCATGCTCAATTCATCTCTCTTCCAAAAAACATACACGCCAAGTGAGACGTTCATCAAGACGATTCCGAGGGCCGTCATCCATAATCCCATTGAGCGTAGTTTTGATCCGTAAGGCGTACTGTTTGAGTAGAGTTTGTGCATTGATGCCCCCCATACAAACCCTCCAACGAAGACCAAAAGCGACGCAATGCTGTGAATCAAAAGCATGTCATATATGTTCGCAAAAGCAAGAACGGATAGGGACATTCCTGCGAGTATTCCTGAATAGAGGGAGATCTGTATCCATTTCGAATCCCGCTCTTGAACCGCCAAGTTGAGGCGATAGGCAAGTATGCAAACCAACACACCGGTGATCGCTAATCCGGTGGTGAACACCGTTCCCTCAAGGCCAGGATAATCGGATTCCGATACGAAAAAAGGGATTGCTCTTGCATGGCCGCTCAAAGCATGAATGGACATGGAAGTCACAACCGTCATCATAGGCAACAACCATCCGAGTCGAATGAGTAAGGCATCTGAAACCTCAGTTCCAGCAATTTTAATCCCGTTTTTCGTATTCCAACTCACTGTAAGAACTCCTCCACAGTATCTTGAATACATACTTCAAACGATTCCCACTCGATGCCAAATACTTCCGTTGCCTTCTTCGAAGAAAAGTCAGCATCGCCCTCGAAGTATCCCTTCACTGCCTTTCGAGTCATGCGCCGTTGGGCACCAAAAAGGCCCATTACCCAATCTTGAAACACGACGATAAACATCAGTGAACGAGGAATCGCTCTTCGAGAGGCTTTGGTATCTGGATATTGATTCTTAATGGCTTTACAGACTTCAGCGATGGTCTTGTTTTTGTGAGGTGCCACGATGAATCTCCCTTCGGCTTCTTCGATTTCATAGGCCAGACGGTGGGCTTTTGCAACATCTCGAACGTGGACAATCGGAATTGGTATTTTTGGAACAACAGGGAACTTGCCTGCCATAGCATCTGGAAAGTAGTCCAGACTCGGTGTCGGTTTGACAAATCCACCTCCCAATACGCCTCCCGGATTAATGACTCGTAAATCGAGGCCGAATTGTTCCGCCAACTCCCAAGCCCGCTTTTCGGATTTAGTTTTCGCAACGGTGTAAGGAGAGGAGCTTCCGGTTTGCCAATCCTCCTCGGTCTTTTCACGGCCTTTCGGTGTGCTTCCAACTGCGGCTACACTTGAGGTGTAGACGATGCGAGGGATTTTCGCTTCATGGGCCGCATGGAGCAAATGCGTCGTTCCTTTCACGGCGGTATCAATGATGATGTCAGCCTTGTCCGTGTTTGAATAAACTGTTGCGGTATGGAACAGTGCGTCACAACCCGAAATCGCTTCTGTCCATCCGTCAGCATCCAGAACATCGGCCTGAACCAATTCTAATCGTGTTTCACATTCCAAATCAATGGCATGTTGTCGAACATGGTCAACCTTCAACGGATCATCTAAATCCCGTACAGAACCGATGACATGGTACCCATGTTCGAGTAAATCTCGAACGATGTGGTTGCCGATATGACCGTTGACCCCAGTGACAAAAATCTTCTTTGACGGCATTGGCTTGAGTCCAACCATGTACCTCGGATGAGAGATTTGGACTTAACCTTGAAGTGAGGTTGTTCACACCGCTGGTTGATTCGCATGCCAATTCGCCTGCACGATACTCGAAGGAAAAGCAAAGTCGAATTCTCGACGATGGAGCCTGGGAAAGTTTCGATGTACGTGTGCGGAGTGACCGTTTATGACCGATGTCACCTCGGACATGCGCGTTGTTACCTCGCTTTTGATTTGATTCACCGATGGCTTGAGAAATCTGGATACGATGTTCATTATGTCCAGAATTTCACAGATATCGATGACAAAATTATTGACAGAGCGAATCAGTTGGGTGGGGATTGGAAAGCGTTGGTGGATGACAACATTGCCACCTACTACGAAGACATGGATGCGTTGAACATTCTACGGGCTGATGACTATCCTCGATGTACCGATTATGTCGACGACATGATTCGTATCACTCAAGACCTCATTGACAAAGGACACGCCTATCAAACCGATGAGGGCGTTTACTTCCACATCGATTCAGCACCTGAGAAATACGGTGTGCTGACCGGGCAAAACATCGATGCTGTTCGTTCAGGCGCTGGTGGTCGTGTTGGTGCAACTGGTTCAGCAAAGAAAGATCACAAGGACTTCGCTTTATGGAAAGCAGCCAAACCCGATGAGCCCACATGGGATTCACCTTGGGGACCTGGTCGTCCGGGTTGGCACATCGAGTGTACCGCCATGTCAATGGATTACTTTGGTGCACAATTCGACATCCATGGCGGCGGCCATGACTTACGATTCCCGCACCACGAGGCAGAGATTTTCCAAGGAGAATGCCATACGGGGTGCAGCCCTGTTGTTCATCATTGGTTGCACAATGGTTTTGTCAATATCGATGGAGAAAAAATGAGTAAATCTTTGGGTAATTTCTGGACCATTCGAGATATTTTAGAGAAAGTGGATGCCATGGTACTTCGGTTCTCACTCATCAACGCCCACTACCGTTCTCCCATCGACATGAACCAGACCATACTCAAAGATGCCGAGAGAAATTACAATCGCTTGTTGGAAACATACGTCAGCGTATTGAAAGTTTCTTCAAGTTCTCCAAATCCAGTCGACCTCCCTCATGCTGACATAACGAGCCAGCAACCCCTCTCTCGTTCCCTGGGACTTCTTGAGAAGATGGGTGAAGGTTTTGCACAAGCCATGGATGACGACTTCAACAGCCGGGATGCCATCGGTAAAGTGCTCGGCGCCGTTCGTCAAATGGCGAAAACAATGGGCAGCGGCCTTGACCAAACCGACCAGCATGCTTTTGCTCACTATGCTGTTGATTGGCTCGAAGAAACTGCAGGAGCAGTACTTGGTGTACTTCCAACGCGAGAGATGGCCCTTGCCGAGCCGGAGGAAGACCCCCGGCGAGCAGAGGTCGCTGAACAGGTAGAACAGTTACTCATCGCAAGAACCGAAGCACGCGCATCCAAAGATTGGGGGAAAGCGGATGAGATTCGAGAGCAACTCAAATCGATGGGCGTAGTTGTCATCGACACTCCTGAAGGCCCGTCATGGGCGCTCGAGTGAACTTCACTCTTCTTCGTTTCCTGACCAGAAGGGTACAGCACCAGCAGGTGGTGGTGCAGGAACGAATCCTGTTTCTTTCGTAACGGTCTTGGTAGCACCGTCGAGCGAATCATCGTCCCACATCTTCTCAATGTGTGCCTCTTGATTCAAGTTCAGTTCGTCACCGCCGTTTCGGCTGAGGAAAAACAGTCCGCCAGCAAGAACGGCCAGAACTCCAATCAGAAGGTACTCCGCGTTGCTTTCATCGGAATCGCCAGATGTTGAATCAGCTGTCGTGTCACCTGAATCGGAAGAATCTGAATCGACCGTTCCGTCGGTTGTATCGGTAACATCGGTGTTGTCGGTTGTATCGTCGCCGTTGCCGCCGGTGTTGCCAGTATTGCCATCGTTGCCGCCGGTGTTGCCAGTATTGCCATCGTTGCCACCGGTGTTACCAGTGTTACCAGTGTTTGCCGGGTCAGTTGACAAGTCGACATTGACACCGTTACGGTCTCCATCTGCGTCCATGGAGATGTCGTAGTAGGCGTAGAGTTTGGTCAAGTCGATGTGGGTGTTGGCCCATGAGGAGCGGTTGATGACGTCGAAGTAACGTTCGTCTCCAGTGGTGAAAATTGGATCAACGGTCATGCTCTTCAGTTGTGAGACTCCAGTATTGGCTGCATTCTTACCGTCGAACTCCGTGTCGAGGTATGCTTG
>DAXG01000021.1 GCA_002506275.1 Euryarchaeota archaeon UBA259 | reverse complement strand
AGAGACATTGAATTGCACGATGGTTCAACCATTCGCCTTGAGACAATCTCTGCAGAACACGACCCGGGAAGTGCAGTTGCTGCACTTACAGCACTTCACGAAGCTGAGGCCAGTCAAAAACACGTTACTGGATTGCTGTATTTCGACAACACCAAGCCTTCGCTTGCTGAAGACTTGGGTCTCGTAGACACTCCACTGGTGGATGTACCGAATGAGGTATTGAGACCAAACAGGGAAACTCTGGATAAAATCAACGCCGCACTTCACAGTTGATTCCCTGTGAAGTGTTAGGTGATGATGATGGCAACTGAGCTAACATTGGCTACTCTCGCTGTCATTGTCGGTTTAATCTACTCTTTGATTCGCTCCAGAAAAAATCGAAACCGCATGCTGAGTGCTGCTGCTCGAAGACAAAAGCACGCACCGAAGGAATCACTTGCCCCTCGTCGACTCAATTCGAAAGGTAAAGCCGTTCAACATGCTTCTGATGGACAATCTTCAGCCACTGAAAGACGTATTGAAAGTGCTTCGAAAGGAACATCGGATGAGAATTTGGCTGAAGATGCTTCCAATGGCGAACATGAATCTCAACACGAATCAAGCAACGGCGCAACAGAATTAACTGACTCAAGCCGTCAAATTGACCAACTCTCCGTTCGAGAACGAGAAGAATACGATGAGAGAGACCAAGAAAGAGATCAAAACTTGATTTCTTTGCGGCTGTTGGTTGATGACCTGTTTGATGAATCGGCACCTGATACGACATCTTCGAAAGAACCGTTAGACGATACCGAAGACACTACGCTTGAAGACCAATTCACTGGTTCTACCATCGAACTTCGCACCACTTGGATTGAGCAGAATGAAGAACCTCTGAACCAGCATGCTGCGTTTGTAGAAACTGAAGAGATTGGCAGTGGGATACAAGTTGTTGAAACATCCACCATCGTCAATGACGATATTGAACAAAGACTTGAGCGAGAAGGTGGGAAGACCGGCGAAGTTCAAATCTCCCTCGCCTGGGACGACTACAATGATCTAGATTTGCATATATTCTGCCCTTCAGGTGAACGAATTTATTTCAACAACAAAACGAGCGAATGCGGTGGAGAACTCGACGTGGACATGAATGTAAGACCAACGAGTAAGAACGCAGTCGAGAATGTCGTTTGGATTGAGAACGCTCCGACTGGAAAATACAAAGTTGGCGTTCATTTCTATAAGCATCACCAAAAAGAAGAAACAACAGAAACCTGTGAATTCAGAGCAAGAATCACCATCCACGGTGATGTTCGTGACTACTCCGGGCGAATTACTCACGGTCAAGCCATGCAGATGGTAACGAGTTTCACATTGAAAGAATCATAATCCAATACTCAGTAGATTTTACCCGTCAAAATTCGCATAAGGCGGGCCAGCAGGGATACATGAGGCCTTTCACACAACCCTAAGCGCCAATCCAACTCATTGGCCTTATCGTATTTGAGCAGTTCTTCAAACCCCCCAATCCATTCATCATCAATGAAAATCTGAGGTATCGTTTTGCTTCCATTCGTGCGAACTTGGAATTCAACATCAGTTCGCCTTGAAGAACCCAACCGGATTTCCTCGTATGGCACCCCTTTCGAGTCGAGGAGGCGTTTGGCATTGACGCATGCCCCACACCCTTTGTTGGTATACAACTCCACTTTGGCCATGCACCGCTGTCATCAATTGATGATTCAAAACCTTTGATGGATTGATGCGGTGGTAGTCCCTCTCGGATTTGAACCGAGGTCGGAGGAACCAGAATCCTCCATGATGGACCGCTACACTAAGGGACTGTTCATCCGTGCCAATAGCCATTCCTTCTTCAATTGAGCGGTGCAGCAATGCTTGTAGAATGACGAAACAATCTTGATTCCAACTGGATACAGCGTGGTGGATTTCTACCCGACGTCAAATGCTGACGAATCGGAAGAGAACCTTCGAGACAGCGCTGAGCATGAGTACAATCATGAATGAGCCAAGAGCCCATCGTGCCCATGGTCGTTCGTTTTTTTCAGGTGGCCACGGGTCGATACCCAAAGCCTCAGCTTCACGAACGAGTGCTGCAAGTTCTTGTAGTTCCTCCTCCATCGACTGTGCTGCCATGTCAAACCGTGCCGGCTGGACCTACATGAGATTCACGCATGACCATCAAGAGGAAACAAAGACTTGAAACCATTGGCCGAGAGCGAAATGTATGAGCGAAGTACCGCAAGGCGTGTCGTTCGGTGATTTTGAGCGTAAAGCCCCTCGTCCAACGGCTACAATGACCATGACCCGTGACGGACCAAAAGGCGTAGAAGTACTCCTTGGACTCCGTTCGGAAACTATGGCTGCATTCCCTGGTTACTGGGCCTTCCCGGGAGGAGGGTTGTCACGCGTAGACCAATCAGCAATTGACCAACTCAAGGGTTTTGATGGCTCTGAAGCAAAAGCTACAGCATGTATTCTTCGAGAAATGAGTGAAGAATTGGGCCTCGCTCCTTCAAAGCAAGGTTTAGTCCAACTGCCGCTTTATGCACGCAAAGAAATTATTGCTGACAAGAGCAGATATCTCCCCTTAGCACTGGAAGGTGCCTTTCCATACGACACCTCCTCGATACACGTTTTGAGCCATCGAATTACCCCACCGTTTGGACCAATTCAATTTGATAATGCATTCATGCACATTCACGCAGGCCCTATCGAAAATGTGCCGCTTATCGATCTTGAACCACAGACTGAATTTACCGAAATCTTGTGGGCGACACCCGTCGAAATACTGTCGAGATGGTCGAACCATGAAATCAAAGTGGCACCTCCAGTTGTCACCCTCTTGATGGAAATTGAACGAACCCTTGAACGAAAAAACCGTGACATGAAACTTGCTGCTCTTGATATCAGTGAGCGATTGCCGGGACGTCGTTCCATTCTTTTTGCACACGGTGTTGAGGTCGTTCCGGTAAAAACGGCTACATTGCCTCCTGCAGACCACACCAACTGCTACCTCGTTGGCGACCCTGAAGGTGACTTTATCCTCGTCGACCCTGCATCGCATTTACGCGAAGGAATGGAAGACATGGCAAAAGCGGTAGACAGACACAAAGGCAAACTTGTAGCGATGATGTTTACCCATTCGCATGGCGACCATGTGGGTGATATCGGGCTACTAAGAGAAGCATTTGATGTGCCAATATGGGGCAGTGAATATACTGCCAAGACCGTCAAATGTGACCGAATACTCGAAGATGGAGAAGTTCTCGAACTTGGAAATCAAACATGGCAAGTCCTCATCACACCCGGGCATCATCCCGGGCATATCTGCCTTTTGAGTCAAGCAGGACTCATCGCAGGAGACATGGTTGCAGGAATTGGGACGATACTGATCCCTCCGCACACCGGTGACATGAACGTGTACCTTGAACAACTCGAACGGCTAAAGAACTTGGACCCTCACCTTTTGTTTCCGAGTCACGGACCAGTAATCGCGCTACCCGAACAAAAATTCAACCATTACATCCAACACAGAATGGCTCGACACCAAGCCGTTTATGACGCCGTTGATTCAGGAAAACAAACGCTTTCCGAAATTGCTCGACATGCGTATGCCGATACACCCAACGCTCACCCTGGACTAGCTCGAGACCAAACGCTCTCGCATTTACTGTCACATCAACGAGCTGGCATGTTGTTTGAAGAATCTTCAGTATGGATGACATCCAAGACCAAACTTTAGAACACTTCCATCATGTCGTCGAAGTATGGCTCGAAGAGTTGAATTTACCAAAGCCGGCTCTCCGAGCACGATTCGGGTTGCAGATATGCCAATGCCTGAACCAAAATTAGGGCAAGTTCGAGTGAAAGTGGCTTTTGCAGGGATTAACTTTGCAGACCTTCTTATGCGACTTGGGTTCTATCAACCTCGCCCACCTTATCCGTTTACACCCGGTTATGAAGTAAGCGGTGTTATCGATTCAATTGGCGATGAAGAGTCGGAGTTCACGGTTGGCCAGCGTGTTGTAGCAGCCATGTCAACTGGAGGACAAGCCAGCCATGTTGTGGTCGATGCCCGACGGGTCTTGCCTCTACCGGATGAAATAACACTCGAGGACGCTGCTGCAATACCTGTGACCTACCTCACAGCACACCATATGCTGCATCACCTTGGCCATCTTGGTCAAGATGAATCTGTACTCATCCATGGTGGTGCAGGAGGTGTTGGAACTGCCGCATTGCAATTGTGTCAATGGGCGGGAGTGAGTCAAGTGTGGGCGACTGCTTCTGGTTCCAAATCCGAAATCATCGAATCTTATGGCGGGAGGGCAATTGACCGACACAACCAAGATTTTGTTTCCATCATCAAAAAAGAAACCGACGGCCAGGGTGTCGATCATATTCTTGACCCTATAGGAGGGGATAATCTCGCTCGTTCTCTTTCAGTGTTAAAGGAAGGAGGACGCCTCTATACCTACGGCATGTCCGCTGTTGCACCGACATCAAAACGTTCGATGTTGCGATCATTTTTGGCATGGAGAAAAACACCTGCTTTCGACCCACTCCGCTTGATGACGAGAAATCGAGGTGTTTTTGGAGTTCACATGGGGACATGGAAAAACGAAGTGGTCATGCTTGAACAGTTACAACGAGTCATGGAAGGCGTCCTCAGTGGAGCGCTTAAGCCCGTGATTGACACTGTTTTTGATGTCGAAGACGTAGCCAAAGCCCATCAATACCTCCACGACGGGAAAAATATTGGAAAAGTCCTACTTCGATTCAAGTGAGTATTGAAGAAGCGTCGACTGCAGGTTGGTTTGGGGCGAGCACATGAAAGCGACAATGTCGAGTTTCGATCTTCGTGCAGTAGCCCGAGAATTGAATGCTTTCGCAGGGGCTTATGTCAAAAAAGCATACATGCCCCATTACGAGCAAATTGTTTTGAGAATCAATCCTAAAGAAATGGACCAATTCGATCTCGTATTGGTGCGAGGTGCCCGTATCTACACTTCGAACCGTGACCGCCCAATGCCGATGACACCCCCTCCGTTTGCGATGGTTTTGAGAAAGCACTTGAAAAATGCACGAATGACGGGGGTGCGGCAACTCGGCTTTGACCGTGTTCTCTGTTTTGATTTTGACACCAAGTTTGGTCAGTATCACCTTTATGTGGAAGTGTTCAGAGACGGTAACATCATTCTCACCGATGAAGAGGGCATCATTATTCAACCTCTCACACACGCTTCATACGCTGGAAGAACTCTGAAAAAAGGCGTTGCCTACATCCCACCTCCTGCTGCGATGGATCCTCACACAATCAATCAAAAAGATCTCACTAAAATGTTCCAATCCTCTGACAGAGACCTTGTTTCTACACTCGGAGGAAAAGTCAATCTTGGAGGGACGCATGCAAACGCCGTATGTTCTCTTGCCGGCTATGAAGCCAACATTGACACCCAGGAAGTAGATGCTGGAAAGATACATGAGGCACTTCACTCGCTCCTCAACGACTTGGCAGAAACCCGTGTAGGTTATCTGTTGTTAAAACCAACATCTGAGGAATCCGTCTCGGAACTTGAAGACAAGGCACTGAGCCACACTCCAAACGGTGATAGAGACCGATTCTATGAAAAACACGCAAGTGAAGCAACGCCAACTCTTTTACCAAGCCATCAGAATTTGGCCAAGGCATCGTTTCCATCTCTGTGCCATGCAGTTGATGCCTGGAAAGGGGCGCACGATGCAATGGCACTCGCTCGAAGAGAGGCTGAAAAACTGGACATCGCTGCACCTGGTCGCGGTCATTCCACCGATGTGGAGCGTTTGGAACGACGGAAAGCGCAACAAGAAAAAGCACTTGAGGGCTTTTCTGTAAAAATCGAGAAGCAACAAATGCTTGGACATACCATTCAAAACAATTGGACGCACATCGAAAGTTTACTACGCCAAATTTTTGATGCCGTTGAAGAAAGGGGCTGGAGTCAAGTCAAAAAGGATTCAAAACAAATCCCGTGGATCGTTTCTCTTCATCCAGCACAACGAACTTTTGTGACGATTCTTCCCGATGAAGACGGTCAACCCAAAGGACCGCAAGCGACGCTTTCTCTTGACGAAACGGTTCATCAAAATGCTCAACGTCACTTTGAGGCTGCTCGCAAACAAAAAGACAAGACATCGGGGGCTGTTCAAGCACTGGAAGACACGGTTTTGCATTTGCAACGCGCCGTGAAAAAGGAAGCAAAACAGCAAGCAAGTGGAAAACTCAACAAGGTAAAGCGAAGTAAGCGCTTGTGGTTTGAAAACCATCGGTGGAGCATGCTGACTGGAGGGCATTTACTGGTTGGTGGAAGAGACGCAAAAGGCAACGATTCCATCGTCAAAAAGCATCTTTCAGGTGCCGACATGTACCTTCACGCTGACTTGCATGGAGCACCAAGTTGCAGTCTTCGGGCCACGCAAGGTTTTGCTGTCGATCAGCATAAACCGGCTCATATTCCAGAAGATGTTCCAGCATTCCGACTTATTGACAAACTCGGCGATGAGCGTATAACCACTGAAAAATTGGAAGAAGCTGCCACACTTGCTCTCTGTTGGAGCCGTGCATGGGCTGGTGGAGGCGCTCATGGCACTGTTTATTGCGTGAAACCCGCTCAAGTCTCCAAAACCGCACAAACTGGAGAATACGTTGGAAAAGGTTCGTTCATTGTACGTGGACAACGGCAATGGTTCAAGGATTTGGATGTTCAGATGGGTATTGGCATCGTCGCCATTAACGGCGTCCCCCTGCTCATGGGTGGATTGCCCGAGACCATTCGCTCACTGTGTCAAAGATTTGCTATCCTTCGACCCGGCATCACGAAAAAAGAGCAACTTGCCAACCGAATTTACAAAAACACTGGACTCATGACCGATGATGTCCTTCCCGTACTTCCAGGTGCTGCTGAGATTATCGAAGATTACGGAATATTCAGCCCGGCTAAGTCAAGAAGTTCAGAAGAAGAATGATTCATTTCTTCTTTCCGCCGCTGTAGCCGCCGCTTTTGTTGCCGTAGCCGCCAGATGATTTCTTGCCGCCATGGTAGCCTTTGCTCGAACTCTTGCTTGGTTTGTAGTTTTGACCTCGAGATTCGCCTCGATAGGAGTCGCTGTTACCACTTCTGCCACCGCTGGATTTGCCACCACGGTATCCACCGCCGCCGCTGCGACCACCGCCGCCAC
>DAXG01000037.1 GCA_002506275.1 Euryarchaeota archaeon UBA259 | reverse complement strand
GTTCGAACAATTTCTTTGCCCTGTGGCCGCAAAGCGGTAGGGAATGCTCGTTCAAACACTTCAGGATGGTTGAGGTAGCCACTCACAAACAGGTTTGAGTTTGATGAATCCATCCACGTGTCGAATACCTTTTCTTCACCAACAAGTGTGCCAAGTTCGCTTTCCATGCTCTCAAAGGAACCAAGAACTTCACGTGTTGCCCGGCCGAGAACTTGGCTGCCTTGAGGCGGACCTTCGCGCCATGGTTGGACATAGGTGCCGCTTGGCGGGACAATAATTTTCTCACCGTCTTCACTGTACCAAATCGGTATCTCTGTATGGTACCATCTGCGTCGAGATATGGGCCAGTCAATACTGATGTTATCCATCCAATCAAGGAGGAACTGTTTGTTCCTCGGTGGGTGGAATTCAATCTCTTCAAGATGTTCACGGATACGGTCTTGGGCATGGGTTTGACGCACATACCATTCTTTCAGTAGAATAATTTCGACCGGGTTTTTTCCACGTTCAGATACTGGAATTTCTTGGTCTCGCTCGACAACATTTACCAGTTTACCATGTTCTTCAAGGTAGTCGATTGCAGCGTTGCGTGCATCCATCACTTTCATGCCGGAAAACGGTCCGGCAATGTCGGTCAATTTACCGTCTAAGTCGATGGCTTGGAATGGAGTGAGACCGAGCTCACGGAACACAGCCACGTCATTTTGGTCGCCAAAGGAACAGACCATCAAAACACCTGAACCGAAGTCAGATTTGACGGAATTATGGGTCATCACTTTGACCGATGTTGAGCGTCCTTCAACCGGTAGCGGCAGTTGGATTGTCTTTCCAACCAAATGGGTGTATCGCTCATCATCTGGGTGAACAGCAACGACGCCACATGCACATATCAATTCTGGACGGGTTGTCGATATGACGATTTCAGTTCCGTCGTCGCAGGTCCAAGTGATGTCAACAAGGCGAGTTTTACGTGAAAGGCGTTCGACTTCCGCATCAGCAATGGTCGTCCCTTCAACCGGGTCGTAGATATTCGGGCGTAGATCTTCAATAATGGCACCGCTTTTGAACAATTCAATGAAGATTGATTGTGTGACGGTTCTGTATTCTGGTGAATCCGTTAGATACTCACGGTCATAGTCACAGGAAAGCCCAACACGCTTTGCAGTCATCCTCATTGCTTGTGTGAATGTTTCAATGGTTTCTCGGCACATGTCAATAAATTCGGCACGGTCGTACGTCTTCATCTTACGCTTTGTGTTCTTCTCCACAGTGAATTCGATGTTGATTCCATTCCGGTCTACACCCCATGGAAAAAAGACTTCCTTCCCCAAAAGACGCTGTGAACGAGCAATGACGTCAATCATTGAGTATTGTGCGACTGCGCCGATATGCCATGTTCCCGAGGGGTAGGGTGGAGGGGTATCGATAACGAAAAGTTCCTTGCCACTGTCAGGTTTGAACGCATATCTCTGTGCGTAGACCTGGGAATCTACCGAATGGGCTTCTTGAATGCGCTTTTCAAGGTCGATTGACCATCGTTTATCGTTTAATATTGGGGCTGGCATGTGCCTCACCTGGCCCCACACACATGAACGATGCGGGTCCAAACAGCGGTGTGACGATTCACCTTTGAAACCAACGCATGGAGTGTGAAGTAGAACTCCGTAATTCACGAGTATCGGGAACATTTCAGCGGTAGACATTTGAAGCCCCGCAACTCACCGTGTATTAGAGGGGTGGAGATGTCGCAAGAGGGTCCATCACAAAACTCTTCCAATTCGAACGCAGGTCGCGAACAGAGTTCGAATGGGCTATCGAGTGCTGGCTCTCGAATCAAGGAGATTCAAGCCTCCGGCTCCAAACGCCTCCAATCGGGTGCTGTCGACCTCACAGCTCGGGTTAAAGACTTCAACACAAAAGACGCTATTGATGCAGTTCTTGATGCTCCAGTACGCCTAAGAAGGGAATGGCAGAAGCACGGTGCCATAGGTGCAATAACTCGTTTCCCTCTTGCCACAGTGGTTCTTTTCTTATTGATGACGCTCTTTTTTGTGAGCCACTCCGGTTTCTATGACCGCTACCTGACTCAATTCGATGACGACCCGAATGAAACCGACCTTAACGTCAATGGTGACCTCGAAGTGTATCTCCCAGATGGGAGCAACGTCGGGAAACTCCTGAAGCTCGTTGAAGAAGATTGGTCAACCAATGTCATGGTAGTTTACATCGAACTCGGGGATGGCCGCAACATTACGGACCAACGTATCCTCCAAGAGATTAGTTTCATTGAAAATCAGTTGAACCCTTGCATTTCGTCGTTTGAGTGCACTGCTAACGGTGTCGCAGAAAGCGATGATGTGATCTATATTCTCTCGCTTTCTACTGTTTTGAAAGAAGTGAATTCAAGTGCTCCGCGAATACGCGAGGCATTCGTCACTGAATTGGGGCAGTTAGGCTGTAGCCTTGGACAAGACGACTGTCTCTCAGCGAATGCAGCATCTGAACTCAACGACGCACTCGCTCTCACGGACGATCAGTTTGGTGGCGGTTATGATATTCCTTCTCAAACCACCATTAATCTCGTCATTGCTGAGATGTATGAGGACAATGGAGATGCAACACCGGGACTTGACAAACTGGCCCGTGACATTTCTGGCGGGGCAGATGGTGGACCAGATGGCGTATTGGACCGCGCCATCATGGCAGTTGCAGTCACTGACGAAGTTTCATCGAAGGAAGTTATTCGCAGCACAACAGAAAATATCACTCGTATCTCGACACTCGAGCGTCCGTGTTTGTTTGAAGCAGATGGCAGTCCAGACTCGTCAGAAGGTACATGCATCTGGAATGCCGACGAATTGACAGAGGAGCAAAAAGAGCGAGGGGTGAAAACTCTCGATCTCAAAATGACACTCACAGGCCCGGTACCAATCACGAATGCGGTTACAGAGCGAACTTTCGACATGTTCTGGGATATTTTCCCACTCGCCGTTGTATGGGTTGCACTGGGTCTGTTCGTGTTCCACTGTGACATTTTGCAAACCGGTCTCACAGGTTTCCGCCCACTGCAGGGCTTGAAAGTCGTTACTATTGCCGGTCTTCCAACTCTGTGTGCAGTGTTTTGGACGCTTGGAATTATTGGTTGGTCAAATTACGAAGTAACGATGACGGTGATTATTGTCGGGCCTATTTTACTGGCGCTCGGCGTATCCTATGGACTGCACATCACCAACCGCTACGCCGAAGAAGACGGAACGAAAGCAGAAAAAATGCGTGGAGCGTTGTCATCGACCGGGAAAGCCGTATTCTTATCAGCAGTAACGACAATCATTGGATTCGTATCGCTCGTCTTTACGCCAATGGCACCAATTCAAACCGTTGGAATTGCTCTTTCAGGTGGGATTGTTGTTGTTTATATTCTCACGATGTTCATGGTTCCAAACTTAACACTCCTTCTCGATTTACGTAAACCAAAGCATCCTCCATTGAAGCCTTTCCAACTCTTGGTCGAAGTCCCGGTTAAGTACAATCGTGGAGTTATTGGAGTCTTCCTCTTCTTGATTATCATCTCTGCAACATACGGGCAAGCAAATGTTGAAGAAAACATTGACATGTTGAAAATGGCACCGTACGACGAGCCATCTGTTTCTGCAATGAAGAACTTTAGCAATGAATTCAATTCCGGGCAACTCGGAATGGTTTTGATTCAAGCGAACTTAACTGGCGATACCTCAATCGAGGTATCTCAACAAGATCCTGCGGAAAATTTACGTCAGATCGATACATTGGAGGGCTTGCTGAACGATGTGGACGATACAACCGCTGTGTCGATTGTTTTCCTTATGAAATCATCCGGAATTGCGCCAACGATAGAATGTGTGGGATGCAGCGAATTTGTCCAATCTTTACCGCTCTTAAGCCAGGATGTGAAGGACACAGCAAGTATACTTCTCGACAGTTCAGTGACCCAAGACGCCTCGTTTTGGGATTTACTTACATCACCTGACGCATACGGTTTGCCTGCATCGCGGCAAAGTGAAGTGTTTCTTTTGAACGTATTTTACTCTTCAATCACCGATGAAACGCGTGAGATTTTCATCAGCGAAGACTTTGACCGAAGTTTGATTTTGGTCGACATGCCGTATCTTCCTGTTGCAGATACTTCATCAAACGTGGAGATCATTAACAGCCATGCGAACACGTTTACTGGTACCGAGCCGGGTAATTATGCAACGGAATTGACCGGTGTGGCGCCAACCACCATCGAAGTCAACAAACTCATTGTTGGCTCCCAATGGACATCACTCGGTTTTGCAGTCATTCTAACCCTCATCACCCTCGCCATCGTGTTCAAGGACATCAGATATTCGATTTGGACAACTTCTCCGGTCATCGCAACAGTGGCATTACAGTGGCTGGTCATGTGGAGAATGGGTGTCGACCTTTCCCTGGTCACCGTCATGATCGGTTCCATTCTGGTCGGTGTCGGGGTCGACTTTTCCATACACATATCCAACCGCATACGAGAGCTGGGGGGAGGCATTGAAGCAATTCGAAGTGCTGCAATCGGCACGGGGATGTCGTTGCTTGAAGCCGCTGTGGTCACGACCCTTGGAATGATTACTGCGTACGGTATTCCAATCGAGGCAATACGACCGTTCATTACCGTCATCTTGATTCTGTTATGGGTTGCTGCTGCAAGTGCATTGATTTTGTTACCCGCCATATTTGTGACCCTTGAGAAAGCAGGCCTGGGCGCTGTTGGAGGGCGTACCTCTATGGCGAAGCGATTGGGTCTTGGCAAAACGAAGGTTCTGGATGTCGATGTTCTCGATGCTGCCCTTGCCGATGATGTCGTCGATGCTTGGTGAGCAACAATACAAAGAGTCTCCACCGCTTGGGATTACCATGGTCAACTACTGGTTGATGAAATCGGAACCTCATGTCTACCCGTTTGAACAGCTTGTAGCCGATGGCTCGACACACTGGGATGGGGTTCGAAACTATCAGGCTAGAAACATGATGAGGGATGACATGAAAAAAGGCGATTA
This sequence comes from Euryarchaeota archaeon UBA259, assembly GCA_002506275.1. Classification (GTDB taxonomy): domain Archaea; phylum Thermoplasmatota; class Poseidoniia; order Poseidoniales; family Poseidoniaceae; genus MGIIa-L1. The sequence goes on along the minus strand of DAXG01000037.1, from coordinate 12,232 downwards.
TGTCTTGTTTTACCATTCAAACTTCAAACCACCCCACATCGTTGGAATTGCTCGTGTTAGCCGTGAGGGATATCCAGACCATACGGCTCAAGATTCGACCTCGAACTATTTCGACCCGAAAGCAAGTCCTGAAAACCCTCGCTGGATGATGGTTGACATTGAGGCAGTTGTCGCTTTGCCCAGTATTGTACCCCTTGAGGATGTTCGTAACAACCCTTCGTGTGAAAACATGCTTCTTGTCCGAAAAGGGCAACGTCTGTCGGTTCAACCCGTTGCTGAAGTGGATTTTGATGAAGTACTTCGCATGGGCGGATATTCTCGAGAACAGTTGAATGAAATTGAATTCAGGTGACGATCGTATGGCAGATGATCAATTTCCAGTGGCTCCTCGAGCATCGAATATTGAGTATGCAATACGAGATGTTGTTGTTCCAGCACTTGCTCTTGAAGAGCAAGGCCACGATATACTCAAATTGAACATTGGCGATCCAATCGCATATCCGGGGCTACCCACACCACAACACATGGTTGATGCTTATGTCAAAGCCCTTCAAGACGGTAAAAACGGTTATTCACATTCGTACGGAATCCACGAACTTCGAACAGCCATAGCGCTTGATGAAAACAGGAAGGGTTGGAATGCCCAACCCTCGGATGTTTATGTCTGTCACGGGGTAACTGAGGCACTTCAGATTCTCTTTGCATCTGTTTTGACTGAAGGCGACAAGGTGCTCGCCCCTGGCCCTCATTATCCGCCGTACATGGCCTATCCGCAGATGTACGGTGCACAGACCATCGAATACAAGTTGCAACCCGATAACGGATGGAAAATTGATTTGTCCGATATCGAGTCAAAAATGGATTCCTCTGTTCGTCTTTTAGTCCTCATCAATCCGAACAATCCTTGCGGAAGCGTAGCCGGTCAAGAGGAAATTGAGAAACTTCTCGACATCGCTCGAAAATGGCCGAATTGTATGATTGTCGCCGACGAAATCTACGATGGACTTGATTTCACAGGTCTGCAAAAGAGTGTGGCGAGTCTCTCAGATGATGTCCCCGTTATTTCTCTCAACGGCGTTTCAAAGGTTTATTACGCCCCAGGATGGAGAATTGGCTATCTCGCTGTACATGATCCGACGAAGCGATTATTGAAGGTCCGAGACGGTATTGAGCGAATGCTACGCTCTCGACTTTGCGCCTCAACCCCAGCGCAACTTGGATACCTTGCTGGACTGGAATCAGACCGGACGTGGATGAAGGCGTACGCAGAAAAAGTGGTACAACAACGCGATGTTTGTGTTGAACGCATCTCTCAAATTGAAGGTCTTGAAGTCCAATCGTCGGGTGGTGCATTCTATATGTTCGTTCGACTTTTAGATGAGAAATGGGCAAACGATGACAAACAATTTGTATTGGATTTACTTCATGAGGAACACGTTTTGGTCGTTCATGGCAGTGGTTTTTCCCCAGAACTTGGTAAAGGACACTTCCGTATTGTGTATCTGCCTGATTCGGAGGTATTGAACGAAGCATTCAACCGAATTGAGTCGTTTTTGAAACGACATCGTGTTTCTTAACCGACATTTCGGCGATGACTTGATGACTGAGTGTTATATCGAAAGCACATGCGCCACAATCGGAAGAGGCTTCACATCCTCATTTGGTCAGCGCTGATAACTTTTATATTCGCCCAACCAGCCTCTGCTGTTCAAATTGCTGAGGCTTCTGATTTCCAGATCGAATATTATTATCCGGTTTTCATTGCCTTTGCCATTGCAGTTCCAGTATGGCGGTGGTTTATCCCGACACAATTAGCGAATTTGCAAGTTGCCTTTGAGATTGATGATGACCTGTATGAAGTTCACAAAATCACGGGTAACATTTCGGAAGCCAGAGAACTTCTTGGAAATGTAAAATACGGAATTGGCCTCTACATGATGGGCATGACAGGAATACTGATTCTTATTGCTGAATTGTTACTGCAAGCTGAAGTTTACTTTAAGCCAAATCTCGCAATAGCAGGCGTACTGATTCTCGTACCGGTACTCATCTCTCCGTGGGAAACGTTGAACACACAATTGCGCATATTCAAAACAAACGCCAAAAAAGCAGGTTTAGTGACAAGCCTACTTCGTCGGCTTACGACACTGCTCATTCTCATCGGTGTTACATTTGCTACATTACTTTACGGAATTCAGTTGAGCTCCGATAACACACTGTCACCGGTTTGGTTAGCAGCAGGAATGCTGACGTTCATGTCTCCAACGATTATGGCTTATGGGCGCATCATGGGTGCTTCTTGGAACATGCTGATCATCAATAAATGGCGCACTGCAAACGGTAGGCCAAATCCAATTGATCCTTCAAAGCCTCGTTTCCTTAACCGTTTATTTTCGTTGGTTCTTGTCCTTTTCCTCCTCACCATGCCAGTCACTGCTTTGAACGGTATTGTCACCGTGTTCTACGTCCTCTTCAATGACCCAGTCAACGCTACAGAGGTATTGAACTACGGAGGTATTATTGGTCATTCACTTTACACTCGAATCGACATAATTTCGGAATTACTGTTCCAATGGCAATTTATCAAAGCCCTACCGCAATTTCTTTCGCTCTACCTTTCTCTGAACATCGCCATTGTCGGTCTTGCGTTCATTTTTGAACTTACTCGCAACCTGATTCTTGGAGGACAATCCTTTGGTGGATTGTTCGGGGTCACGTTGGATTCTCCCCGTGAAATCCGTACTGAAGTCAAAGCACAAAACCGCCAACTGAACTTTGCATTTGCTGGATTTTCTGGCTACACTGTGCTGCTATTGGTATTGGTGTGTTACAAAGAATTCGGTGATTTGATGCCATTCACTCCTTGGCTTGAAAACCGAGGATTCAACGAAGGAAACAGATTGTTGACCACATGGATGTTCATTGGTTTTGGTCAGGCCATTTTCCTCTTCACTTGGTTACTTTCCATTATTCGTTATTCGCCTTTGCTTAAGTTGCGATTTGATTTGAATCCTGACGAGCGTAGGGAAGGTGCAGTGAAATTTGCCGGTGGAGACTGGATGCGGGAGTTGGTTGACGAAGCAGCGATCAAGGAAGACTTAGACAGCCTCATACAATTCCAACGCCGCTCAATTCCGGGCGACCAAGCCCTTGTTCGGCATGAAAAGGCTCGGGCAAAGATGTGGGAATTGGCCCTGCGTGGTCTTTGGCCCAAAGCCATCGAAGAAGCAAAGAAAGTTCTTGCTCAAGGCGGTGGAGACGATGACATTGCCCGTATGGTCATTGCGACTGGACATATGGCTTCCCGAAGACTCGATGCTGCACGTGAGGCTCTGCATGGATTGCAACAGCCAGAAGGTTACGATGAACCGGAACTCCTTGCTTTTGTTTGTGAATGGATGGATCCCTGGCAAGGCATGGTAACTGAAGATGACTTTTGGGACTGGGAGAACAATTCCTGCATTGATCATTTACAAGCACTCATGCGCATGATGCGTGGATGGCAGCCTTCACCGAACGACGATTCAATTCACAATGACCGCCTCACGCGTGTTGCACAACTCTCGATGGTTTCTCTTATGCGTGCACAGCGTAAGCATGACGATGCTTTGGCGCTTTCTCTCAAGCTTATTCGTGAGGAACCTACAGGCGTCCGACCGCGTATTGCTGCAGCATTGTGTTTGATTGACAAAGGCGATTGGCACAGTGCCCGCTCAATCCTCACCGAACTCAAGGAAAGTGACGGTCAAGATCCTCGGGTCTTGGCCCTTAGCAGTATATTAGGTCAAGTCGTTGATGAAGAAGAGATTGAAGTGGCATTAGCCATTGGAAAAGGGAAGAAGATGAAGAAATGGATCAATTCCGCACCAGTAAATTCTGTTGCTGGCCTCATGGTTAAAGGTGGCATGGATGAAGCCATCAGTGCCAATATCATGGTCGTAGCCCACGAAGCATCTCGGCGTGGTATGCCCCCCATCTATCGTGACAGCGTTCTATCAACTGTATTCAATTGGCTTGTTCTTCTCCCATGTTGGATTGTTCTCGGAATATTCATCTCCCAAGAAATCGGTCAAGTGCAGGGTCTTGTGACCGTACTTACGCTCACGATGATTCAATTTGGCGGGCGAAGATTCTCCCGTCAACAGCGTCGTGTCATACGTCATCGAGACCAAAGAGCAATGCTCGACTATGCAAAGCGAATGAAGCGTTTCAAAGTTTCACCGGAACGCTCGAACATTCCAGTTGGAACGCATCTGCTGCTTTCTGGTATGCTTGTAACGGTCAATGGAGTGGTATTGGACCTTGGCTTGCCTGGCTGGATGTCCGAACGGTTACCAAAAGATTCGGAGAAGTCTGTTAAAGCTCGTCTGAAGCGACAAGCGAAATCAATGTCAAAATCTCGCCCGCCTCGATTACAGCCGCTTGGTGAAGGATGGTGGCTCAAACGCCCGAAAGAGGATGGGGCCGATGTTCCAGTTCTCGAGCGTTTGATTGGCGCTGTTGCTTACCGTGGCCGCCAGCAATACATTCAGAAGAAAACGGGACGCCCGGGTCAACCAGTTTCTTCTCGTCCTGGACAGCCACGTTCTGTTTCGAACGTCAATTTAGCTCAGCGAGGCATACCTCAGAATACACGCGTCTCTGAACGAAAACAACGGCTCAACTCACCTGTGAAGGACTTACGTGTGGGTTCGAAGGCTATCGGTCCAAACGTCCGTCCCGGCCTCAATCCGTCCGTTACCAAGGAGTCTGATGATGATCTCCTCTCGTTTGATTAGTCATACGGCTCTATCAATGGGTTCAAAGACCGACTTCACAAGCAAACCTCATGCAGCGTGAACGTGGTTCCTGGACTCCCAGCTCCTCTACATTATCGAAAGCCAATGCAGTGCTCAATGCAACTGCAGCCAGTGGTAATCTCTACCGGAACGGACTTGGGATGATTGCCTCGGAAAACATCGTTTCACCGATGGTTCAGAAGATTGTTGCCAGTGACTTGCACGGTCGGTACGCAGAAGGATTACCCGGCAAACGTTACTATCAGGGCTGCAACGATTTTGACACCATCGAAAGTATGGGAATTGAATTGGCTCAGTCTGTCTTCAATGCACCGTTCGCAAACATCCAATCCACTTCAGGAACAGTGTCTAACATTGCAGCACTGAAAGCGTTGGCAAAGCCGGGCGACAAAATTACTGCGGTATCAACTGCAGATGGCGGCCATATATCTCACGCTCGAATGGGTGCAGTCGGCCTTCGAGACCTTGATTTGTCGACCTACCCATGGGATGAAGAACGGATGGAACCGGACATTGATGGAGCCTGTGCTCTCATCCGTGAGGTAAAGCCAAAAGTTTCGCTTATTGGACAATCCGTGTTTTTATTCCCGACTCCACTTCGTGAAATCGCAGATGCTGCTCATGAAGTTGAATCGACGGTTATGTACGATGGTGCTCATGTTTTGGGACTCATTGCAGGTGGTGTATTCCAAGATCCGTTGAGAGAAGGGGCTGATGTCATGACAGGTTCCTCTCACAAGACGTTCCCTGGGCCCCAGGGTGGTTTCCTTCTTTCATCAAGCGAAGATTCAAAATTCCAACGTCGGCTCAATACGGCGGTATTCCCTGGTGTTTGTTCTTCTTACCACCTCCACCATGTTGCTGGAAAAGTTGTGGCTTTGGCTGAATTTGAAGAATACGGCGAGGCATATGCTCATGATATCGTTCGTAATGCACAAGCATTCGCTTCTGCCCTTGCAGCGGAAGGTTTTGATGTTTTGGCAGAATCTCGCGGTTACACAGCATCACATCAAGTCTTGACCCGGCATGGTTCAACGGATTCTGGTGCAGGTGCCAAGGCTGCCCAATTGTTGGAGGAGGCGGGAATTATTACCAACATGAACATGCTTCCTGGCGATACAAAGGCGATGACACCATCTGGTTTACGTCTTGGCGTACAAGAACTGACACGTGTCGGTATGGGTGTTTTGGAAATGCAAGAAGTTGCTCAACTTTATGCTCGTGTTCTTTTGCATTCTGAAGACCCTTCATCCGTCAAGAAAGATGTTTCACATCTCAAATCAAATTTCCAAACCATTCGGTACTGTTTCAACGAAGAAAAGGTTACAGGATATCCATTTTGAGGCTCTTCCATGTCCCTTTCTGACGGTTCGGGCTCTCCTGACAGATCTGTTTTGACTGAACTTAACGACAACTTCCATTGTATGGAGAACGGTTCGATTACCGACTCAGATGGGCATGGCTGGATGGTTTGGAACCTTGTCGATTTCCACCGGTGGTGGCTCGCTTTCGAGACTTTTTCGGGTGTCCCACTTGGCCGGAAATTGCTCAATGCAGCAGCAGACGAAGAGGAATATTGCTTTTTGGGTAATTCCTTTTTTGAGGTCGGTTGGTTTCGCAAATCAACCCGACAGCGAACGAAACTTTCCCAACGTTGGAAGATGATGGGTTGGGGCTCATATGATCTTGTCAACAGTGTAGTCTCTTCGAATCTTATCGGACCATTATGCAGTGGTTTTGCACTTGCAGCAAGCGAAAACATCAACCGTACACGGCTAAAAATTCAGTGGAGTCAAACGACGAACAACCAAATCAACCTTGACTTGGAGAACGCTCAGCGAACGTTCACTCCAGCGCCGTCAAGTCCGGTACTTTGTTGGGATTCTCATGCCAATCCAGAAACAATATTTACACCTCTCCAGCTCGATTTACAAACGGTTCAGAACGGTTGGACGCATGCTGGCGAACGGTGTTGTCTACTGCCAAGTGGAGTCTTTTCTCGTTTTTTTGAAACCATGACGGCACAGGGGATTCGACTTCGGCCAAGTTGGCTGGAATGCTGGGAGTTTGGGATTGGCATAAGTTCACAATCGCAGATCCCGTTGATTTTATCGGCCCTGGCAGTCAATGAGTTGGTATCTCAAAGTGAACAACCGATATACATCCAAGATTTGGAAAGTTGGAACCAACTTGGTGATGCATACCTCAAACCATTCGGATTCGGGAAACCAGTTCAGCTCCGAAGTCTCGACAGCCAAGGCGGCGTTGAATTTGACATCAAACCTTGTTCGCATTTTCCATTCTTGGTTGGTTATTTGTATTCATTCTGGCAACGTGGGCATGGTCGAAAAGCCAAAGTACATCTCCAATTGAAAGGTGATGTTTGGAGCGTTAAAATCACATCACTTTTGTCCTATGCTGAGTGATTTCTCCAGTCCACTTTCCTTATTCATCATCATCAACGGTAGCACATTGAGAGTTAAGGTCTATAACCCATACACCAAGTCGGTAAAGTTGCACAGATGTGCGTGGTGTATGAAATGTCTCTTAATCACAACCAAATGGCCTATGCCGCAATCATCTCAACATTGATTTTCGGCTCACTCTTCGTCGGTTTTTCTGGCTACTTCCAAACCAGTGAAGGGCTTGGAGGTTTCGAGAGTGCTGCTGAAGATGATTTGATTGGTTCTGGTACTTCGATTAGTGCCGCCTTGGATACCGATGGCGACGGTCTGTCGGATTTATTGGAATCAACCCAATACGGTACTGATCCACAACTTGCTGATACAGATTTTGACGGTATGAGCGATGGATGGGAAGTCGCCCATGGCCTCAACCCACTTGACAATGGTGAATCGGAAGATATTGAGCAAGACAGTTCCAACAACGATAATACCGATGAAGCGAACATCGAAAACGAAACAGATTCATGGCCAGACCCTGAACAAGGTCCAAATGGAGACCCAGACAACGATGGACTCACCAACCAGCAAGAACAAGAACTCAAGACCGACCCTCAACGCTCCGACACTGATAACGACGGATTGAACGACTTGTGGGAGTCAAAATACACACAAACCGTTCAAACTCCAGGTGGAGATGTTTTGTTGTTTAACCCACTCAACGGAAACTGGGATTGTCTCTTGTTAGACCAAGCAATGGAAGAGACACTCTCGACTTTCTACGATTCATCAGATTCTCTCCCCTCATGGGAGCAACTCGCGAATCCTTCAGGCGCACATTCCTGCGACATGATTCTTGACACCGATGAAGATGGACTTCCAAACTTCCAAGAAGAAACGTATGGGACCAACCCAACTGCTCGCGACTCCGACATGGATTTACTCGATGATATCGTCGAAATCGGAAACCTCACATCGACTCTCTCGACTGGAGTCGGTGAGAACTGTAACATTCCTTTGCTCGACCCAATCACACGCTCCTCTCCCTTTGCTGGAGTCGAGAACTCTTGGTTCCTCATGGATATGGACGGCGACGGAATGCTCAACGGACCATCGGATTGGGATACTGACGGTGATGGGATGCCTGATGGATTCGAATTCTGTTATTCCGATGTCAATGACCAACCACAAAACGACAATTCAAAGACACTCAACCCTGCTAATGCCTCTGATGGGTACGGAGATTGGGACGAAGACGGATTGAACAACTTGGAAGAATATGAAGTTGCAAACCTTTTCGGTCCAACGAATTTCACGTCTCCTTGGAGACTCGACACCGATATTGACGGCATGCCAGATGGTTGGGAATCAACAAACGGTCTCCACCCTCGTGACGGTGCAAACGGTAACCTCGACCCTGACCATGATGGTTGGGACGTTGATGGGGATGGCGGTGTATTCTACAGCACTCTTGATTCGACAACCATCGTTGTCGGAATTGATGTCTTGAAGGACCAATGGGTCGAAGCGAACGCGACTGTCGCTCGCGGCCAAATCACTCTCGCAGGTGGTCAAAAGCAAACCATCGCTATGATTGCCCCAGTCTCCGGTTACGTCTACCAGATCGATGTTTCTATTGGACAAGCTGTCGAATCGCGACTTTTCCAATGGATGGAGATTGTTGAGCCAGAAGAACAATTTACGAATCTTATGGAATACAACGCCCGTGACCGTAACGGTGATGGCATTATTGATGGTCGTTCGACTGACCCGCTGAATCCTGACACTGACGGCGATAACCTCCTTGACGGTATTGAAGTCATGGGCTGGGAAATCCTTGTCGTCAACAACGGTGTGGTAAGAACTTGGGTCACTTCGGACCCTGGCCTTTTCGATACAGATGCAGACGGATTGTCCGACTACGATGAGTTTGCGAACACATGTGCCGGCGGATCCAATGCATCAAACCCTGATACGGACGGCGACGGTGAATCGGACCAGATTGAAGCACTTACTGGATACTCATGGGAAGGCGTTGCATACTTCACGAGCCCATGTATGTTCGATACTGACAACGATGGTTTGGAAGACGGAGAGGAAGTCATTGCAGGCAAGGATAATTTCCTTACCCACGCAAACAACTCGGATACCGATAACGATAGCCTCGTTGATGGGAATGAAGTTCTGTTCGTCCCTCGTCCGTTCCAAAACCCTACCAATCCACTGCTCAACGATACCGACGCTGATGGAATGCTTGATGGCTGGGAAATGCAAGTAAAATCTGCTGAACAAAATACCAATTCGCACAGTCTTTGGGTTGCCACATCCTCATGGCAGCGTCCAGGATGTGTCCCCTCTCAGAACAACGATTGTTCCATGGAGGCTGGTGGCTATGTATGGCTCAATAACCTCGGTGGTTTCGTCATTGAAAAGAAGTATGAAGTTTCAGAAATGAACCTCACAGGATTTTCAATGCCGGTCAATGCCTTGTGTGATTGCAACGGGCGTTGGGCTCTGGACCCTTCGCTTGACTCTCTAAAAGACGACACCTTTGACGTTGACAATGATTCTCTACCGAACAGTGCTGAAGCACCAGACAAGTGGAATACAAATCCTGTTGATGATGATACAGATTCGGATAGTTTACCTGACGGCTGGGAAGTGTACTACTCCAGACTTGCTCTTGAAAGTGGTCTTGTTGACGAAGGAGCTTCTGACGCTTACGGAGCACGTGGCGTAATGGACCCTTCCATGCCTGACAGTGATCTTGATGGCATCATGGATGGTGATGAAGATCCAGACAGCGATGGACTGAACCGTTCCGGCCTCATCAAGAAGTATTGTTCCGGGTATAACGACAGCACAAATTCCGATTGTAATATCGACCCCGATACACCCGACGGAAAGCGTTTCTACGACAACCTCGAGAACTATACCAACCTTGAAGAGAAGCAAAACGGTACCAATCCAATTTCCAATGACTCCGATGGCGATCAATGGAACGACGGTCCTGAAGTCTACTATCAAGACCACGATGATGACGGAATGGCCACAGGGTGGGAATTCCACTTCCAGTTCGACCCTGATGATCCTGCTGACCGAATGATCGATACCGACGGTGACGGCCACGTGAATTATTGTGAATTCAAGTGGGACACGAATCCTCGTAACCCCACAAGTTTCCCAGGCCAAGGTGAGTTGTGCGATCCGTTTGCTCAATGATTCAGCATCTTTACGCACATTCCGGACGAACATTCATGTTTGTCGGTGAAGGGACAGTCTTCATGCGACCAGTGAAAGCACTCCTTTTCATTGCAGTCGCAGGTCTTTTGACTTCACTTCTGCCGGTCTCAAACGCTTCATTGGGTGACGAAGTTCCTGAAATTTCAATTCACCAAAGCAACATTGGCCTTGAAGCACAGGATACACTCTACCTCAACGGAAGTTCTACCGTTCCACTCGCAGATGTTGATTGGTTCCTGTTTGATTTATTCAATTCCCCAAGCGTCTCTCTAGCGAGTGGTAAACTTTCGAACGTGGATGCAGTCAGTAACGGCCATTGGAACTGGAATCTTGAACTCAATGTCACTTCTTTTGATTGTACATGCCGAATTGTCATCGGAGATGAAATAGACCTCGACCATCATAATTCACGTGTCATCTATCTTGGTTCTTCAAACCATGTACCCTTTATCCACCCCATCATCCCTCACCACCAAAATAATGAGCGACAGTATTTCCTACTTTCAAACCAAGATTTAAATCTTGAAATCCCGGTAGCTTTACCTCCACACAGTTTGAATGAATCGTTTGTTTCGATGAATGTCTGTTCAGCTCCATCTGGAAATTGCCTTGAGGATATGACTCACTTCCGCAACTTTGCGAGTTCAACAAGTAACGGACAGTTGTTCGTTCTGTTCGAACTTGAATCTTTAGAACTCGAAGATGGGTTTTGGTTGTTTAATATCACCGTTACCGATACTTTGTTGCACACCTCAAACACCGGTCATTTCAGTTTACTCGTAGATCAAACGTTGCCAACTGTACTTCTATCGACAGACGCACAACCTTTGGAACAGTCAACATCCATTGAACAGGAGGTTTCAGTTCTCCCAGAAATTGAAGAAGATGTAGAGATTTCATTTTCGGCAATTGTTGATGATGGTTACATCGGAGGGGAAAACCGCCTGACGTGGACACTCGTAGAACCTGATGGCACTCGCCGAGCGGTTGCTGAGGGCGAGTATGTTTCAGATTCAATTATCTCAATACATCCACCTTTTTCCGGTATTTGGACTGTTGAATTGCTCGTTCGAGATACAGCAGGTTGGCTCACTGTATCGAATTCACAGTTTACGGTCACCAATATTGCACCTGCAGTTAAAGTTGAAATAGACTCTTTTGTCGTTGCACCAGATTACACGGTCTCGTTAGGACTTGATGAGGAATGGGAACTCAACAGTTCGATGAGTGCTGACACTTCCAATGATGTTCAGTCTTTGTCCTATACATGGTATGTAAACGGTAATACCTTCCTCGCAGGTAAGCCTGTTCTTGACTCGTCCATGTTTTCTGACCCGGGAATATATGATGTTCGTTTAGTTGTTGAGGATGACAATGGTGCTTCGAGCGAGATTCAATTTTCACTCTCCATTGAGGATTCAACTTCCTCAACGCTCAAGCAACCAAGCATGGCTTTCCTCGCTGCCACCGTCCTCATCTCTGTTGTTTTGGGTGGTTCTCTTGTTTTGGTTTTGACGCGAAAGACGGCATCGGACACATCGGTGCCAAAATGGCAAAAAAAGTCTACTGAATCGGGATTAAACGCTGAGGATTCCGAAGCTTTGTAGTTTTCACAATGCAATTATTGAATACTGTCGAACGACTGGCTACAGTATGAACGAAGCGGCTATGGCCCACATTGGACCAAAACCTACAGTTATTTCCCAAGACGAGTATGTGGCTCGTCAGCATCGCTTAACATCACAACTTCGTCCAGATGATTTGGTTATTCTTTGTGCTGCTGAAGAG
>DAXG01000036.1 GCA_002506275.1 Euryarchaeota archaeon UBA259 | reverse complement strand
TCGTCAGCATCGCTTAACATCACAACTTCGTCCAGATGATTTGGTTATTCTTTGTGCTGCTGAAGAGTCAACACATTCGAACGATGTCCACTACCCGTACAGAACCATGAGCGACATGCTCTATTTTGTCGGATGGACTGAGCCTGAAGCTGTTTTCACTCTCCGTTGTGTTGATGGAGAATGGATCTCAACACTGTTTGTCCAACCTAAAGACACTCTCAAAGAAATTTGGGAAGGGCGCCGTCCTGGCGTTGAAGGTGCTTTGGCCAATTGGCCTGTCAATGAAGCACATTCGATTGATGTTCTTGATGAATCGCTTTCAAATTATATTTCAGAATCTCATCGAATTCTTCTACGCACCGGAATCCAATCATCAGTTGATTCTTTGGTTCGTAAGTCGGTTGACCGACGCGACCGTGCTCGTCAGCACTTTGGCACTGGGCCAGTGTCCATTGAAGACCCAAGTTCTCGCATAGCAGAATTGCGATTGCGAAAGTCAGATGCAGAAATTGAACAGATGAGGTTTGCCTCTGATGTTAGCAGTTTTGCGCATGTGGCTGCAATGCGACATTCGAAACCTGGACGTATGGAATACCAATTCCAGTCAACAATTGAAGGCTTCTTTGTCTATGCTGGAACTTCTGGTTGGGCTTACCCGTCTATTGTTGGATGCGGTGACAATGCCACTGTATTGCACTACAAAGAAAACAGCGATGTATGTGAAGACGGTGAAGTAATTCTCATCGATGCAGGGGCTGAGTTCCGGGGATATGCTGCGGACATCACTCGTTCTTGGCCAATTAATGGTAAATTTACCGAAGCCCAGAAAGAAATCTATCAACTCGTTCTCGACGCTCAATGTGCGGCCATTGACAGTTGCCGAGTTGGGCAGCCATACACCGCACCTCATGACGCGGCTCGACGCGTTCTGGCTGAAGGCATCGTTCGTTTGGGCATCACCGATCAAACCGTTGAAGAGGCCCTCGATATGGAGTCCGGTGATTTACGAAAATGGTACATGCACAACACAAGTCATTGGATTGGCCTTGATGTCCATGATGTAGGAATCTACAAGCCAAACGGTGAGCCTCGTTTGTTAGAAGCGGGAATGTGCCTTACGGTTGAACCTGGTTTGTATTTTGGTGCATGGCGCCCCGATGTGGATTGTCCTGAACGGTACGCCAACATCGGAATTCGCATTGAGGATGATGTACTGGTCACATCAGGTGAGCCAGATGTACTCACGTCGGCTTGCCCCAAATCGATTGAAGATATTGAAGCCATTACTGGAACTGCATTTTGAGGTGTTCGCATGGATTGGTCATCGATTCTTGAAAGACAGGCCTTGTGGCAACCGGAATATGCTCATGAATATCGTCTATCGCCCGAAGATGCTGTTGAACTGTATCAAAATGCACCTCTCCACCAGTTGATGGGTGCCGCATTGCTCCGTAGAAATGCCATGCATGGTGAGAGTAAGGTGTCGTACCTCATTGACCGAAACATCAACTATACCAACGTGTGTACAATTAACTGCCAGTTTTGTTCTTTTTACAGACCTCCCGGCCATGAAGAAACCTATACGCAAACCATCGATGAGATTTCTAACAGAATTGAGGAACTCGAAAACATCGAAGGAGTTCGTATTCTCATGCAAGGGGGTGTAAACCCAGACCTTTCCTTTGAATGGTATGAGAACCTTCTCAGTGAGTTGTGTACTCGTCATCCAACCATCGCAATTGATTGTTTCAGCCCGATCGAAATCGAAGGAATTGCTGAAGTGAGTGATTTATCAACACTTGAAGTATTGACTCGACTCAAAGCAGCAGGTATGCATGGACTTCCAGGGGGCGGTGCAGAAATGCTGGTTGATGATGTTCGAAAGGATGTTTCTCCCAAAAAAGGCCTCCCTGCAAATTGGTTAAGAGTCATGGAAGAAGCTCAATCCTTAGGTTTGACTACCAGCGCTACAAACGTCATTGGTTTCGGTGAAACATTGGAGCAACGAGTCGAACATATGCACCGATTGAGAGAACTTCAAGACCGTTCACTTGTCCAGCACGGCATTGGATTTACATCGTTCATTGCTTGGCCGGTTCAATTGGAAGTGAACAGTTTTGGTCGCCGAAACCGTGGACAAAACAAGATTCAGCTTGGTGCAGGATCGACAGAGTACCTGCGCCATGTGGCCGTTTCGAGGCTTTTCCTCGACAGTATTCCGAACATTCAATCCTCTTGGCCAACTATGGGCATAAAGACCGCTCAAATGGCACTGTTTGGGGGTGCGAATGATGTTGGTTCTACCATGATGGAAGAGAATGTGGTTTCAGCATCAGGTACTACGAAATTTAACGCCTCTGAAATTGAACTTCAAAACGTGATTCTCCGTGCTGGTTTCTCTCCACAACGTCGAGACAGTGATTACGTATTTTTGGAAACCCCAGCATGCGGTACGCATATTGATGATTTACAATCTCCGCCACCATCTCAGTATTGACTCACGAATGTGTTGTTGAGTCGTAATACACAACCCAGACTTCCGCATGGATGTTCCTCTGTCCGTTGCCGACGCCGTCCGAAGGGACATACTCCTGTCCGTTGAATAATCCTCGGTATGTGAGGTGATTCACTCCACCGTTCATATCGCTCCAACTGGTGATGTCATATGTCCACTGCTTGACATCTTGGCCGGCACACCATCCTGCACGCCCGAACGGCCAACTGCCGAATTGGTTTGCAACGACTCCGTTCTCGACTTGGTTTTCGCAACCCTCGTTTGAATAGACGATTGGGTGCCATTCATACGTCGTGAATCCATTCATCGAATAGTGATGTTCATGGTCGCAAAACTCAGCACAGTTTGCATTATCTTTGCCGAATCCGTGTCCAGTGATTGTTGCGACGATCTCTACTTTGTCTGCCCAAGCAGGAACGGTGAAATTGAGGTCACGGGTGTACTTCGATAGGTTGTTGTATGTACCGTCAAATTGACCGCCCGTAAATGCAAAATCTCCTGCTGCACTACGTAATCCACTCCCCCAGTTACTGAGCAGTACAGTGATGGTCAAGTCACCTTTGTTCGCTCCGCGGTATTTGAATGTTCGATTATCATCGTTTTCCAGCATGAAAAGATACGGTGAAATGTCTGTGAGCCACTTGCCTTCTCTTCCGTATGTCGTGATCCACCTCATGAATTCAGTACCGCAGGCAGAGGCATTGTCTCGTTCACATATTCTGAGATTAGCCTCATAATCCCATTCATGGCAACCTCCGTATGTTCCATCGCTTTTTTGATAACGGTTCATGCGTTCGAGGCACGCGTGTTCATGATAGACTTCCATTGTATCGTATTCTGTTAAATTACTTGGGAATACGGTGCTCATTGTTGAAGTAAATCCGCCGCCCCAGCCTCCTGTGTGGCGGTCGAAATCCATAATCGATACCTCTTGAATACCCGCGTCATATCTTCGGATTTCGACAGGGAATTCGGCATTCCACTGAATCGGTTCATGAATGAGATGTTTAGGATCGTTGTTGGATGAAGTCCAAGCATACAAACTGCCTGTTTCACGAGCCAATTGAAAACGGTCGATGCCCATGTACAACGGGGAATTGAAACTGGAAATCATCTGGCCTAAGCCTCCAGATATACTGTTTGCTCTCTGGTCGATGTAGTGTATTCGACCGTCCCATTCAGCCTCTTCACTCGGATTCAAGGCATTCTCTACCGCTGTTTTTTGGTTGACAACGTCGGCATGGTATGACGCATCAAATGAACCATAGAACACATGAACATTGTCTGGCATTGCTCGGAGGAAAGAACCGGGATTCTGCCCCCATGTTCCAGAATTGGAACTGCCGCTCGAATCGGTATACTTGAATAAGAAAAAGTAGATGTCGTATCCAGTCCATTGTTGTTGAAAGTTGAATGTGCCGTCAAGTGCTGGTACACTAAACTGAGGTACAGTTTGCATTGGTGCATTCAGTGACGACGAAGTTTTCCAAAGAACTGGAGACTGAACAACGGCACACCCATCCATGTCGATTGTCCAACGTTCGGGTGAATTTGGGCACAGATCAACGTTTGCAAATACTCCATCGTTGTCGAGATCAGCACAACCAAGAGAATTCACAATGAGTTGGGCTGGAGTTCCTGGGCATTGATCATCGAAATCGTTAACGCCGTCTGAATCAGTATCGCGTTGGACAGCTGCACATCCGTGTTCATCCACTTGCAGTTGAATCGGAGTTTCAGGACAGAGGTCGAGAGTAACTCCTGTATTGTTGACATCGTTTATCGAATCGTTATCATCATCCAAGTCTTCAGTCGCATCAGCGCAACCGTCGTCATCAAAATCTGTTGATTGGTCACGAATCCAGTTTGTAAGGCCCTTCGGGCAAGAATCCAATGTGTCGTTTAATCCGTCGTTATCGTCGTCGACGTCTTCGTCGAGGTCTGAACATCCATCCGCATCCCAATCGCTAAACGTGCTGGAACCCCAGCCTTGGAAACCTCTCGGGCATGAATCTACAATGTCGAGAATTCCGTCGTTATCGTCGTCTTCGTCCTCATCAGCGTCGTGGCAACCATCTGAGTCATAGTCTGCATTTGGGAAACTCACCCAACCAAAAGAACGAGGACATAAGTCAAAATCGTCGCTAACACCATCGTTGTCATCGTCATTGTCTTCTTGCAAATCATGGCAACCGTCTTGGTCTTGGTCACTTGCAGGTGTTGAGGTCCATCCATCCGCCAAACCGTATCCGTTTGGGCATCGGTCTTCTTCATCAGGTATTCCATCCCCGTCAGAATCATCTCCTTGATTTTCGAAAAGAATTTGAGAAACAACAGAGTCATTTTTCGGGGTAAACTCACCGCACTCTACGACCGTCAATATTTCAAATGAAGATTCTGATTCTGACAAGTCTAACAGGGTTTTCCATGTTCCGTCATCCTTTACAACAGCAGATTTCATCGAATTTTCATCGAAATTGATTTTCAAAGTACATGTTGCAATGTTGGCATGAGTCACCGTTCCTTCAAACCAAATGAGGCGCTGTTCTCCAATCTCAACAAAGACAGGAGCACTAAGAATTGGAGCATCTTCATCCACAGGAGAAACTGAAATGGTGTGGGTGAGACGTTCAGGCTTTGGTTCTAAGAACACTGCATTATTGAGCGCTTCAAATTGAATTTGAACCGTATAATCCCCTAAGTTCTCCGGTACAAAAGACAATTCAAACCCTTGATTGGTTGCTGTCCAACCATAGGCTGCGAGGGCCGTAAACTCTGGAGTGAGAATTGTTGGCTGAGCTTGCCATTGCTCGCCTTCACTGGTGACACTGATTTGAAGAACGATCGGAGTACCATCGAGAAATGCTTTTTCCGGCAAGGCTCCCCAAGTTGAGCTCAGTAATACGGTATTGTTGAGTTCAGAATCAGTATCTGGAGTTTCCGTTTCTGTCTCAGTTCCTGATAAACAACCTGAAACAACGAGCAATCCGACAAGCAGAATGGCGTGGAGTGAGCGTCCTTCCATGGCGTGAATACTTCGATGAGATTGATGAATGTTTCCAATCACACTGGAACAGATTCTGCACGTCCATCGTTGGTTGGTAGAATTGAAATTGCGGACGTTGAGGTCGGGTGATGTACTGCAAGCGGCAATACCCACAAGAGTGGCCCTCCTTTGGTGCGTTGAATTCGGACAATGACTTCCCAGTGTATGCGTATGAGGCCGCTTGAGACGGTACCTGGCCAGTTCAATGTTGGGGGTTCAAGAATCATTACCTGGTCACTGAGAGGAATTTTCCCGGCAGTTTCCATGCTACGCATCGGTCGAAGAAATAACCCTCCCTTCATCTCTCGAGTTTCCATTGGTGCCTCCTCGCCTCCACCAGTACCGTCATCGAGACCCATTTCCCAGTGGTGTGGTAATTCGGTTGTGAGGCCCGCTGGAGGCTGTTTTGTTTCAGCAACACCGAGGTTGCGGAAGATTTCTTCGCGTGCGGGAGGAAGTGCACCTACACGCCATAGAATCTCGATGTCGTTCCAGTCTTCTCGTTTCTCGTCGATAGTAACTTTGATTTTTAGTGGCTCCCCTGCAATGGGTTGTTCTACCAATGTGACAACAGGGTCAACAGGTTTGGATTTCAAAAAATTCTGTTGCTGCATCAAGTCTGCCAAATTCGCCCCAACCCTGAGGGCAAGTGGGACAAAAAGGAAAGGAACGACAATGATTGCCAGCAGGGGATAATCGAGTAAACCTATTCGAACAGTAGCTGTGCCGATTCCAGGCACTCCGAGTGAACGAAGGAACGGTTCGATGAATAAATATCCGAGAGTAATGAGTAAAATGATAACCGTTTTGGAAATGAAGTTTCGCACCGCTGCGTGTATTGGGTTTGGTGTGAGATACCATCCCTGCCGTTGCTTATTGACGGGCAGTGGTTTCTTGTTTTTTTCCAGTACATTATCCTCCCTCTCTACTCCTTCATCACGAAATGGCACCCCATCGATGAGGTACCTTTGTTCAACAAGCCACGATGCTTCATCACCGAGTTTAAAACTCGGAGCGAGTGATTGAAGAGAGCGTACAAGTTCTTCGTAATCGCCTGTTCCCACCGTGTCGACTGAACGAACAATGGGGAGTTCGGCCGGAATGAATCTGTGTGGTTCAAATGGAGGATACCGAATACGCTGTTCGACTTGTAATTCAACCACAACAGCACCTCATCTAAACAAGAGTTTCGACCCTGCTCTCAATGCAAGTTTACGGAAGGCGGGAACTTTCTTCACCAACGCTAATCCAAGGGGGACTGGCTTCTCAATATCACCAATTTCATTGATGAGTTCAAGAACATCAGGTCGAGCAAAATTTGTAAAATGTCCATCAAGTTCAGCATCGCTCACATCACTCACCAGTAGATTACGAAGGGCTCGTGCTTTGTCCTGATCCTTCTTCATGGCCTTGAAATGCTTTGAACTAATTTTGGTCAGATGCTTTTCCGATAAATTGTCATCGGATATGGCTTGACTCAACGGTTTTAGAATCCCGCTGATTTGTCGAAATCCTGGCCCAATACCCCCACCTGTCGTCGGCTTAGCCATGCCTGCAGCGTCTCCTAATAGCATGACTCGGTTCTTGACGGTGTTCTTCACCATGCCACTTGGAATTGGTCCGCAGAAGCGGGCTACTTCCTTGATATTGGAAAATCTGTCTTTCCAAAGTGGATGAGATTTCAAATCGTCGTAACACTGTTCGACACTTCTTCCTTTCAGACGTTCTGGTGTCGACCATACACCGATTCGATGTGTTCCAAAACCCGACGGAATGACCCAGGCAAAGAATCCCGGAGCAATTTCGGAACCACTGTACATGTCGAGCCATCGGTTGCTTCCTTCGTATCCAAGAACTTCGGCCTGGAATCCAATCATCATCTCTTTGGGCCTTCCCATTTTGAAATGTCGGCGAGTCCAACTGTGCGCACCGTCACACCCGATGAGGAGTTTACACGTCAGAGAAATCAACTCACCGTTTGATTCAACTTCCAGAGCCACATGTTCATCGGTAACTGCTGCATTGACTGGCCGTGAATCCAGCCATAGGCTTGCACCGGCTTCCATGCCTTGTTGTACAACGCCTTGGTCGAATTTCTTCCGACATACGACGTATGTTCTCAATTTACCATCCGTGCCAACAGGCACAAGTGTTCCGCTTGGGCCGTGTATTCGAGCACCATCGACTTCTTCGAGCACCGAATCATACAAACCCACTTCTTTGAGTGCTTTTGGAGTTACGAGGCCAGCGCATTGGAATGGTCTTCCGATTTCAGTGTGTTCTTCAAGCATCAAAACACGGTGTCCGAGTGCTGCCAAATGTGTAGCAGCTCGACCACCCGTTGGGCCTGCGCCAACGATGATGACATCCCATTCGGACTGCTTCATGTTGTGAGTGCGTAGCCGGTTGAACATCAACCTTCGCTCTCATTCCGGGCAAACAGTGGGTTCTAACGCTTAGCAAATTTATAGCCAATACTTTCGTTTTTCTTCAAATACAGTTTTGATGAGAAAGGTTTTCCAGTTTTCTTTGAAAGAAAATCATCAAACGGTCCGATTTCCTTCTTTTCAATGAGTATTTTGGCCTCTTCACGGGTAATCTCGCGCTTTGACACTTCCCTCGCAATTTGAATCGAGCATCCACTTGAACCTGCTTCAGGTTGGTAATGCGTTTCTGTTTCGACAATGTTGACCTTATGCGTTGGACAAACTCCAACAACACCTTCTACGATTGGGAAACGAGTTGCGTCAGCAGCAGCTTCTCGAGGTGGGAATTCAAACTTAATCCGGGTCTTATCGAGTACCAGGAAAGCCTTGAATGGACGACCGCGTTTTGATATGAAGTCTTCCAAGAGTTCGGATTTACCGTTCTCGAGGATGGATTTCGCTTCTTCAGGGCTGATTGGGCGTTTGCACATTTCTTTCGAAACACCTCGGAATTTACACTCATCATGATCGCAAGCATACATTGTCTGGCCAATTCGAACAGTTCCGTGGTCACACAATGGACATGCACACACTTCTTCATCAGACGCATCAGATGAGGATTCTCCGCCACCAATAAACTCGACTTTCCCTTCATCGGAAATTTTGACCGTTGCGATGTACGGTTCGCCGGAACGGTTGAAGAATCCATGAAGGTCCTCAATTTGACGGCTGGCAAGCAGTCGCTGAGCAGTTTTTTGGTCAAACCAACGTCCTGAAGTATCTTTCCAAAACACAAAGGAACAGCCTTTGTCTCTGCCTTCGTTCTTTTCGCATTGGTAATTCAATGTTGTTTCAATGATTTTACCTGAGCATACTGTGCATGAACCAATTGACGGCTCATTTTGATACAATTCAGCCCGGTCGTGGTTCTTTATTCGCTCTACCATGACTCTGGTTTGTTCAATAACTGCGTTCATGTAGTTCTCTCGTGGTTCATCCCCTCGTTGCACACGCAAAAGTGAAGATTCCATTTCACCCGTCATCTCAGGGGAAGTAATCCATTCAACCGGAATCTTACGAAGAACATCAATGATTCGAATTCCGTGTGCAGTAGCACTGATACTTCCTGCCCGTGAGCGTTGAATATAGCCTCTGTCCACCAATTTTTCAATTGTGTCTGCCCGAGTTGCTGGGGTCCCTAGTCCTTTGTCCTTCATTGCATCGGCCAAGGCTTCGTCATCCACTTGCTTCCCAGCATGTTCCATCAATCGAAGTAATCCTGCTTCCTTCAATCGACCCTTTGGCTTTGACTTCTCTTCCGCAAATTCATAGGATTCAATATCTGCATCGCAAGGGTTGGTGGGCAAAACATTCCAATCTTCTGGAAGGGATTGTTTCTTCGGTCGAACTGCTCTCCAACCTGGTGTTTTGATTTGTCGTGCTTCTTTGGAAAATTGTTCACCTTCAAGTGTTGCTGTTCGCTTTTGAACATCCCAAACCGCTTCAGGATGCCAAGAAGCGAGGAATGTACGCACAATGAGGTCGTACAATCTCTTGTGGTCTGGACTCAAATTCGAGTCTGGTATTTTTCCTGTTGGAATAATCGCAAAGTGATCGCTTACCTTACTGTTGTCAAAGTTGCGACCTGCATTCTTCATTCCATCATCCACAATACGTTTTGAGTGGGTATTGTAATCGTCTTGTGCTCCAAGCTGACGGACAATTTTGGCAATATCTTCATGCATATCTTCTGGAAGGTGGCGTGAATCAGTACGTGGGTAGGTTGTTAACTTGTGAGAGTCGTACAGGTCTTGAGCTACTCCAAGCGTCCTTTTTGCTGACCAACTGAACATACTGTTCGCTTCACGTTGGAGCGTGGTCAAATCAAAATTAAGAGGAGGCTTCTCCTTTGCATCTCTTTGCGTCTGTCGAACCGAAGCAGGTTGGCCGGATTCCAGAATCTTGAGGAGACGGTCGTGTTCCGATTGTTCGACAATTCGGTGAGGCTTGTAATCCGGTTGGTCTGGGTCGTCTACGTGGTTTTGCCTCTCCCAGCGCCCAGTCCATTTCGCATCACCAGATTTGAACACTGCTTCGAGTTGCCAAAACGGTAAAGGTATGTGTGCAAGTACATTCAGTTCATGTTCTACGATCATTGCGAGAGTGGCGGTTTGAACTCGCCCAAGAGAGATTGCTACTCGTTCATTCTTCTTACGTGGAAGGAAAGAGTTGGCGACTCGAGAGCCATTCATCCCAATAATCCAATCGGCCTCGGAACGAGAATAGGCTGCATCACGTAGAGCACTGTATTCGTCTCCATCAGCCCTTGAATTCCATGCTTGTTGAATGGAATCCTTGGTCATTGATTGCAACCACATCCGAGAAGTTTTTGTTTTTGATTTGGAATGCTGAACAATTGTTCGGAAAATCAGTTCGCCCTCTCGGGCAGCGTCGCATGCGTTCACGATTTCAGTCACGCCTTTCGATTTAATCAGTTTGTTAATCGCAGACAACTGCTTTTTTCCTCGTCCACCGATAGGTTTGTATTCAAATTGTTCGGGAATATAGGGGAGTCTGTCAATGGTTTTTCTCCAGTCTTTGAACGCTTCATCGTAGTCGTCCATGTACTTGAGTTGTAACAAATGACCGATCGCCCAAGTCACGACGATGTCCTTTCCTTCCCAGTGCGTATCCTTTTTCGAAGAGGCTCCGAGAACCTTTGCGATGTCATTGGCAACACTCGGTTTCTCGGCAATGATGACAACGCTCATGGTTTGACATGCGACCGACGAGGCTACTTGAACTCTCTCATTTGCAGACTACATAGACAGATACTCTTGTATCTGTTCGGGTAAATCAGGCCATTCATCAACATTTTATTCCGAGAGCCGAAGACGATTCTTTGCCTCATCCCATGGCAATTCTGAATTTGGCCCACCGCATCCTACGCATCCGGGATAACCTGCCTCATGCAAGTCTCTGCATGACTCAAGGAGATTTTGCCATCCATCCTCAACGGTCATTTTTACCCATCGTACTGATGCATTTGGTTCCTTCATTCCAACATGTGCCAAATGTTGCCTAACGCCCGTTTCCTCATTCATTTGGAATATACCGATGGAATTCAAATCCGTTCCTTCATAAATTGGATAGTTCGACTTTGCAGGTTGAAAATCACTCATCTGAAGGAGCAACTGTTCAAACTCCTTGCCGAAGCGTTTTGGTAATTCAATGACTAAATTGTCTTCCCTGAGGATGAGTCTTGAGGTCTCCCTGACCACTGGCCACAGCGGTTCATCCATGCGCATATACAACCCGATGAGGCGGAAGTCTTGAAGGATACCGATTCAACCAGTACAACATGGGCATCGGTTATCGTATCTTTGTCCGACCGATGTTACGATTCCAAGACTCGGAGAAAGCACATTCACGTGCATTGAAAATGCTACGCCTCTTGAGTTCAAACATCTTGTCTCGACCGGTTTTATCTCTTCTCTACAAACCTCGTAAGTTGCTTCCAATCGAATGTTTTGGCACCACATACAAGCACCCATTTGGCAACGCAGCAGGATTGGACAAGCGAGCAGAGGCACTCAGGGGTTGGGATGCTCTAGGGCTTTCATTTATCGAAATTGGAGGAGTTACTGAACACGAACAAGATGGAAACCCCAAACCACGCATGTTCCGAGCCTCAACTTCCAAAGCTCTCGTGAACAGAATGGGGTTCAATAATCCAGGTTCACAAAAAGTAGCATTGACTCTTGAACGGCATTTTTCGAACACGGGACCTCCAACTGTACCCCTTTGGGCAAACCTTGGAAAATCAAAGCGGACAGAACTCGAACTCGCACCTTCAGACTATGCGGCCTCAATGGATCGTTTATGGAAGTTCTGCGATGTATTTGTCATCAACGTGTCTTCCCCAAACACGCCTAATCTACGTGAATTACAACACGACGATGCCCTCGAATCTATCGTTCAAGCATGTCAAAAAATCAACCGCAAATATGCAGATTCAACCAACAGCAAACCAAAGCCACTACTTGTTAAGATTGCACCGGATCTGAATGATGTTCAGCTAAAGGCTGTTGTGCAAACTGCAAGGGATGCAGGCTGCGACGGTATTGTGGCTACCAATACGACCATAGAACGTCCGAGTTCATATCCAGCGAACGAAGAAAAAGTATTTTCTCAAACCGGCGGAATGAGTGGTTCACCTCTCACGACTCGTTCAACTTCGATGATTCACAAAATCTATGCGATGACCGATGGCAAATGGCCTATTGTTGGTGTCGGAGGTATATCCACTGCTGAGGAGGCTTGGGAAAAAATTGGAGCAGGTGCCACATTAATCCAGGCTTACAGTGGGTTTGTTTTTGAAGGCGCATCGATCACCAAATCCATTGTTCACGGTTTGGACAAAAAGTTGCGCGAGCATGGATTTGCAACGCTAAACGAAGCGGTGGGTTTTTCACACCGGGACACGTCATGAAGGTGTTCAAATGTTCTCACGACGCGTCCGAATGTTGTTACTTGGGGGAGCTTTGACGCTCGGCCTCCTTGGTGTTCTCCTTATTCAGGCACCTGAACCGACTCGTTCTGTCGATGAAGTGATGAATTCACCTTCAGATTTCATCGACCAAGAAATTGCTTTACGCGGTGAAGTGGTTGACGGAAGTATCGACTCGAACGGAAGCGTTTTTCTTTTACACGGCCTTGATCACACGGTTTTAGTGGATTACATCGATGCTTCTGTATCGAACGGTCTTGGAGATAACCGAACCGTATACGCTCAAGGTGTCCTTCGCTACCTTGATGGAGAATATGTTTTCGAGGCTCAAATTATCAAGACTTCATGCCCGTCAAAGTATGAAGAAGAAACACCGGTGGAATGATTTTCAGTAACGAACATGGGTTTCGTTCAAATAGAGTTGGCCTTAGGGCTACATGGGATAGGTGGGGAGCTAGGCGTACCCTGTACCACAAATCGTCTTCACGGTGGACTGAACGCCTTTGGGCGGCGAAAGCGGCTCTTTGGTTTCTACATGCGGACGTTGATGTCTCGCCCCCACATGACTCGGGTGCTGTGAACTGTTTCCGGAGGGAAACAGGAATTGGATAGCCGGGGGAATAGGTCAGGCCGGGAACGGAGCAGCCCTACTCGGAGCCATGGGTGCTGTGGGGTATCGGGATGGAGGAAGTGTGTGGGTTAGGCTGAGGAGAGCGCATGTCCACCATTGGAATTCCCACTCCTGAGGCTTTCAAATGGCTTTCGTGAACTTCTATTCAGTCATCCATTTCTTCATATGGTCGACGACAGGTCGGTATATTTTCAACCATTGGAAGTTGTTTTTCCTCCTCAGTATTGGTTGGGAAGTTTTGGAATTATACCTTCCGTATGAGTTCGCAGTTGAAGAACTCGGCAACAAAATAATGGACGTTGTGTTCAACACAGTTGGCTTTTATCTTGGCACTCGTATTCGGTACGATGGCCTCGTGACTCAGATATCAAAAACGACGTCACAGAACCAACCAGGACCCTGAAAATCCGGCACTTGCTCCCAAGGAGAGTGGGCATGTTCGGATACTTTCAATTCGGTGAATTGCAATTCATGACTCGTTACTGCCTTAATTTCCACTTCGCGTTCCACATGTTCACTCTCAACCCAAGAAACATGTCCAGAAGCAATCACTTTCTTTTCTTCCCAAGAAAACGCCAACTGACAGTCTACCAGCCATTGGTTGTGTATTTCTGCCCGATACAGCACTTCTTCAAGCCATTGAACAAGAAGTAAATCCCACGCTTGAGACCCACCATCATGGGGCGCCTCTATTTGCCAAAGTGAGGAATGGCGAACATGTGTGTTGAGAATTCTTTGTGCTTCATCTGAGAGTAAGATGTCTTGCATACCCAATGAGGCTTCAGTAAAGAGACGTGATGGACTCGAAGCGAATGCTCGAAGCGCAATGTCAGCAGTCGTAGGCCTCGGCCATGAACTCATTGAAACACCTCAGCGCTTTGAAACTTGCAAGTTCCACGACATTTCACCGATTCGATCGATAAGGTCTTCACGGCTCAACACAAAAGATTCAGTTTTGTCAGCACCCAAAATACATTCACATGCCGCATTGGCGAGCAGTGCCGTATTACGTACAGACATGTTCTTGGAAATCGCAACAGCGATGGCGACTGCTGCCGCGTCGATGAGTCCAATCATTTGTCGTAAATCATCGAGTGTACATGGTGCATGGACAACTTCTTCATCTCTCGAATAGATGGTGACTCCAGCTTCACCTGACAGGACAACCAAGTGATTCCAGTCATGCGTTTCAATAAGTTGCATTGCTGCTTCACTTCCGGTTGAAACACCCAGTCTTCGTCGCATCAATTCCAATCCTTGAGACTGGAATAAAATCCAGTTAACGCCGTGAGTTCGATGAAGGCCGGTTAACTTAGGGTCTGCGATTATTGGTACATTTTTACTGCGAGCGGTTTTGATGATTCGGTCAGCACCAGCGTCATTGACAACGCCTTGGCCGTAATCGGATAGAATAACAACATCAGCATTTTCCACTTCGAGCATGGCATTGTCATAGAGTGATTGTGATGCGTCAAGCGGTACTGGGTTGTCATCTTCGACGTCCCATCGCAGTAATAATTGTTCATCGCTGACGAGACTTTCGCGTGTTGCTAACATTCGTGTTTTAACGGTCGTTGTTCGCCCGTCAATGATCGAAATACCTCCAGTAGCAACCCCTTCATCGTCCAGAGACTGTAATATATTGAGACCCGCCCGGTCATCGCCGACAACACCGAACAGGAAACTTTGCAATCCCATGGAATTCAAACCTCTGCCGACGTGTGCTGCCGCTCCGACATCTTCCTCTCGCATCGTTTCACGTAGAACTGGCACTGGTGCTCTTGAGTTGAGATTGTTTGCATAACCGTGAATGTAACAGTCCATCATGATATCTCCGATGAGAACCACTTTCGATTCACCTGATTGTTTGAGTAAACTCTTGAGGTTTTTCAAATCTTCATACACTGCCTCTTCCTCATCTGACATTCCCATAATCGACCCTCAGTTTACTCGTTGTTTGTTTCTCATTTGATTGTATCGCGCAGTTCCGCAAGGAGACTCGCATGTTGCACATCGGTAATTCCTAATGTTTCTCGTAGTGTTGCGAGCATGGCGCCTTCATCTTCGGTTATTATTCCATCTTGAAGTGCTGTGATGAGCGTCGATCTGTAGGTCATGTACTTTTCAGAAACCAGAGGCGATTTTTTAGCATCCTCAAGCAATTTGTCGTGCGTCAGTCGATCAAATCCATATGCTATTCGGACCGTTTCCAACAATGCTATTTCATCATCGACAAGTTCACCATCAACCATGGCCTGACGGAGCATATCAAGATAAATTTCTTCAGGTGGTGGGGCTTTTTGTTCTTTTCGAGCCTCATCAGAAAGACGTCGCACACGTTCCGGATGCATTCCAAGGAAGTCTACGACCTCAGTGAGCAAGTATTGTTCATCTTTCGTGATTTTACCGTCTTCCCAAGCCCTGGCAAACAGTCGGCGAATGAGATTTTCACCGGCTTGGGCATCCAGTGAGGCGACACCTTCTGGATTGGAGACAGGAGACACGACAGGATTTTCATGCATGTTCATCCCTTCGTCAATGTAGGACAGTAGGTCAAGTGTAGCCTGGCCGCCCTTCCGAAGTTCTGAAAGGAGAGTTTTCTCGCCGTTTTTAAGAACAAAGAGGTTGAGAATTTTTTCTCGTAATTTCCGCGCCAATTCTCTTCCATTCGCTGTCAAACCGTAGACTTGCCTACGCTGTTTGGCTCCCGGGACATGGCGTTTATCGGTCGTCAAGTCACCTCGTTGTTCCAGCCGTTTGAGTGTGCGTGGCACGTGTTTACGCTGTACATGTACGGCTGCTGAGATACCTGCCTGCGTTAGAGCTGCAGGCGCTTCCCAAGCACCTTCGGGGAGGTTATGGTCAAACAAATGCAAAAGCATTCGCTCTTCCGTCGTCAACGACCCCAGATAACCGTCTACCACTTGGCTCCCCAATACTTCGTAGAAGCGGGAGCACATAGCCCCATCGGTAACCCTAAACTCAAATGTCGAGGACACAACGCATCTACATGGCGAGGCAGAACCGCAAGTTTACACCGCGTCAAAGAACGACCCGCCCTCTTGGGTCTCCACTGACCACGAATCTACCTCCAGCTCAACCCCTTGCACCCCCGTACCAGAAAGATGGTGAATGGTATATTGAGCCACCATTATCATCGAGACTGTATCAAAAAAGTGCCATTGGGTACATGCAGTCGGATGAAAGCATACGCGTTTCGACTGAAGAGATTCTGTTTTGTCACTGGCATCGTCATCTCCCTCTACCCTCTGATTCCTGGTTTGAAGAAGCAGTTGAGAAGGACCCCAATGTCATCGCCCGCAGTATTCTTTTCGATACCGCCCGAAGCGGTGGTGAATTACTGATTCCAGCACAGAATATTCCAAGCAAGTGGAATATTGAAATTCCTTCAGCAACATGGGCCTTACGGTGGAACCGTGAGCAAATTTTCTCAAAGGAAATGCCAGTTGCACATGTTCGTTGGGCTTGGACTACAGATGAAATTGACTGGATGGAAATGGTCGAATGGACATCATGGGTCCACGAACAAGGAATGTTGGCAGAATTTTTGGTCATCGATGAGGAAATGGATGTCACCATGTACCTGCTGTCGCAGGTAGAACCAAGTGGCCATCAGCAACTTTGGGCCTCCTTTTCGAACTCTGAACGTGTTCAAATTGCAGACTTGTGGGGGACTCGAATTGCCCGAGGTGATGGATGGTACATTCCAAATGCTACCAATTGGCATTGGGACTCAATCGGTGTCGAACATCTGTCCGGCCGACACCTTCGTCATGAAGAAGGTCAACTTGTCCAAGCCTCAATTGACGAAAATCAGTTGGATTCCAATTTTGATTTGTATACTGACCTGGTAGGACGTGGTGTACTATTGCGCCCCGGATTCAAGTACGGTAGTCGATGGAGAGTGTACGAAACCCCGGTAGGAAACGCCCACGCTCCATGGCTCATTCAACCTCATGAAGACGCGCCTCGAACATGGGAGGCCGCTTGTTTGGCAGTCCGCCTTTCCGAAGGTGTTCACAAAATGTGGCTTTGTGCTTTACCTTTCCATGACCGCTGGTTCTACCTTCACATGCAACGATGGTTACCGGGTCGTAATTGACTAACTTGGGTCGAGTTCTCGACCCCAAGCGTCGATTTCTTTTGATTCAGCGTTCTCGACGAGGTTGAATGGACCGGCCGTGGAATGAGATTCTTCTTTCTTGGGCTTTCGGTTGATGTCAACCATTCCTAACAGAACCCATATTGCGCAAATCAGTCCAGCTAATCCGAGTAGACGACCGGGCGTTCTCCACTCATCGAACGTATTTATTTCACCGTCAATTGCAGAATATTCAAGTTGTATGCTCCAACGATGACCACTCTGAGAGATCAGGACAACTTGCCCATCGACCGACATCCTGTTCTGTAAGAGGCCATTGGGGTCAATTTGTACTTCGAGGCTATCGTTGCCGGTGAGAACAATTCTATTTTCAACTTCCCCAATTCGAGACATTGGTCCATCCAATTCTACAGTAAAGGATTGTTCAGAATTACCAAGTGAATCAATGGGGATTTCTATGGTCGATGAACCATAGGCCTGAAGTGTGCCAGTTTCAGTGATTTCTACAGGGATGCGCCCCAGCGTCAAAATCTGTGTATTGATATGGATTGTATCGTTTCCGCAACTGAATGTTCCTTGGATTACTGCCTCTGCATTTGCTGTCCCTGGTGTTGAGAACTGCAACTGGACGACATTCTCTCCCTCGTTAACCAGCAATTCTTGTTGGATGAAAGTGCGCCCGTCAGATACGGTTAGGTTGTGGGCAAATTGGCATGGTTCGATTACTGAAACGAGAAGTTCAAAAGGCTGTTGTGGTAGAAGTACACCACCAAAGTCTGGAGCGTCGATGGTGAACTGCGACGTGCATTTTGGAGCGTTAAAATGGACGGTTACCGTGATGTTGATTTCAACTGTTGCCACCCACGGCACAAGAATTCCATCGTGATTGTAAATGAGGATACCTTCTGCCCCGAATGTGCTACCGTTCTGAAACAGATCAGATTCTTCTCCTGAATTCACACCCCTCCGCAAATCTGTTCGACCATCTGCTTCGATGACCGTAAGCCATGGCTGGTCGGGGTCCCTGTTGAGTTCATTTTGCTCTTCATCACCTACGCTTCTGTCTTGATAGGTCACCAGTACTCCTGAACCGGGGAGATGTTGGTCAAATCCATAATTCGACCTGTATTCGATCCATACGAATTCTTCCGCAGAAAGCGGTACTTTGAGTGAAGAGCCGTTTTCGCTCATTCCTTTCATATCCACACTTGGGCCAATGCAAGGTGCTTGCGCTGTTTCTGGCCAATTCAAATCCATGGTCTGTGAACGGTTTGCGCCAAGCAGTTCGAGAGATGCAGAGGTCGGAAGCGCAGGCCAATTCCCACCTCCGTTCCAATTACCACTTGCCATAATATCCCAATCACCCACACCTTGCCAGTCGTTTAATCGGCTTGAATCATGTACGGGATAAAGATCCATAGCACCCATTTGATGCATCATTTCATGCAATATTGTCCCCATCCCACTTGAGCCTGTCTTAATGCTGGCCATCGTGTAATGGGCAACATCAACACCGCTTTCCACTTGGATGGCTGTATCAAAGCGGGTGAAATGGCTCCAAATCTTACTCGTTTGGCCAGGGTTTTCTTCTTGCCCCTTTGTTGTATGGAGTATAAGCAACCGGTCGACTACTCCATTTCCATTCAGGTCGTATTCATCCCAGTCTGCATAGGTCATGTGATCAAGGACTGCTTCTTCAGCCAATTTCATCGGTAAAAATTCACCTTTTTGGTTCGTATCTCGATTACCATTTGTGTCACTTCCATAGTCTGCAAGCGTCCCTGAAGCACGCGTCACTCTGGTACTCACATCAATGTGAATCTCTGTTGTAGAGCCCGATAATTGGAATAAATATTCGCGAGCCACATCATTGAGCAGTAAATCCGCTTGGATTGGACCAGAGGCTTCGTTTGCAGGAGATTCATCAAAATCAACGACAAGTACAAGCCATCGTTCTTGCTCTTGTAACTGCAACAAAGGGACGTCTTGTTCTTGTATTGTAATCGCATTATCGCTCACCCATTGTTCAACTGTGTCGTTGTTCATGAACGACCAAGAACTTGCAAGTAGAAGTGCAACGAGGATTGGCACACCAAACCTCGGACTCATGCTTAATCGCAGAAGGACAAAGGGTTTCAATGCTTGGCTTTACTGATGCAGTAACAGTTGGGTTGTCATTGGTAAATTTTTAAGTGAATCTCTTACTTGATTTCCAGTGAATGGGTCCAAATGGATGAGCAGTTGGTGAGGCTCTAATTGCATCCCCCAAGTGTCCTCTTTACGACGTGTGTCAATGAGAAGTTCTATTCCTTTTAGGTCCTTCAAGGACTCGTGTATTCTGCCAGGTATGCCGTGTTTGGACCAAGGGTCCTCTATGCTCATCACTTTCAATTCAAATTCTGTAATCTCAAACGGTGAAGGTAATGTTCGGTAGGATTGGTGCTCCAACATGTCCATTCCTCGAAGTTTACAGCCAAGCGTTCTGCAATTTTGTTTGAATCCGTCCGGCAACGGTTCAGACGAACATCCGCTAATGAGGACATCAGTGAGGCGATGGCTGAGAATTTTTTCCAGTACACTCTCCTGTTGTTGTACCGAATGGCACAGATTGGTAATACGCTGAATTGCAATTGGTGAATGAGCACCGTTCGGTATAGGGTTTCCAGCTCCGTTGCAGGTGCAGTCGACCAGTAGCATGTTCCGCATTCCACCCTCAGCATCCATAATCGGATTTTTCCCACTGAACATGGGTGGTTCAGCCAGTAACCATCGACGGCTACCGCGTTCGATGAGTGCGATTGCAGAGGTGGTTAAGATCAATGCAAATCCACCGTATTCGGGCAATGATGCAAGCAAGAGCAGCAATACGATTCCGTATACTCGCAGTCTCCACCAGTCTGCAGTTTCTCGGTTGAGCATCCCCAAGCAACCGGCAAGTACCATAGCACTGAGCGCACATGCTACAATGACCTGTGCCCATACAACTGCTACCGTCATCGATAGCATGTGGACTGCATCGTACCGTGCATCCAGTTGCATGGATTCGTGGGTTTGGTGACCGGTTTCAAACAGAAAAGGAAACAGGAACCCCACCGTTGTTAGTACTGCCAGAACAAGCGTAATGCTACCGCCAAGAAACCACGATTTAACCCATTGCTGTTCAGTTGGTAGAAGTCCTGGCCGAGCGAATTTCCAGCCGTTATAAAATGCCAATGGCGCCGCTGTCGCAACACCCAATATTGCAGAACTCATCCACCGAACTGCACTCCATCGGGCTGGGTCATAGAGGTTGAGGCAACCATCATCACACGGATTCAAACGGCTTAGCAGCACATCTAATATTTGGTCGATTTGCGTTAGCCATCCCAATGTGAAAACGGTCGCTAAAAAGAAAACAAGAGTTGTCCGAGAAGTAAGTTCATTCAAGTGCTCTTGAATATGTCTCTCTTGGTCCAATTCGAGTTGCAGAGACATAGGATTCCCTCAGTTCCTTTGGAGGAGTAGGAGATTCACACGAGGTCTTTGGACTGTGCCGGAGCGCGTGCTTGAACAATGGTTCTGTACACGCCAAAAAATGCCCATAGTGTGAGCATAGCCATACTGAGCAGTACTTCCCAAGATTGGTCGTTGTCAACCGTCCATGCGAACCCGATGAGCAGCACTGCGAAAACAGCACTGCGACGAACGCCTTGAGGTATAGCAAGACTCTTATCGAGGTGTTCAGGTCCTCCTCCAAACTTGCGTTCGTAGAATTCACCTTGTATAACAGCTGCAACAATAATAATTGAAAGAGAGAAAAAGTAGTAGATGTTTCCTTCGTCAAAGAACAGGGTTGCGAGTTCTTCTTGTCGTTCTGCTTCCACCGCTTCAGGGTCTTCTACAGCAACAAACAGAGATTCGTAATCACCGACGCTAATGGTGCGGAGTGCGAGGTTTTCGTCGTTGTCATTGGTTGCTGTATCTGGAGGGCTGATGGAAAAGGATACAATATTCCACGTATCTCCTGCATCGAAGTTTCCATTTCCATTGACCGCATTACCTACGAGTTGGAATGGAATGATTCCTACATCTGAACTCGGTGCAGTCCACGTGACTACCCAATCGTTTCCAACAGCGGATTGTGAGAGTGCGCCTGGTTCTTCAGCAACCGATTGTGAACCTTCACCGGGCGTAAGTGCACCGTTGTTGTAATCCCAAAGCATGAATCCTCCCAGTTCGTTGGATGCATGTTGAAGTGAAATTGTAAATTCATACGATTGGTCAAGAGTGTATGCTCGTGGGACGCCAGAAATTGAAACGACCACTTCGCTGGAAGCAGCACCATCGCCGTGACACGTACATCCCACTTCGACGGTGAGGTTATCTCCACTCTTCCAAGGAGGCCCTCCTGGCATGGCGAGAGCGGGTGCAATCAAGAGCAGTCCAATCAATCCAAGTATCAAGAATCGAGAGTTGCGTGATAGCATGGTCCCACCTGTTGCTTTCGACACACCGCCGCCCTTTGAACGTTCCTTTTCACCATGCCCCTAAGGGGCATGAATTGAACTGATATCAATCACTTCAAATTTCTTTTACTGCAGTGTTCAAATCGCCCATCATAGCCTTACCGTCGCCGAAGAGCATCATGGTCTTGTCCATGTAAAACAGGTCGTTATCGACTCCTGCGTAACCAACGGAGAGTGAACGCTTGATGATCACTACAGTACGTGCCTTGTCTGCATCGATGATTGGCATTCCTGCCAAAGGTCCTTCTCCACTTCGGGCGGCAGGATTGGTAGTGTCGTTCGCACCAATCACGAGGGCGACATCACATTCTGGGAATTCACTGTTGATTTCATCCATTTCAATGAGTTGCTCGTACGGTACATTCGCTTCAGCCAGTAGGACGTTCATGTGCCCCGGCATTCGCCCTGCTACGGGGTGAATGGCGTATTTGATTTCCGTGTCGAATTTCTCTTCCATGAGGTTTGCAAACTCTTTGACAGCGTGCTGGCATTGGGATACGGCCATTCCGTAACCCGGGACGATGATGACTTTCTGAGCACCATCGAGCATCATGGCAACTTCATCTGCATCGGAGCCAATCTTGGTGCGTGTGAGTGACTGCTTCTCACCATCACCGCCAAATGACTTGAACAATACATCGATGAGTTTTCGATTCATTGCCTTGCACATGATGAAGGTCAGGATGAGCCCGGAAGCCCCGACCAATGAACCAGCGATAATGAGCACCGAATTGCCGATGATAAATCCAGTGAAAGCAGCTGCAATTCCTGAAAGAGAATTGAGCAACGAAACGACCACCGGCATATCTGCTCCTCCAATCGGGAGAACAAGTATGATGCCGAGGATACATGAAATACCAATGATTCCCCAAAGGTATTGCTCGTTGGTTGGGTCATCGATGCTTGCAACGATGAGTGCGATGACTGCAAGGAACAAGAGTACCTTGACTGGATTGAGCCATGTTGGACCCCACGTAGGCGTGCGAATCCATTTTCCAAAGACTTCGATTCCACCTTTGAGTTTGTACATTGCGAGTAAAGAACCCGTTAAGGTCATCCATCCAACGAGTGCAGACAAGCCAGCAGCGATCATAGTGACGGTAATTTCAAGTCCAGTTGGAACGATATCAGGCTCGGCAATGTACTTTTGAATTTCTGAGAGAGCAACAAGGGCAGATGCTGCACCGCCAAAACCGTTGAACAATGCAACCAGTTCCGGCATCCCGGTCATCTCGACCTTGACAGCCATCCAATAACCAATCAGTGACCCAAGTACAAGTCCACCAGCGATGAGTGTCCAGTCAACAACCCCATCACCCGTGAGTTGCATTTGCGCAACGGTCGTGATGACAGCAACGAGCATACCCATGGCGCCGAGTTGATTACCAAACGGTGCAGTCTTGGGGTGTCCGAGCTTTTTCAGTCCAAAAATGAACAGTGCTGCGGAAATCAAATATCCAACAGAGACCCAATCTTCCATTTCAAGCACCTCCGCGCTTCTTTCCAGCAATCATGTTGAGCATCCTGTTGGTAACGGCAAATCCACCGACCACATTGATCATCGCAAGGACGATTGCGACAAACGCAAGTAGTCCCGAAAGAGCAGTTGCTCCGCCATCGAACGCAACATTTGAACCAAACAATGCGCCAATAATACTGATACCAGAAATAGCATTTGCACCGCTCATTAGAGGTGTGTGCAAGGTTGCTGGAACCTTTGTAATCAATTCGAATCCGAGGAAAATAGCGAGTATAAACAGTGTAACGTTTCCAATTAAGAATGCGGGCTCCATCAGAGAACACCTCCAAGGCGTGTTTGTTTTGGATGCAAGGCACCCTCATGGCAGAGAAGAACTCCTCCCATGCCGTTGACATAGAAATCAGATCCTTCAGGTGCACCGACTAAAATGTCGTCTTCATCGTTAATCGTGAGTTCGCCGTCTTTGACCAACGAAGTGATGAATGTTGTCAAGTTGTTTGAATACAACATGCTCGCAGTTGTTGCTAAAGTGCCGGGAAGATTCGATGTCCCCACAACGATAACGCCGTTTTTGGTCGTGATGATTTTGCCTGTTTCAGTGTCTTCACAATTCCCGCCCACGTCGGCATTCATGTCGACAACCACTGCACCAGATTTGAACGTCTTGATGGCGCTTGATGGGACGGTAATTGGTGCTGGACGACCGAAAATACGAGCCGTCGTTACGATGATGTCAGCATCTGCAGCCACACCGCAGACCGTATCGTTGACCTTTTGAATAAACTCTGGAGTGAGTGGCTTTGCATAGCCTGATTCATCTTCAAAGTCATCCATGCCGTCGACTTCGATGAATCGTCCACCGACCGATTCAATTTGCTCAGCGGCCGACTTTCGAACATCTGATGCGTAAACGACTGCTCCCAATCGCTTAGCAGTAGCAATCGCTTGTAATCCTGCGACACCACTGCCCATAATGACCACTTTCGCTGGCCGTACGGTTCCTGCTGATGTGGTCATCATTGGAATGCCCTTTGGAACATGAGCAGCTCCGAGTAGAACAGCCTTGTAGCCAGCCAGATTGTCTTGACTCGAATTGACGTCCATCGACTGAGCACGAGAAAGTCTCCGAGGAATCATGTCCATTGAAAGCAGCGTCACACCTGCCGCTATGCATTCATTGACATGCTCAGGGTGTCGAAAGGGGTCTGCAACACAAGCAATACGTGTGCCTTTGGAAATACCGTCCAGTCCTGGATAACGAATCGAAATAATAGTGTCGCATGCAAGCGCATCACTGCGTGATACAACCTTTGCGCCTGCTTCTTCGTATGCAGAATCTGCATAGTTTGACGAAGCGCCTGCACCCTTTTCAATGTGTACTTCAAAGCCAGCCTTGAGCAATTTTTTCATGCTCATAGGAGTTATCGCAACTCTCGTTTCGCCTTCTGGTTCCATTGGTACTCCAAGTTTCATACAACTTCCTCGAGCCCCGATTGTCGCATCGATACGACGGGGGATGTTCTTGCCACAAAGAGGGGGTTCTTAGAGAACACGCTCTAGAAGGGTGATATAATTCTGTCAAAAACATGAATATTCTCGTGTTCTGTTGTCTGTCTCCAAGGCGTTGGACCATGTTGCTTATTGATGGTCGAGTGTTGGAAAGTTTATCGAGGGATATATTATGACCAGTCATCGAAGAAAAATTGCAGTAATTGGAGCCGGAAACGTTGGAGCAACATGCGCATTTGTACTTGCACAGATGAAAATTGCCGATATTGTCTTGCTTGATATTTACGAAGGTTTTGCCAAAGGAAAAGCGCTGGATATGTCTCAAAACGGTCAGGTCTTGAATTACGATGGTTCAATCACCGGTACCTCCGATTACAACGATATTGCAGGTGCCAGTGTCGTTGTTGTCACCTCGGGTTTCCCTCGCCAACCGGGTATGACCCGTGAAGATTTGATTGCCAAGAATGCAGGTATTGTTCAGCAAGTTGGCGAAGGTATTCGAGATCATGCCCCGGACTCTACAATTGTCATGGTCACGAACCCACTTGACTTGATGACGTACCATATGCAAAAGGTGACAGGATTTCCTGCAAACCGTGTTTGTGGTCAAGCAGGAGTTCTCGACAGTGCGCGCATGACTCACTTTGTTGCACAGGCAGTTGGATGTTCCGAAGAGGATGTTCAGGCAATGGTCCTTGGCGGTCACGGTGATACCATGGTTCCACTCCCACGTTTCACCACCGTTGGTGGCATCGCAATTACTCACTTACTCGATGAAGAAACAATTGATGCCATTTGTAAGAGAACCGCATCGGGCGGTGGTGAAATCGTCAAACTACTCGAACGTGGTTCTGCATTTTATGCCCCAGGCTCTGCAGCTGCAGTCATGGCTGAAGCCGTGCTTAACGACCGGAAGCGACTCATTCCTGCTTCGGCCCATCTTACCGGTCAGTACGGGCTTGATGATGTTTACATTGGTGTGCCAGTTATTCTTGGTGCAGGCGGTATTGAACGGATTCTGGAA
The DNA here is from genome assembly GCA_002506275.1 of Euryarchaeota archaeon UBA259. Taxonomy (GTDB): domain Archaea; phylum Thermoplasmatota; class Poseidoniia; order Poseidoniales; family Poseidoniaceae; genus MGIIa-L1. The sequence continues at coordinate 5,453 of DAXG01000036.1, read as the reverse complement.
CTTGAACTGTCTGAAGGCGAACTTGAATCACTGCAAGGCTCTGGTAACTTCTACAAGTCACAACTGAAGGAACTTCTCGGTTACTGAATGGCACGAACAATACCCAGCGAGTATATTTCTCCCCGGGTAGTAATCAGTTTATCATCCACTTCCGAATTTTTGCAACGTACAAGGTTTTTGCCTTGACGGCCTCTTGAAACCATCCGAGCTAGAATTTCTTGACCAATGTAGCACCCTTTCGCTGGGTGAACAAATTTACTCAGACCTGCTGCAAGTGGATGGTTTTTAATGGTAATTTCGTGGTTATTCCACGGCACGAGGTTTTCTATTCTCCACGCATCAAATTCAGCGATTGTACCGCTGTGCTGTAATGTATTTTCCTTCGATGCTATCACGATGTTCAAGTTTGATTCTGTACGTCCATACGTCACATTGTTGACTGAGATAAATGTCCCGACATGTTCATTTTTGACTTCGTATTCAACAGCAAACTGATTTCGTTCTGTAACGTCGGTAATCGTTACATCCTGTCCGAGTATCCGTGGCAAGACGTGATTCAACAGGTTCTGTAGTTTTGATTGATGGCATTGTACTGCCAACACTTCACCCATGTGGAAGACGGTGACAAAATCAATGATCTTTGCTTGAGATGAGGTGAACACGGTTTGCACGAGTTGTCCTTTCATCATGTCGACCATTTTGTTTGTTGACAAACCATCTATAAATTGGAGGGCATCCTTACCTTGCCAAATTGTAAGCGCAGCGTCGGGATAAGCCACGAGCGGCATGAACTCACCTCAAGAGAATGATTCGCCACAACCGCAAGATGATTCCGCATTTGGGTTGTTGATTTTGAATCCGCCGCCCATGAGACGGTCAACGTAATCAATTTCGATTCCGTCAAGGAGGTGACTCGACGCGTTTGGCACGAGAACCTTGAAACCATCGACAGTGATTTCTTGACAACTTTGGTCTGTTTCTTCGACAATCTGTAAATCGTACATATAGCCAGAGCATCCTCCGGATAGAACGCCGACTAAGAGCGCCATAGAACGGTCGTCTCCAAAGGCATCGGAGAGCATTTCTTGAGCCTTATTGGAGATACTCAAATTGACGTTGACAACTTCCGGAGTCATCAACTGCACAGGGCTCGATGTTTCGCAGGTTCCGCAGTCCATGTTTCGTCCACTCACCACTTCTCTATGAACCTGTTTCTAAAATAGAGCGTAAAACCCGGTTATCGGCGTTTATTTTTTCGTTCGACTTCCTTGTGCAATATACCACACCGGCGTATTTGTTCTTTTGCCCGCTTAATTTCTTCTGGGCTAAGTCCGCGTGGAACCGACTGTTCAAAGCATTTAATGGCATCAGGATAACGCTCCATCTCGGCATATGCGCTGCCCATGTTGTAGAGCGTTTTACCTTGAACCTCTGATGGCCGTATGAGCATTGCTTGGTGGTATGATTCAACACACTTTGGGTATTCTTCAAGATAGTAGAACGCATTACCCTTGCCGTTAAGTATTCGTATGAGCATTTCTTCATTTCCAGTAAAGGATGGTAGGGCGCGGTCAAAACATGAGAGTGCTTCCTTATACTTGCCATCAGAGATGAGACCAACGCCTTGGTTGTACCAAGCAATATCTTGGTTTGCAACTGAACTTGAATCCACCTCAGCATTTGCCGATACCGACACCAAGCGTTGTGCATCCGCTGCAGCCTGGGTAAGGTCGAATGAAGATTGAGGTTCTGGCTCGTTGATTTCCATTAGCGGCTCACGTTGCGATAGTAAATTCGCTGACTCAGTCAAAAGAGATGTCGAGTCAGCAATCGTTTCTTGAACCACCTCGGGTGAAGATTGTTTAACTGGAGTTTGCAGTCCAAGTGCATTCATGTAATAATCCGCTTGATCTTCTTGTGGATCTTGCATGACAGGGGAAGGAGCCGGTGCTGGGACGGGTACTGGAGCAGGAGCCGCAACGATGCTTGGCACCGGTACTGGAACTGGTTCTGCCTCAACGGGTTGGTGAATCGGTGTTGGAGTAACATCCTCATGTACGATCGATTGGACAGCAACTCCTCCGAGTGCATCGGCTTTCCTGTGACATTTTTCTGCGGTTGCCAAGTCACCTGCAGATTCAAGTGAGCGGGCTAATCCGCGCCAAATATCAGGGTTTTCACCGTCCTGTTTAATCATGGATTTCCAGATGGTGACCGCTTGAACATTGTTCTTTGCAGCCGTATAGGCTCGGGCGTGCATTGCAGTGTGACCAGGGCCCAAATATTCAATGGCTTCAGTAGCAAGATGTGGGCCTTCAGGCAGTGTTGGAGGTATTCCTTGCACGCTCTCCAATACATTTGCTTCTCCTTCGGCTAATTCGACCAGAACGCGAATAAATTCTTCACGAACAGGATTCTTTGTGTCGAGACGAAGGACTGTTCGACTCGAGTTGAGGAAGTTTTCGATATCACCGGTAGCATGGCACAGTTGGCTGCATTTAACCGCTGCCTTGAGATAATCCGCTTGCACATCCATTGCCCTTAGGTAACACTGTATCGCTTCATCGTTACTGCCTCTTCGTTGGTGAATTGAACCAAGATTAAACCAGCCTGAGCCTTGGTTTGGGTCAAGCGACTGCGCATGCTCGAGTGCTGAAATGGCATGGTCATCGAGTTCCATTCGAGCCATGGCCCCGCCTGCAATTCTCCATGCACCTGCATGCTGTGCCCCTATTGTTTTGAGGTGGGGGCTCAATATCTCAAGTGCTCCCTTGGCGTCTCCTGCACGAATCATTCCGGTTGCTTCTTCAACAAGTTCGTCAAGGTTCAACGGTTGTTCTTCGACTGCTTCGGTCACTGGCTCAGGAGCAACCGGTTCAGGCACCTCGGTCTTTTCGATGACCTGCTGGATTTCTTGTGTTGCTGCGACGACTGAAGCAGCTGATTTGAGTTCTTGATATTCGAGGTGTTGATTTGAATCGGAATCATGGTGAAGAGCTTCAGCCAAGACTGCTTCTTTATCGGTAACACCTGCTTCCTTCATGACTTTCTCAACTTCGACCTCATCAAAGGTCTGCGTTGGTTCTTGAATCGGCATATTTTCAATTGGCATTTTGATTGCGCTTTCAGCACAACGTGTTTTGACGTCGAGAAGCATAGGGTGTCCGGGGAAAAAAGCGAGTGCTTTGACCGCCATTTCGTATGCAGCGGCATCATCACCAATTCGTTCCAAGAGTGTGGCGATGTTCGCCGTTGCTGGAGCATTGTTCGGATTGATATCAAGGCATATTTGGAATGCTTGACGGGCACCACGGGCATCTTGTTCTGCTTCAAGAAGCACACCTCGGTTAAACCAGGCCATGTCGCAGGATGGATCTAAGGCAATCGCCTTGTTAAACGCTGACAATGCCCCTTTTGAGTCGTTTTTACGAGAACATTCCTCTCCGAGTTGAAGGAGGTATTCGATGGTATTCTCTTCATCCACTTGAGGCTCAGATGGTTCTTGAGATTTCATACCATGCCATTTTTTGGCAGCATTTTGAAGTTCATCTTCGCTGAGATAATTGTTGTCGTTTTCGTCCATGGTGTGGGCGAATGTGAGGAATCCTTCACGGTCTTTTATGTCGTGTTGCTTGATAACGCGTTCAAGAACATTTTCAGAATACCCCATTTGTTTAACCTCGACATGCTCAATCATATCGCCGAGACCTGCTGAACGCAATGCTGCGGCCATTGATTCTGCTACAGCTTCAGAAACTGCATTTGAATCGCCGGGAGGATTACCTGTCTCTTCCATGGTGTCACCATACCAAAGCGGATAACCGACCGGCATAAGCATTGCTTCTTGTTGTCCTACCATTATGGACACTATATTCAAAAACCTCCGGCCCAAGTCAAGGGTATGAGTACATCGAATATGCGAATTCTTGGCCTATCAGGAGAGTACAGACCTACATCAAAAAGCGGCATGATGGTGAATCTTGCTCTCGATTACGCACGTTCGAAGGGTGCCGAAGTCATTTTTTGGGATTGCAATGAAAAACCGTTGCCGTTCGTGGGTGAGGACGGATGTTGGGAAAACGCAAATGTCAAAGAATTTCAATCATTAGCAGCGGAATGCGATGCATTCTTAGTGTGCTCCCCTGAATATCACGGCACCATGTCCGGGGTCATGAAGAATACATTCGATTGGTTGTATGACAAGCATGTCGGAGGCAAAGCATTCGGGCTCATGAGCACCCTAGGGGGGATTCAAAATGCCAACACCCTCAATCACATGCGCATCATGCTACGCTGGCTTCATGCATGGCCTGTTCCTGAGCAACTTTCCGTGGGTCATGTCAAAGAGGCATTTGACGAGAATGGCCAACTTAGCGACCCAAAAACGGTTGAACGTATGCATTCACTTGTCGACGCTGTCCTCAATACCGCAGTGATGATGAACTCTCAAGACGAGTGATTCCATGTCGGATTCACGGCCCTACTTCGATGACGAGTACGGTGGACGATACATTTTAGTCGAACCCGGTGAATTTCTGATGGGAGATTCAAAGGGGACGCGTTCAGAACAGCCTTCTCATCATGTGTCTATTCTTGAACCATTTTTTTGCGGTGAACGCCCGGTTACCCAGGCGCATTGGCAAGCCATCATGGATGTCAACCCATCGGCTTTCACTGAGGGTTGGGCGGCAGGATTGAGACCTGTTGAACAAGTTTCTTGGGACGATTGTCAAGAATTCATTTCTCGGTTAAACGAATTAGACCAAGGCACTGAGCGACTTGGATTTACAGGGGAATGGAGATTGCCGTCTGAATCAGAATGGGAATACATGGCCAGGGCTGGAACGACCACGCGTTGGGCGTTTGGCAACCGCGACAGTGAACTGAATGATTATGGGTGGCACGCTGGAAATTCGGGTGCATCAACACGCGAAGTTGGACAAAAAAAAGCAAATCCTTGGGGGTTTCTTGACTTACATGGCCAAGTAAGTGAATGGTGCCAAGACGCCTTCTCGCCTGACTACTCACTCCATACACCACAACAAACCCCATTCAAAGGAGATTCACCGCGAAGGGTCCACAGAGGCGGCTCATGGTTCACCGAATCTGATTCGACTCGTTGTTCATCTCGCGGTTCAGCCCCCCAACAACAAAAAACCGACGGAATTGGTTTGAGGATTGTTTGGCAACCACTTTAATGTCTTCATTCTTGGCATAATCATGCCTGTGTTGTATCACAACCCTCGTTGCTCGAAATCCCGGCAGGCGGTACTCATGTGCGCTGAATCAGCTATTGATGTTGACATCCATTTGTACCTCAAAAAACCCTTAGATTACGATACTCTTTATTCCATGCTTGAACGACTCCAGGGCGATGTCGGTCAAGCTGTGCGTTGGAAAGATAAGGCCATTCAAAGCATCGACACATCCGATATTGATGCCAACGACATCGA